>CAZNEJ010000010.1:0-20799 GCA_964571975.1 uncultured Sulfurovum sp. | reverse complement strand
AAAGTATTAGGAATAGATTTAGGAACTACAAACTCTGCAATGGCAGTGTATGAAAATGGCGAAGCAAAGATTATCGCTAACAAAGAGGGTAAAAATACAACACCTTCTATAGTAGCATTTACAGATAAAGGTGAGATTTTAGTAGGTGAATCTGCAAAAAGACAGGCCATCACTAACCCTGAAAATACCATCTACTCTATTAAGAGAATTATGGGTCTTATGATGAATGAAGATAACGCTAAAGAAGCGAAATCTAAACTACCATATAAGATAGTTGACCGTTCAGGTGCGTGTGCCATAGAGGTAGCAGGTAAGACGTATACACCTCAAGAAATATCTGCAAAAGTACTCATGAAAATGAAAGAAGATGCAGAAGCATACCTTGGTGAGACTGTGACAGATGCAGTAGTAACTGTACCAGCATACTTCAATGATGCACAAAGAAAAGCAACAAAAGAAGCAGGAACTATCGCAGGTCTTAATGTACTTCGTATCATTAACGAGCCAACATCGGCTGCTCTTGCTTACGGACTAGATAAAAAAGATGCAGAACAAATAGTAGTCTATGACCTAGGTGGCGGTACATTTGATGTAACTGCACTAGAAACTGGTGATGGTGTAGTTGAAGTACTAGCAACAGGCGGAGACGCATTTCTTGGTGGAGATGACTTTGACAATAAAATCATAGATTTTGTAGCAGATGCATTTAAATCTGATACAGGCATAGATGTAAAAGCAGATGTCATGGCACTTCAGCGTGTTAAAGATGCAGCAGAGACAGCAAAAAAAGAGCTTTCATCTGCTACTGAGACAGAGATAAATCTTCCGTTTATCACAGCCGATGCTTCTGGTCCTAAGCACCTCATAGTGAAGATTACTAGAGCAAAATTTGAAGCACTTATCGCTGACCTTGTTGCTTCTACTATAAAAACAGTACAAGGTGTACTAAAAGATGCTGACCTTAGCACTTCAGACATCAATGAAATCGTGATGGTAGGTGGTTCAACTAGAATCCCATTGGTACAAGAAGAGATGAAAAAATTCTTTGGAAAAGAGCTTAACAAATCTGTAAACCCAGATGAAGTGGTTGCCCTTGGTGCTGCTATACAAGGTGGTGTACTAGCAGGTGATGTGAAAGATGTACTTTTACTAGATGTTACACCACTTAGTCTAGGCATTGAAACTTTAGGTGGAGTGACTACGAAAGTCATAGAAAAGGGAACAACAATTCCTGCTAAAAAGTCACAAGTATTCTCAACAGCTGAGGACAATCAACCAGCAGTAAGCATACACGTACTTCAAGGTGAACGTGAGTTTTCAAAAGACAACAAGTCACTAGGTATGTTTGAGCTTAGAGATGTTCCAGCTGCTCCTCGTGGCGTGCCACAAATAGAAGTAACCTTTGACATCGATGCCAACGGTATACTTACTGTTACGGCATCTGACAAAGGTACAGGAAAATCACAGGAGATAAAAATCACTGGTTCGTCGGGGCTTTCTGATGATGAGATAGAAAAGATGGTACAAGACGCTGAGGCAAACAAAGCTGAAGACGAGAAGAGAAAAGCAGTGGTTGAAGTACGAAACCAAGCAGATGCACTCATCCACCAAACAACCAAGTCTTTGACTGACCTTGGCGAAAACTTTGATGCAAGTGAAAAAGAGGGTATCGAAACAGCCATAAAAGACTTAGAGGAGACACTTAAAGATGACTCCGCGACAAAAGAACAGATAGAAGAAAAAGTAAAAACTTTAACCGAAAAGTCACACAAGCTAGCTGAAGCAATGTACGCCAAAGAAAAAGGTGATGCGAACCCTGAAGCTAAAAAAGCAGATGATGACGATGTTATAGATGCAGAAGTAGAGTAATACTCTGCTTTGGCATAAATTCAACAAGTTGAATGAGCAATCTGCTGAAGATGATACAGCGTCAGCGTAGTTTTTTGGGCTTTGCACAAAAAACGTCCTATGATAGTACGATGTTATAGATGCAGAAGTAGAGTAATGCGACTAGTCGTATGAGCTTAGTGCTGAAGTAGTCATAGTGACTCAGTTTGGTCCCCAAAAATACCTCCACCTTGTGTGGAGGGTTTCCCTTCTAATTAATCCCTTTTAGGTTATAATATTATTAATAAATCTTAAGGATACTTCTATGCAAGAAAAACAATGCAGCACGCTAGATGAGGTAAGAGATGCGATAGACAATGTGGATGAAGAGATTGTTAAACTTATTGCTATGCGTAATGACTATATTAAGCAAATTGCACATTTTAAAACAAGTATAGATGAAGTAAAAGCAGAAGACAGAATATCTGATGTTATCTCAAAAGTACGAGCACAAGCTATATCACTAGACCTTTCACCAAACCTAATCAACGACCTCTACATAAGAATGATAGATAGCATGGTAGAAAGTGAGATATCAGAACTTAGAAATGCAAAAGGTCTATAAGTACCCCACAAAGCAACCAGTTGCGAGAGCAGTCTGCTGAAGACAGCATAATGTACATCAGAACTTAGAAATGCAAAAGGTCTATAAGTACCCCACAAAGCAACCAGTTGCGAGAGCAGTCTGCTGAAGACAGCATGACTAGCTTTGCTTATCGTGTACTGTTTAAGTAGTAGTAAAAATACTTAGTCGCCACTAGGAATTACTGCACCTACAGCAGAACCTGCTACATCGATAGTTGCACCTACTACGGAGCTAGCAATAGATATTGGGGCTGTTATAAGTTGTGTGCATCCCGACATTAAAAATGAAAGTAGTGTGAGTTTTATGGTTAATTTTATCATGAATCTAGTATAGCAGAATTTTCTTTTGTGTAACCTGCTACACATAGAGTATGCTAAAATATGATTATAAAAATATAGAGGTCATAAATGAAAATATTGTTACTCGAAGATGATGTTATCCTCCAAGAAATCATAGAAGAATTTTTGCAAGAGCAGGGGTATGAAGTGGAGAGTTTTTTTGATGGAGAAAAAGCTTTAGACGCGATGGGAACAAATCGTTATGATATGTTGTTGCTTGATGTCAATGTGCCAAATATAGATGGATTTGAGATACTTTCTTATTTGCGTGAGATTGGAAATACCACTCCAGCTATTTATATCACATCATTGGCGGGGATAGATGATTTGAAAAAAGGTTTTGATTTGGGTGCGGATGATTACTTAAAAAAGCCTTTTGAACTCGAAGAGCTACATGCACGCATAGAGCATATAGTGAAGATTTATCGCTTACAAGAAGAGATAGAATTTGATGGTATAAAATTTATCCCTAAAGCACACCAACTCATAGTGGGAGATGCAAGCATAGAGATAAGACAAAAAGAAGCACAGGTGCTGGAGTATTTCGTGCGTAATACAGGAAAAATTATCTCTTGTGATGAGATTATAGAAAACGTATGGGGTGATGACAATGTGCCTACACATGCAACCATACGTACGTATATCAAAAACTTAAGAAAAATGTTTGACAAAGAGTATTTTGACAACATAAAAGGAGAAGGTTATCGTTTTAACATCTTATGAGCGTAAATCTCTTTTTAGATTTTTGGCACTCTATTTGGCATCTGTATTTATACTTTTGAGTATTATAGGGTACTTGTTTTTTGCAAATAATCAAGCTTCTATGAAATCGGCGATCAAGTTTGAGATGATGTATCAAGCACGCATGCTCTCTGGCTCCATAGCCATGAAAGCGATGAATGATAAAGACAATACATTTGACGTACTTGGTAAAAAAAACTATTTAAAAGGCTTGAAGCACTGTCGTTTTGAAGTTGGATATTATGATGAAGATAAAAAACCTTACTACACAGAGATAGCAGAAGTGGCACAGTTTGACACAGAATTTTTTGTAAAAGATATGAAGTGTTATGTGGTCATAGAAGATAAAAGTGAACACCTTGGTGTGCGGTATGTGGTTTTAAGAGAAGGTAACCTTGCAAAAACACTACAAAAGTTACGTATAAAAATCATCTCTTACTTGGTATTTTCTTTCATACTTATGGGAGTAGTAGGGTACTTTTTGGGGAAGCTTTTTCTTCGTCCAGTAAGAGAACAGATAGAATCATTAGATAAGTTTATATCAGATACTACGCATGAACTAAACACTCCTATCTCGGCTATACTGATGACCATACAAACACTTACAAATATAGAAGATAAGAAGATAAAGCGTCTTGAAGCTTCAGCCAAACGGCTTAGTACTATGTACTCTACATTGACCTATAGACTAGAAGGCAGGGTAGAGAAATCTGAGCTTCTTTGTTTTGCTAGTATTGTTGAAGAGAGAGTAGAATATGTTAGAGAGCTTATAGATTCTAAGCGTTTGGAAGCAAGTTTAATCCTCGAATCTACAGAGGTTTTCATGCCAACGACTGCAGCATATAGACTCATAGATAACTTACTCTCCAATGCCATAAAGTACTCAGACATAGGTGACAGCATAAGTATCACGCTAAAAGACAATATCTTGAAAGTACAAGATACAGGCATAGGGATAGACAAGAGTGTGCAAGACGACATCTTTAGGCGTTACCATAGAGCCAATGAGGAGCGTGGTGGCTTTGGTATAGGACTAAGCATCGTTCTTGCTATCTGTAAACAATACAAAATAAAACTAGGACTAGAGTCTGAAAAAGGAGAAGGAAGTACGTTTATACTTACATTTCCTATCGTAAAATAACTACTCCACGGAGTCCATCAATATTTCTATAATATCAGTCATGGTAAGGATACCTTGAAGTTCATTATTGTCTATAACTAAAAGGCGTTTGATGCTTGATCGAACCATCATTCTTGCAGCATATTTTACATCAAGTTGTGCAGAGACGGACATGGCAGGGATAGCTGCTATGTCATACACATTGAGTAAGTCAATATCTCCATCTTCTGCTACAATGCTTTGTAATATATTTTTAAAAGTGACTAAACCATAAGCTCCACCAGCATGGGTTTTCTCTACGATTATAGAGCGTACAGCATGTGTACGCATAAGCTTGAGTACCTCTCTTGTTGTAGCTGTAGCTTCAACTGAGATAAGTTTTTCTTTTTTGGTCATAACTTCTTGGACTAACATTTATTTTCCTTTAACTATTATGGATGGACGCTAACTGAACAAAATTCAGATTCATTACTCTGAGTCATGCCCAAAGGTCATTTCCGTTGGGAACTTCAGCTCTTGGCTCAATGTGCTTGCACATTTTAGAGCATACATTTAATATCATCTTCAAACTTGTGTAATTCTTTAGTATCTAGGCCTGCGACATGACTTAGTGGCATAGTAAACACAAAGCCTAGATTTTCTGGATTGTCTATGTCTAACTCTTCACGTAAAGCTTTCATTACTTTCATAGAGAGCTTACGAGGTAAGATAAAAAGCAATGCAGAAACATTTTCTTCTAGTGTAAGTCCAAAAAAGACCTTTTTTTCTTCAAGGCCTATGTTTTTTCCGTGTAGTATGGTCACTGAACCTGCTCCGTGTTTTTTGGCTACTTCTATGGCTAGTTCTTCATCTTTGTCTTGTATGACTGCTATGAGTGCAGTAAATTTCATGATTTTTCTCCTTCAAGTTGGGATTGTTTTTTTCTGTAATGTTCTGCATATATACCATAACCCATAACGGTGAGTATAGGAAAAAGAGAAGCAAAAGCGATAAGCCCAAAACCATCTATGAGAGGGTTTAGTCCCTGTGTATTTTCTGCTAAGCCTAAACCTAGTGCTGCAACTAAGGGCACAGTAACAGTAGAAGTGGTGACTCCCCCAGAATCATAGGCTATAGGCACGATGTATTTGGGTGCAAAATAGGTAAATATGAGGATAAGTATATAAATTGCTACAATATAATAATGGATAGGGTCTCCAGATAATAAACGGAAGGAACCTAGGGCAATGCCCACAGCCACGCCAAGTGCCACGACAATCCTAAGAATTTTTTGTTTTATATTTCCTTCACTTATGTCTTCTGCTTTAATGGCAATAGCAAGTAAGGCAGGTTCTGCCATAGTCGTTGAGAAGCCTATAAGAAAGGCAAAAAGATATACAAGTAAATCGTTCCCCATTTGTGTGAGTTGAAAGGCAATACTCTCACCTATAGGAAAGAGTCCCATTTCAAGACCTACAATGAAAGCATAGAGCCCTAAAACGACCATAGTGATGCCTGTGAGTACCCTCTGTAGGTGTAAGACAGGTTTTTTAATGATAATATATTGGAAGAAAAATATGACCATGATGATAGGGGCAACATCCTTGATGGTATCTACAAGAGCCATAAAAGTATCATAGGCTGAAAATATATAGGTACTCGCTACAGATTTACCACCTTCACTCATGATGCCTTGTGCTACTTGGGTGCTGCTATCTAGGTCTACAAAATTATATACGATGATACCGTAGAGTTGTACAAATATCATGGGGGTAAGTGAAGCAAAGGCGATGAGTCCAAAGCCATCCATGGCAGGATTTCTGCCTTTGATACTAGAAGCCAAGCCGATGCCTAGTGCTACAACCAAAGGTACAGTAACCGTAGAGGTAGTAACGCCACCAGAGTCATAAGCCAAGCCAACAATCTCAGGAGGTGCAAAAAATGTTACAGTGACCACTAAAATATAAAGCACAAAAATATAATAGGCTATAGGATGTCCAAATAAAATACGAAGTGTACCTAGCATAATGGCAAAACCTACAGAGAGTGCAACAGTCATACGTAGCCAAAATGCATCAATACGCCCTTCAGATATAATAGCAGCCTTGTCGGCAATGGCTATGAGGGCAGGTTCTGCTACTGTGGTAGAAAAACCTATGGTAAATGCAAAAATCAAAAGCCAAAATGTAGAACCTTTTTTTGCAAAGTCTACTGCTAAACCCTCACCTATGGGAAAAATGCCCAGTTCAAGACCACGAATGAATAATGCAAGCCCAATGGCTACTATAAAAAGTCCAATGGCAATAGAGATTATGTTTTCAGGCATAGCTTGGATGATTAGTCCTTGAAATAGTGCCACAACAACGATGATGGGAAAGAGGTCTTTAAATGCGTTCTTTAGATCCCCTGTGAATATCTTTAAGCTTTCTTTCATTACACGCAGTATACCTTTACAATGTTTAGAGTTTAAAGAAAATAATGTTTCTCTAGGTTATTTAAAATTTTTTGTCTTCTGCATGGAGTTTCTAGAAACAAATTCTAGGACTGTAGCATTGATGCAAAAACGCTGTTTGCCCCCAGGGGCATCGTTAAATACATGCCCTAAATGAGCCCCTGACTTTTTAGCAATAATTTCTACACGTCTCATGGCATATTTGTTATCTTCCTTTTGGATAGTAGCGCCTTTTACAGCTTTAAAAAAGCTCAGCCATCCAGTTCCAGAATCAAATCTTTCACGCGTATCAAATAAAACATCACCTGATATTTTGTCTATAAAAACACCATCACCTGTATTTTTAAATTCTTTGTATTGCTTACAAAATCTACCATCTGTTTTTTGTTTAAAGGCAACATCATAGCTCTCACTATCTTCACCTAGTTTAAAAGAACCCATAGCCTTATAGAATGTTTTTTCGTCCATGTATCCAGTATGGGCATATACTTCTTTGCCGTCTTCTACAAATACGATGGTAGGTGTGCCTTGTATCTTAGTCTTTAATGTAAAGCCTTTAAGTGCTTCTTGATGGGTTATCCTTAATGGGATAGTTCCTTTATACTTGTCTGTTACCTCAGCTTTGAATTTCTTACAAAATATACAATGTTCTGCATCTATGACTATTATCTCTTTGCCTCCAAGTGGGATTATGGTTTCAATATTTATTTCTTCATTCCCAAACTTTACACCTGTTGCGTGGTTGGGGCAGTACCCACGTGGATTTTTTTCTAGGTAGTTTTGATGATACACCTCTGCTGTATAAAATCTTTTGAGTGCTTTTATCTCTGTGGTAATTGAGCCATACCCTGCTTTGATTAAAAGTCTTTGATATATCTTTTTTGTAGCAAGAGCTAGTTCTTTTTGTGTTTGTGTGCTGTAATATATGGCAGACCTATAGTTGTTTCCCCTGTCATTTCCTTGTCTGTTCCCTTGTGTGGGATTATGAAGTTCCCAAAATGATTTGATGAGTTTTTCTGTGCTTATTTTATTGTCATCGTAGATTACTTTTACTGCTTCTGTATGGTTTATGACTTTATTGGAATTTCTATACTTTAGTACAGTATTGTAGTTGGGGTTTGTGTAGCTACCTCCTGTATATCCTGAGGTTGCACGTTTGACACCTTCTAAGTTTTCAAAGTATTTCTCCACGCCCCAAAAACACCCTGCACCAAAGACAATAATCTGTGACTTTGCTAACAGTCCTACACTGAAGGTAAAACCTAGAACCAAAAGTAGTAGTAATTTTTTCATGATTAACATCCTTATGTTTTGATATATTGAGATAATAGCAAAAAGTGTGTGTAGTCTATGCACTAAAGGCGTTCTATCTTCCCTCTGTGAAGAACCAATACACCTTTGTCCTCCAGCTCTTTTAGAAGTCGGCTTATGACAACACGCGAAGAACCCAGTTTGGAAGCTAGTTCTTCATGGGTTGTTTTTATCATGGCATCGGGCTTTTTGTTTAGCCACTCTATTATGCGTGTACTTAAACGTTTAAACTTGATGTCATTGATCAATGTTGTTAGTTCTTCAAAACGGATTTGATAGAGAGAAAAGAGGTAACTCTGATATACATCAGACATTTTGCTTAGTTTTTTAACACTCTGCGCATCTATGAGGTAGCCTTCAATGTCTGTAGTTGTTTCTGCTGAGGCTACTGACTTGGTTTGGGAAAGTAATGAAGCTGTATTTACTATGCACTGTTGACCAGCTTTTAGTGTATAGAGTGTGATGTCTTCTGTGGAGTCAGATTGTGTGTAGAGTCTGACTTCACCTGAAGTAAGCCATAAGATGTTGTCGCAAATATCACCTTGATAAAATAGAAGAGTATTTTTGGGTAAAACAATAGGTTTTATATGCGTATTGAGAAATGAAAGTGCTTCAGGTTCAAGACTGTCAAGAAAGGGGTATGAGGTTAATTTCATAATAACTCCGTATCATCATTATAACAGACAAATGCTTCTTGTTTGGGCAGTATAATTTAAGACAAGCAAAGTATACTTTTTATAAATTAGGATTGAGAGGAAGATTGGAGTGAAGTTTTTAATTACGAAAGAGCTGACGCATAACAAGTTCCTTGCAATTTTGATACTCATTTTTGTACTATTTTTAGGGATTTTTTTACTCTCTGATTTGCTTTTACATCATTTGCAAATAGGGCTTAGTATCACCCAAGCTACAGAAACACTACTGGGTAACGAAGAAGAGTTTATCGAACCCATACTTTTTGATGCACTTTTAGAACGTGTACATATCGGTATTTTTACTTCCATGATAACATTAGTGCTTTTGAGCCTTGTCTACATTAGAGCCTGTAATGTAGAAAAATCTAAAGTCATTCACTTGGCTTTTATTTTTGCAATTCTAGCTCCATTTTCTCTACTTTTGGCATATGCTTATGGTGAACTATTTATACCACTTTGGATAGCATTTTTTGTACTGTGGCATATGCTTGGGCTTTATCTTGTGACTTCAATAGTCTTGGGAATATTAAGAAGATGAATTACTTCATACCGATAAAATACTTTTTTGTGATGACCATAATGTTACTAGCAACAGGTATGTGGATGTTTACGTTGCATACAACATTGAGTATAGGTGGTGTTTTAGAGTATTATACACCTAAAACATTTTTTGGACTACTAGAGACTGTAAGTCCACATCTTTTTGCTATGGGTGTATTGGTATTTGTATTGACACATTTTTTTGCCATCATAAAAGAAATTGAGCAAAAAAAGTATATGTGGTTTTCTTTATGGCTTTTTATTTTTATGATATTGACCAATATATCTGGATTTTTTATAGGTCAAGAGAGTGATTTTTTTGCACTTTTAAAACTTATTTCTACTTTAGGGTTTGTGCTTTATAGCATGTGGGCTATGCTTAAAGTCTATAAACTTTTTTAATCGCCATTCTTTTTTAATCAGTATTTTCTTGACATTTTTTGCATATGCCATAAAGCTGCATGATATGATTGGTAAGCACAAAGCCATTCATTTTGGCAATACTATGTTGTAATTCTTCTATCTCGTCATTTTCAAATTCGACAATATCATTACACTTTTCACAGATGATGTGGTCATGGTGAGGCTTATTGGCTATCTCATATTTTTTACCTTGTGCACCTAGTGATATAGAGGAGACTAGCTCATTTTCTTCAAGTACTGTGAGTGTCCTATATACTGTAGCGATACCCACGCTAAGGTCTGGGTATTCTTGCTTTATGAGCATATAAAGTTCTTCAGAGCTAAAGTGTTTCTCGTTGTTGTAGAGAGTATAGAGTATGATTTCTCTTTGGTTGGTAAATTTGAGTTTATTTTGTTTTAATATGTCTTTAAATTCTAAAAGTAATGCCTTATATGGCATAGCTATGATATCGCTCATGCATATCCTTTGTTGATTGGTTTTTACATCATAGCCAATAAGGATAAATAATAACTAAATAAAATTTATTTAGCCAGGTATTCTATCTACATCTAGGAGAAAGTAAGCATTTTACATGCAGTGAAAAAATGTGAGGTTAAAATTGTGTTTAATTATTTTTTGCGGGGTTTTAGAGCGTGCTTAAGTCCAAACAGGCATTATAAAAATGCCATGCTTAGGAAGAGGTAGTATACTTATTTACAAGTTGCAGGTACTGTAAAGTAAATGTCAAACTCTGAGTGTGATGCACCTTTGTGAAAGCCTGCACACGCTTTAGAAAAAGTTTTATATGCTTCTGGTGCAAACTTATTGACATCTAGTTTACCAGTGGCTACAGTTGTATCGCCTTCAGTTTTTGTAGTCATGTTGATGGTTTCAGTGATGCCATTCATGCTTATTTCTACATCTACTGAGTCTGCATTGACTTTGGTCACTTTTGCCATAGCTTTGCCTATATCTTTTGTAAAAAGTTTAAAGAATTTATTTCTAGTATTGGCATCTCTTACTTTTGACATTGCCGCAGGCCATGTGGCTGCACCGTTATTCATGTCTGCAGAAGTGTCTATAGAAAGCAAGTCTATCTCTACTGTAGCACCTTCAAGTTTGTCAGCAGTAAAGGTAGGTGTCATTGTTTTAAATGTATTTTTTTTGACCACATAGCTTTTGTCAGCCGAGCCATAAAAAGTAAAGTCAACTTTAAGTGTAGAACACGCTGTTCCTGCTGTAGCTGCCTTAGTAGCTGTTGCTACAGCGTTTGTATCACTTGATGCCATGATTTGGCTAGTACCTAAGATAAGTGTTGTCATTATGATTTGTTTTGTCATGAAATTTCTCCTAATTATTTTAATTTCAGAACAAGTGTATCTGATAAAGATTAAAATAGTTTGAAAGTGAGAGTTATTATCATATTTTAATCCTAATTTGTAAAATGTTTATATTGATACCAATAGTCATTAAGTATTATAACTTTTGATAATATTTATCATTTCATTTTTAAGTATTAATTCAAGAAAAGAGGACTATACTTTGGATACAACAAAATAAAAAAGGATTACCCATGTTGAAACAAAATGTATTAGACAAGCTAAACCAACAAATCAACCTAGAGCATTATTCCTCTAACCTATACCTAGCAATGTCATCTTGGTGTAAGGCTCAAGGACTTGAGGGTTCTGCAGCATTTCTAGCAGCACACTCAGCTGAAGAACTTACGCATATGCATAAACTTTTTGGCTATGTAAACGAAACAGGAGCACAGGCTATCGTATCTGAGATAGACGGTCCGGACAATACGTTTAAGAACCTAAAAGATGTGTTTGAAAAAACATACAAACATGAGCAGTTTATCACAGGTAAGATAAATGAACTAGCAGACCTAACATTAAATGAAAAAGACTTTGCATCATTTAACTTTTTACAGTGGTATGTAGCCGAGCAACATGAAGAAGAAGCGTTGTTTAAAGGCATCTTGGACAAGATGGCAATCATTGGTCTTGATGGCAAGGGTCTGCACATGATAGACAGAGAGATTGCTAATCTATTGAACAATAGATAGTCCTAGTGACTTTCTTTTAGGTGAAGATGGGCTTTGCCCATTTCACGATTTACGCTGACATACTTGGCTTAATGATGTCTATCCATTTTGCTATTCTTTCTTCTGTTAGGTCAAATTGGTTGTCATCATCTATGCCTAAACCAATAAAAGTATCATCATCTGCTTCTGCTATAGACTCATCATATTCATAGTCTTCTGTTGACCAACCATTGCCTACTATAGTGGCACCATTTTTAACAGCAGCATTATGTAAGATACCCATAGCATCCAGGAAGTTTTCCTCATAACCTTCTTGGTCACCAAGACCGAAAAATGCTACAGTTTTACCTGAAAAATCTACTTTTTCAAAGTCTTCAAAACATTTGTCCCAGTCGTCTTGTAAATCTCCTTCACCCCAAGTGGATGAACCTATAATCATATGTGTATATTCATCAAATACTTCCATCTCAGTATCTGCGATATCATGCAAGTTTGCTTCTAATCCTAGAGCGTCTCTTATCTTTTCGGCAACAAATTCTGTTGCCCCACCATTTGATCCATAAAATATTCCTATAGCCATGTTGTTTCCTTTAGATTGTAAATTGAGGTAACACCTCTTTAAACCCAAATACTTAAGGTATTGGGGTTTAAAGAAGAGTTAAGAGCTTCTTGGCCTCTTCGTGTTTATACACCGTGTTTCTTTTGCACAAAATGAGAAAGAGTAGGGCATCATCCTTATAGTGTATGCTTCTGGAATTTTTCTGCTGTGATTTGCCAACTTCAGGTTGATATATTTTTTAAAATTTGGATGCTTCGGATAGACTAAAAATACTTGTGTAAATTCTCCAGTACTTATGCTTTTTGTTACCTTGTCCATCTGCCTAATAAAATTCTCATCGTTGTATAGTTTGTCTTTCTCTATTTTTCTATATGAAGGAATGATGAGAGAGTTGGGTACCCATTCTCTGCTGTCTTTTATGACTATGCTGTTTTCATGCAGTAACACTTCGGCATTTTTATTTACTTTTTTAATGCGTTCATAAACGAGATGTAAAAACATATCTTCAAGGTCAAGCATAAGGGAAAGTCCGCTAGGACTATAGATAAGACTTATGAGTTTCCCTATACGCAAGATCGGTTTCTTTTTCATAGGAAAAGCAATTTTCGTACCTAGAAAATAAGCATGGATGAGTAATGTAGATGCCATATCTATGCGTATGCCAGACTTTACATTGACCACAAATGGCCTTATACAGGAGATGTCAATCTCGGAGATTATCCGAACTCGAAAGCTTTGCCCTATACTGCTTGTATGTTTCATCTCTGATTTTGAAAACTGCAAATCTTTTTCTACATAGGCGTTGAACATAGAGAAAAATATGGCTCTTTTGTGGACACTAGAAGATAGTTGCTCATTGTAGGGAAGATACTCTCTATATGAAGCATGGTTATATTTTGTAAATCCTACTAAATTCATATCGTTCCCTCGTGTCTTATGCACTGCATTTGGATGTTGGAGTATGACAAGTATCTTCGTTCATATCTGTATAGATGAGATGTTTAAAGTATGATTGTATCAGTTCTGAATCACATAATTTTACATAATCTTCAGCTATACGTAATTCATCATCCATAAGATAAAGGTCAGCACCTTGCTCCACTATAAATTTTACGATTTCAAATGATCCTTCTTCTACAGCACACATAAGGGCTGTTTTGCCGATATTATCTCTGATGTTGATATCTAAATCTTTTTGAGCAAGAAGTACAACTATATTGTGATGTCCACACTCTATAGCATGAAATAACGCATGTTTGTTCTCGTCTACCATAAGATTGGAGCCAAATGATATAAGTAGATTTGCATTGTGTGTGCTTCGTCTAGTTATGGCCCAGTAAAGAGCATTTCTGCCTTCGTTGTCACGCACATCTACATCTACGCCGTTAAGCGTTATCCGCTCTAGTAGAAGTTTGTCTTGTACCATTTCTATGAGTTGGTTTTGTATGTGTGTGTTGAGTGGTGCAGTCATTTTGTATCCTTGGTTTTTATTTTGTACCATTTTTGTTTTAGCTAAACCCTTTATCGAGTAGATAAGTTGTCATCAAGAGAGGAGGTCAAAAATGATTTTCTCAAAGAAGGGTTTAGCTAAAACAAGTTATTGAATCTTGATATATTTGCTTTAATTGTTTTGCTTACTTGGAATCATAGTCAAAGTAAGCTTAATTAGTCTTAAATGTAATAATCACTATCATTTCAAATATTCTAAAATCACTTTTCTTTTCAATTTCTGTGCGTATGCAAGCAAAGTATATGTCTTTCCAGAGCTACTTTTTATAGTGATATTTTTATCAACTCCTACTTTTATAAAATATTTAAGAGCCTCTAGGTTGTCACATTCTATGGCATAAAAAAGTGCATTTGTACCGTTTGTGACCTCCAATGTCGAACCAAAATACATAAGTAATTCTACATTATGCATATTATGATGCGAAACTGCCCAGTAAAGTGCGGTAAACCCATAAGAATCTTTTTGGTTTACATCTATGTAGCACATGAAAGATGCTTTTAAATTTTGATTCATTTGTACCGTGTCTATAAAACCTGTTATAGGTGAATGTTTTGTGTCTATCTTTGCTAGTGTAGTATGTATGAGTGGGGCAGTCATTGTGTGTCCTTTATTTGTAATTTATGAAGCTCTCGCATAATTCGAAAGTCTAAAAAGATTGATATACCAATCTTCAGATATCATCCAGTTTTCAAGCTTATGCAAATCAAGCTCTATGCCTTCAGAGGTATAAGATGCATCTGCAACAACATGTAGGGGAATATCGAGCACCTCTTCACAATAGTCCAATACAAAGAGTTCCAAACTTTTATCTGGTGGATTCCATGCATTCTCTATCTTTTTTTGAGGTATAATAAAAAAATCTTCCATTGCTTAATCCTTGTCTTCGTAACAATTTATATAATTTTGACATTGCTTACAGATGTCTGAGTCTTTATCTAGTCCAGCTATCACTTTCAAAAATTCTGATTTGACACACTCTACATTACGAGTACTGTAAACTATGGGTAAATCTTTTGCTTTTGCTTCTGCTCTATAGTGTTTCATAGCATTATGATTTAAAAAGTTTGTAAGCATGAGTACCATGCTAACTTTCGTAGGTATGACTTTATCTTTTTTTCTACCATTTTTCTGATTTCTCGCAGTCCAATGAATGATATCAAGCACACCAAGCTCCATAAGCACTTTACGTATGGGGTCTATCTTGTCGCCACCGAGTACTAGAACTGACATATTATCTCCTTACTGATAATGATTTTCAGTATGATATGAAAAATATACTTAAAGTAAAATATAATTGACAATCGTTATCGTTTTATGTCTACAAACCTTTCAAGATTACCTAGTATTTCTTGCCCATCTGGAGTTATAAGTAGATACCCAAAAGAACTTTGAGACCTTACAAACTTCAAGGCGACATCCTTGGGCATAGTAGAAATAGCCGTTGCCATGACATCACATAGAGTGTTATTGGCCTGTGAAACTATGGTTACGGAGGCAAAACTTCTGCCTTGGGTCTTTGTCTTGGGATTTATGAGGTGATGATGCTTTTTGTCTTTAATGTATCTTCTGTACGTACCTGAAGTGGATATGGAGAGGTTTTGTATTTTGGAGTTAAGTATAGCAATGGCTCCTTTCTCTTCAAAAGGATTTTGAACAGCGATTTTGCAAGTATCTAGGCAACGTATGTCTCCAAAGAGGACTATCTTCCCTTTTTTTATACCCATGTCTGCATAGTAGGCACTTAAGGAGTCTGCACTATACCCTTTGCCTATGCCACCTAGGTCTATGGTGATATTGCCCTCGAGGCGTATATTTGCTTCATCTAGGACAATGGAGTGTATACCTAAAGAGGCTATATCAATTTCTTGACGTGTGGGTAGCCTTTCTTCTTCTCCAAATCGGTAAAGCTTCTTAGTGATAGACCCGATGCTAATGTCAAAATAACCGTTGGTTTGCCTAAAGTAGTCTTTGCTCTTTTCTAGAATGTCTTGTAGTATCTTGTTTGTAAGAACAGTACGATGTGTGTTAAGTTGGGAGACAAGAGCATCGCTTTGGTATGAGGAGAGTATGGTTTCTACATTTCTAAGGTGGGCAAAACCTGCATCAATATATTGGCTATCATTTTTTTCAAGTATGATAGTACAAAAAGTCCCCATAATCACTTGAGTACGAGAGATATGTTGGGTTTGAGTACAGCTTAAGAGTAAAAGTACAAGTATCCATAAATAACGCACAAAATGTCACCTCTTCTCTAAAACTTCAAGCACCCCAGCAAAATCTTTCTCATGTCCAAAACAAGAGTTGGAATTGCATAGCATAAAGCCATCATTGCTATCATTTTTGAGTAAGGAAAAAGGATGTGGCAAGGTATCTACATCGCTTATGTGTGGCTGTAGCTTCTCTTCTTTGGCTTTGATGATAACATCGTCTTTTAAGTATCGTATGACCATCTTGGACATCTTGGGTGTGGAGATGGGCTGTCGCATGACATCAAAAGAGTAAATCTCCAAGGTCTTAAACACAAACTTTTTATAGACTATATCTACTAAGGACGAGATGCTGTAAAGTGCAGATATCATAGTAGCAACAGAGGAAGGATAAGAGCCATCGTGGATATCTGCATCTGTTTCAAACTCTCCACGGCTGAATTTCCACCTGCCTTTGTCGAAGTACTTCTCTATGGCATTATTGGCTAGTTTGGTCGCAGTGATGAGATATATTTCGTTAAGTGTACTTGTGTAAGCTTCTATGAGTGCCTCTAAGAGGTAAGCGTAGTCTTCTAAAAATGCTTTTATCTTAGGTTTCTTGCCAAGAAGTGTAGAATGATAGAGTTCTGAGTCTAGGTACATACTTTGAAGTAGAGCATCAAGTGATTTTGTGGCGGGTTTTAAGTAGCTTTTGTCTACCCTGCTTGCTTTAAAAAGCGAAGTTAGCATCATGGCATTCCATGAGACGATGATTTTTTTGTCTATGAATGGATGTACACGTTTTTCCCTGCATTTTGCTAAGACTTTCAGGGCTTCTTTGTAGTAGGGGATGTCAATTGCTTTTGGGTCGTCCACGCGTACGATATTTTTTCCCTCAAAGTTCCCGTGTTTGCTAATGTGCAGAGCTTTGGCTAGTTTCTCGTGCACTTTACTGGGTATGCCTTCTTTTTTAAAAGAACGTAAGACTTTTTCATAGGTATAGACAAAATATTTCCCCTCTTCGCCTTCTGTGTCTGCGTCGCTTGCAGAGTAAAAGAGATGCTCTTCGCTCATCTTTTCAAGCATGAAATCTAAGGTTTCAAATGCTACTTCTTTATAAAAGTCATGTCCAGTTGCATGGTAGGCTTTGAGGTACACGTCTGAGAGTAGAGCATTATCATAAGTCATCTTCTCAAAGTGAGGCACTAGCCATTCATTGTCAGTAGAGTAACGACAAAAACCACCTTCTACTAAGTCTCTAAGCCCACCTTTTGCCATAGCAGAAAGTGAAAACGCAGCCATATTGAGAGCTTCTTTGTTTCCTGTTATCTTGTAAAGGTCAAGCAGTAGGTCAAGTATGGAAGCTTGGGGGAACTTGGGTGCTTTATTGAAACCGCCGTGTTCAGAGTCAAAGAGTGATTTGGCCTGCTCTAGTACTCTATTTATGATGCTGTTGTCAAGCTTGGTTGCTTGTATTTTGTCAACTTTTGGGTTGAGGTGTTGTAAGATTTTGTCTGCTTCGGATACAAGAACAGACTTTTCATTCTTATATTTGTCCGAAATGACTTCAAGTAGTGAAATAAAGCTCATCATGCCGTACTTTGGTTCATCTGGTATGTAAGTAGCAGAATAAAAAGGCTTTAAATCTTCTGTGAGGAATATAGAAGTAGGCCAACCTCCACCACGTCCATTCATGAGCTGATAGACAGCCTGAAAGTGTTTGTCTATATCGGGGCGTTCTTCACGGTCTACCTTGATGGAAACGAAATGTTCATTGAGTATCTTTGCTGTGGCTTTGTCCTCAAAAGACTCATGTTCCATAACGTGACACCAGTGGCAAGAACTATAGCCTATAGAGAGAAATACAGGCTTATGTTCTTCAAGTGCTTTAGCAAAGGCTTCATCCCCCCAAGGATACCAATCTACTGGATTGTCTGCGTGTTGTTGCAAGTAGGGAGAGGATTCATTTTTGAGATGGTTTATCATTTTCAACCTTTGTTAAATATCTTTTGTTAAAATTACACAGCCTATACACAAATAGTACAATACAATACTATAAAAGTTTGACTAGATAAGGATAGAAATGAAAAATATACTCAAAATGTTACTGCTGACAAGCATGCTTTTTTCAACTTTAGTTTTCGGAGGTTTTGGTTCTGCACTTCAAAAACAAAAGTTTTTATCTCCAGATGAGGCTTTTTCTGCTTCTGCGGTGCTAAAAGATGGCATGATACAAACCAAGATTAGCATAGCTGAGGATATTCATGTGTATGATAACGATACACTAAACTATAGGATTGTTTCGCCCATATTGGTTGAACTAGATGTCAAAAAACCTGCTTCACACAAATACGATGGAGATATGGTTTTTGAAAAAGAAATACTTGTCAATATCCCCGTTGAAGACATCACCTCTAAAGTGAAAGGTGATTATACCCTAGAGATAGAGTTCTTAGGATGCTCAAATAAAGGCATTTGTTATCAGCCTATAGTCAAAACATTTAGTTTCAAAGGTGAAGAGCTTGGTGCATGGGATAAGATTGCTGCATTAGCCAAAGAAGGAAATGCAGGCAAGATTGTAGATGTTTTAGTCAATGAAAGCTCAATGTTTGTTCTCTTTTTGTTCTTTATTTTTGGACTATTGCTCTCACTAACTCCTTGTATCTTTCCTATGATTCCTATCTTATCTTCTATTATCATCTCTCAACAAGCAAGAAAAGATAAGCCAAATGTAGCACAGGCTTTCTTTACGTCATTGGTCTATGTGTTAGCAATGGCACTTACTTATACGTTTATAGGACTTATAGCAGGGCTAGTAGGAGCTGACTTACAGACTGCGATGCAAAATCCTTGGGTCTTGACTATTTTTGCAGGAGTATTTGTGGCATTGGCATTCTCACTCTTTGGATACTATGAGATAGGGCTTCCTGCTTCTTGGCAATCTAAGTTAAGTAAAGCCTCTGATGATGCTCAAGACAAAGGCATCTTGGGAACTGCTATTATGGGAGGACTCTCAGCCCTCATAGTAGGACCTTGTACAGCTGCTCCTATCTCTGGTGCTGTCATATTTATCTCTCAAACAGGTGATGCCTTACTTGGAGGACTTGCACTTTTTGTGATGAGTATGGGCATGGGTATGCCTCTACTTCTCGTAGGTTTAGGTGCTGGCAAGTTCATGCCTAAGCCTGGTGGTTGGATGACTGCAGTATCACAAGTCTTTGGTGTGATGATGTTAGGTCTTGCTATCTTTATGCTTTCACGCATACTCCCAGGTGGACTTACAATGATACTTTGGTCTTTACTCTTTTTAGGGACTGCTCTTTACATGGGTGTGTTCGAGTCTAAAGCAGGGGAGGGAGCTATGAAGCTCTTCAAATTGCTTGCGATGGTATTTTTGATATACGGCATTGTCTTGTTTGTAGGTGCAGTGTCTGGTGCTAAATCTATGTTTAGCCCTTTGCAAAAGTTTACTTCTAGTACTGCGATACAGTCGCAAGCGACAGCTATAGATACATCAAAATATTTAGGATATTCTATTTCTAGGCTAGAACAAGAAATAAAAAATTCAGACAAGCCAGTAGTAGTGGACTTCACAAAAGACTCGTGTACGGCTTGTGTAGAGCTAGATAAAATCACTTTTCCGCATCCTAAAGTGCAAGAACAGCTCAAAGACTTTACTTTCATCAAGATAGATTTAACAGCCAATAGCGATGACGATAAAGCATTGCTAAAAAAGTATGGGCTTTATGGCACACCAAATATCATATTTTTCGGGAAAGACAATGCATTTTTACCGCAAGAGTCCTTGACTGGGTTTATTCCACCTGAGGATTTTGCTAGGCACTTGGAAGGGATAAATAAAAAGTAATTCTATTTTGAGATTTACTTTTCTTTAAAATCTAAAGATATAGAGTTCACGCAGTGACGTGTACTTTTGTCTGTTATCTCTTCACCTTTAAATACATGCCCCAAATGACCTTTGCACTCAGCACAGACTATCTCTATACGACTTCCATCTGCATCTGCTATCTCTTCAACTGCACCCTCACAGGCATCATCAAAACTTGGCCATCCCGTAAAAGAGTCAAATTTTGCATCTGAGGGGAAGAGTTCTGCATTACACTGACGACAAGTGTATACGCCATCTTCGTAATGGTTCCAGTATTTGCCGTTAAAAGAACGCTCTGTTCCTTTGTCTAAGATGACGTGTTTTTCTGTTGCATTTAGTTCATTGTATGCCATGGTTTTTCCTTAAGTAATTTATTTTTGCACTATAGCATAATATGCTAAAGAGAACCTATTTTGATATTATCAGGGTTTCCTCAAAATATTCGACTTAATAAAAAAAACGGGTGCTTAAATTATCATTTTTTCTTATAGTTAAGTAGATAATCATCCACCATTTTTAATCTGGTCGGGAATAATTCCCCGACCCTTGGGTC
>CAZNEJ010000009.1:0-20837 GCA_964571975.1 uncultured Sulfurovum sp. | reverse complement strand
AATACTTGCACAACAGGGTAGAAGGCTCACAAGAATTTACAACACTTTTTTACATTCCTAGAACTGCACCTATGGACTTGTATAGACAAGATTATACACCTGGTGTGAAGCTTTATGTTAAGCGTGTATTTATTACTGATGATAGTAAAGAATTGCTACCTATGTATTTGCGTTTCGTGAAAGGAATCATGGATTCTGAAGACTTACCTCTAAACGTTTCTCGTGAGTTACTCCAAGACAATAAAATCTTAGCGAACATGAGACAAAACTCTGTGAAAAAAATCTTACAAGCCATTAAGAAGCTTACGGGCGAAGATGAAGAGCGTTTTACATCTCAGTACAACAAGCTCATGAAAGAGGGTGTGTATGTTGATCATGTAAATAAAGAGTTACTTTTAGACATCGTCAAGTATAAATCTTCAACACAAGAGGGGCTTGTAAGTTTTGAATCTTATGTATCTCGTGCAAATTCTGAGACAAAAGAGATTTATTATCTCATAGGAGATGATGAAAAAGTCTTAAGAAATTCACCTCTACTTGAAGCTTATAACAAAGCAAACATCGAAGTGCTTCTCATGGATGACAAAGATGAAGATAGTATAGTTGCTCCAATGATAGAAAAGTACAAAGACTGGGAACTTAAAGACATCACAACTGTTGAAGCACCTGATGCTAAAACCAAAGAAGAGAAAGAAGAGATAGCCAAAGAGTACAAAGAACTCACAGGTAAGATAAAAGAAGTGCTAGGCGATGAAGTAAAAGACGTAAAAGTCTCTACACGTTTAACCTCAAGCCCATCTTGTGTGCTTAAAGATGTAGATGACCCTATGGCAGCAATGGCGGGTATCTTTGCTCAAATGGGACAAGCTATGCCTGACACTCCTCTAGTTCTAGAGATAAACCCTGACCATGAAATGATTAAAAAGCTAGAGAAATTAGAAGATGATGCATTGTTTGCAGATGTTTCTTGGATACTTTTAGATACAGCAAGACTCTCAGAAGGGATAGAAGTTAAAGACAAGGGTGCATTTGCCTCACGCATATCAGACTTGGCTACTAAAGTACTATAGATAACCTTCTGCAGTTTAATCGTTCATTATTAGCTGCAAGAAAGGTTCAAACGGCATGGGTTTATGTGCATAATTACCTTGATAAAAGTCACATTTTAACTCTGCTAAATTTACCAGTGTTTCTTCATTTTCTACGCCTTCTGCTAGCACCTTAAAGTTAAATTTATGCCCTATGGTGATCATCGTTTCTGCGATGATTGCATCTCCTTGGTTTTTGTGCATGTTCATGATAAAATATTGGTCTATTTTTATCATATCTACAGGGAGTTCTTTGAGGTAAGAAAGTGAAGAATACCCTGTGCCAAAATCATCGATAGAGAAAGTAATACCGAAAGTTTTTAATGCTTTTATCTTTTGGACCGTATCATTGATATTTTGTATGACAGCACTTTCTGTGATTTCTAGTTCTATCCACTCTGGTTTTACTTTATGTTTTTGGAGCAGAAGCATAAATTTTTCTACAAAGAGTGGTTGTGAAAAATGTATAGTGCTAATATTGATGGCAACATGTTGCAGAGGAAAAGCTCCTGCTTCTTCACTGAGTTTCTTAATCTCTTGGAGTACTCTATCGAATATCCATTCTTCTAATTTGATAACAATACCACTTTCTTCAGCAATAGGAATAAACCTAGAAGGAGATATGAAACCTTGACTTGGATGCTTCCATCGCACCAATGCTTCTGCCCCAATAATTTTATTTGTTTGGGTGTCTAATTGGGGCTGGTAATAGATATGTAGTTCATCTTTTAGTATGGCTTTATATAGATCATTTTCTAGCAACAAATCTTTTTTGATAGAAGTATCCATAGCTAGGTTGTAAAATAGACTTGTCCCGCGAGCCGTTTTCTTGGCTTCATACATGGCTAACTCTGAACGCTTAAAGAGATCAGATGATGCCGTGTCATTGTCGTTGAAGAGTGTGACACCTATGCTAAAGCTTAAGTGGTACTCTTCTCCTGCTAGATTTAGGGGCTGCACAAAGTGATTGTTAATCATTAAGATATATTTTTCGGTCATCTCTTTGGACTGTGTTTTGTCGATGTGCAAAGAGGGGATAAGAATCGCAAACTTATTGCCACCTATGCGTGCAAAAGTTTCTTTAGGACCTACGGTATTTTTGATGCGCCTTACCACTTGCTTTAGGAGGCTGTCTCCCACATCATATCCATAGATTTCATTGACCTTTTTAAAGTTGTCAATATTCATCAAAAGCAGTGCGGAATACTCGTCTTGATCTTGTTTATCGCTGATGAAATATTTTAGAGTATCCATGAGTAAAGTTCGGTTTGGAATATTGGTCAGTATATCATAGTAAGCATTTTTGATCGTCTCTTCTTTTGCCGTAATTTCATTGCTAAGGTCATTGATGATGGCAACACCTCCTGCTACTTTACCATCACTGTCCATCATAGGTACAGTGGAGAGTACAACGTAAGGGCTATTGGCAGTACTACTGATAGCGTAAGGGCCACGATAAGAGCCTGTCTCGCCCTCAAATACCTTTTGGTGTTCAGCAAGTACGTTTTTAAAATTAAGACTATGAGGCTTTTTATTGAGTAACTCTGCTTTATTTTCTAGTTTATTCATTTGCATATAGTGTGTATTGACATCTAGCAATTCAAAGTTTTTATCGTAGTAATAGATAGAAACTGGTGCACGTTCAAATAAAGAGAAAAAACGCTCCTTGAGTTTTTCATGTGTATGTTTTATAGTCATAAAATGTTGACGGTCATGCAGAGAATTATTAATCATTTGTCCATAATAGTTTGCAGTAATTATCATGATAAGCATGAGTGCAAGAAGTGCATAGGCGATTTTTGTATAGAGTTCATCTTCCATAAAAAATAGACGCAATAAAAGAGGAGAGAATGTTGCCAATACATAAGTAAGTAGTAAATCACTTTTTGATGCCAAGATGCCCATAGTCGAAAAACCCATAGCAAATAAAAAAACTAAAACAAGCATCTGATTAAGTAGCTCGGTCTGAGGAAACATTAAAAAAGCAGCAGACCCCCATACTATACCACCAAGAAGAGCATTGGTATAGTAGCGGTCAAGCCATAGACTAGCATCTTTTAGTTTATTTTCTTCCTCTTCTTGTTTGAAGAGGCGGTAGTGATAAAATCGATATAAAAACATAATGAAGGAAACCAATAGCCATACGCTAATGGAATAGGAGTCAACAAAGTTAACTTGAAGTGCAGCCAAAAGTAAGGCACCTAGCATATTGCCTATAAGTACAATAGGTAAAGAGAGGTAGTAAAAACTTAATCTGTCATAAGAAAGACGTTCTTCTAGGGAAATGTTTAGATTATCAATTGCATCGTTTAGCTTAGCGTTTTGTATTTTTGCATCGTCCATAAGTAAAGTACTCACCCAATAAATTTATTTTGTAATACTATAGCATAAATGTAGATATATCAATAGTGTTACTTGGGCTAGAGATTGGGTGTATTTTATGCTAAAATCTTAAGTGAGATAAAAAAGTGTTTTAAAAGGAAAATATGTGAATATTAAGAGTTCTTCCAAAAAACATATTGCTTTAGTTTCTAGCTTTATGGATACATTATCTGTGGAGGTCAAGCTTTTTATGACAAGAGTCAGTGATTTCGTGCTTTCATTTGCCTTGGCTAAAATAGCAAAACAGTATGATATTGAAGTAGATTATGAGATACTTTGTGCTGAGACTTTTATCAAGAAAGACAAGAAAAACTAATGCCTATCTATCTCCTTTCCCCTGTAAAAAAAGAGGGAACCATTGATTTAGCTATACTAGACTTTTTACTGAAAGATACACCGATAGACTTCAGGGGCATTGATGTACTACTATTTACTTCCAAGCAAGCTGTCGTTTCTATAGAAGCCTTAAATCCCCAATGGAAAAATATACCCTGCCTAGCCATAGGAAAAGCTACGGCCATAACTATAGAGTCCCTAGGAGGGATAGTGCTATATCAGTCTACAGCATTTTATGCCAAGGCGTTAAGTGAAGACATTATCGCAAAGTTTAAAGATAAAAATATTTTATATCTACGTCCAAAAATTGTTTCTTTTGATTCTAAAGCTTTTTTATCTAAAGCAGGCATTGAGATAGAAGAGCAAATAATCTATGAAACTTCTTGTACCAAATACTCAGGCAATGACAAACCCAGAAAAAATGCCATAATCATTTTTACTTCCCCGTCAACAATACAATGTTTTTTGGAAAATTTTGACTGGGATGAGAGTTATATCGCAGTAGTTATTGGTAAAGCCACTAAAGACCATTTGCCTGTAGGTATAAAATATGAAGTAGCAGATGAGCCGTTGATTGATTCATGTATAAGCAAAGCAAAGCAAATTTTACTCACCTCTAACTCCAAATAGGCTATAATAAATTTAACCTAGGTGATGCGAAGACTGTATATCGAGTCCAACATTAATCTTAGTGGGACATGTAGTCTCTTGGTGTGTGGAGGTTTTCATTTGAGTTTAGAAATAAGCGAGAAATCAGCCCCTAAAAAGAGACTCTCTCCTACACCGTTGGCCAATTAGGGCTAATTATAAGCAGAACGCTCACCCGGGGCATTTATTAGTAACGATATTTGCACGCATAGGATTTCCCAAAATGACATTGACGAACGAGGAGTTCGCTTTTAGGCATTTTGAAAAACCCTCTACACACAACTCTCGTCACTACTAAAAACCCCTTTATTTTGGTTATATATTTCACTTTTGGAGAAAACATATGAACGTACTAATATTAGGTGCAGGCGGAAGAGAATATTCTATCGGGCTATCGCTTAGCAAAGATGATAATGTAGAGAAGATTTATTTTGCTCCTGGCAATGGTGCTACAGATACATTGGGGGAAAACATAAGCATTTCTGATTTCTCCAAGTTAGCTGATTTTGTTGAAGTCAATGGTGTAGACTTAACTATAGTGGGTCCAGAAGGTCCTTTGGTAGAGGGCGTGGTAGATGTATTTGAAGCTAGAGGATTAACTATCTTTGGCCCCTCTGCAAAAGCTGCACAGCTAGAAGGTTCTAAGATATTTATGAAAAACTTTCTAGCTCGTCATAAGGTACCAACGGCTGCGTACATAGAAACCGACTCCTTGCAAGATGCTTATAGATTTATAGAAACACTTACAGTCCCTATAGTAGTAAAAGCAGATGGACTTTGTGCTGGCAAGGGTGTCATTATCGCTCAAAGTAAAGAAGAGGCAAAAAGGGAAGCAGGGGAGATGCTAAGTGGAAATTCTTTTGGAGATGCGGGAACAAGTATAGTCATAGAAGAGTTTTTGGATGGCTATGAGCTTTCTGTCTTTGCTATATGTGACGGTAAAGACTATGTGGTGTTGCCAGCAGCACAAGACCATAAAAAACTCCTAAATGGTGACAAGGGACCAAATACAGGCGGCATGGGAGCATACGCACCTACACCACTAGTAAATGATGAGATTTACAAAAAATTAAATGAAAGAGTGATAGAACCTACACTAAAAGGTATGAAAGAAGAGGGCATGCCTTTTACTGGTGTATTGTTTGTAGGCGTGATGGTGGTAAATGGTGAGCCTATTATCTTGGAGTATAATGTACGTTTTGGTGACCCAGAATGTGAAGTACTTATGCCTTTACTTAAGTCTCCTGCATCTGAACTTTTTTATAAAGCAGCCACTGGAGATTTGAAAAATGCAAAAATAGAGTTCCATGATAAGCATGCTATAGGTGTTGTGATGGCATCTAAGAATTATCCTTATTCAAGTTCTGTAGCTACAGAAATCATAGTAGATGATATCTACCATGATGAGCTAAATAATAATGCACATATCTCTTACGCAGGTGTGACGCGTGGTGATGATGGAAAGCTTTATGCAAGTGGTGGGCGTGTGCTAATATGTGTTGGTATAGGTGACAGCATAGGAGAAGCACAAAGAAATGCTTACTTGCTTGTGGGTCAAGTGCATTTTGTAGGTAAGCTTTGTCGTACAGACATTGCCTATCAAGTACTTTAGGAGATTTGTATGTCAGAAATTACTCCTTTATCTATAGCAAGTACCCAAAAAAGAATTTCAGCATTCGTGATAGATGACTTACTGATTGCCGTACTACTTGTGGCGATATTTTACGATCATCTTGTAAGTATAGCCTCGCATTTACCTACGGTGATTACAGCAGAATCTATAGAAGTATTTCAAAATGAAATGAACCAATTTTCTGTAGATAATTTATTTCTTATTATTGCATTAAAAGTACTGTATCATACTTTTTTTGTATGGCAAAACGGTACGACATTGGGCAAATACTTTATGAAGATAAAAGTAGTAGAGCTTGATACGGAAGAAACACCAACACTAGCAAAAGCATTGATGAGAGCATCTTTTCGTATAATCTCTGAGGCATTCTTTTACTTAGGATTTGTGCTAGCCTTTTTTCTACCTTTAAAGCAGACTTTGCACGATAAATTATCTCATTGTGTAGTGGTAGATGCGTAAAACTTTTTTTTCTTTTTTTGCATGCATGGTCTTAATGGCAATACATCTTCAGGCAAAGATAGAAAAAGGAAATGAAAAAGGAAAGATAGAGGTCACAGCAAAAACTTTACACTCAACAAAAGATACAGTGAGAGCTACAGAAGATGCAGTAGTTTATTATGATGATTCTGCAATAAAAGCTTCAAATGCTACTTATGGCAAAGAAACAAAATTATTGGTACTGGATGGTGATATCGAGATGATAGGATATCAAGGTACAAAAGAACATTCCTCTCATATGGAGATTCATGCAGGTGCTAAAGAAATACGTTTTGAAGAACTTTTTTTTACAAGCGGAAATGATATTTGGCTTTTTTCAGAGCATGCACATAAACTTGATGCTAACTATACCTTTGGAAGTAGTGTGTTCTCCTCCTGTGAAGTAGATAATCCTTTATGGACAATGAAATTTGACCGTGCTGTGTATGACAGTAAAGAAAGATATATGAAAGTATATGATGCTAAATTGTCTTTTTTGGATGTACCTTTTTTATATACACCCTATTTAGCTTTTTCTACAAACAACACAAGAAGTTCAGGGGCATTAATGCCTGATTTTTCTTATAATTCACTGGAAGGTTTTTTGTACGAACAGCCTATATTTTGGGCTATTTCAGACTCTATGGACATGGAGTTTAATCCACAACTTCGCACAAAACGTTCTGTAGGATTATATACTACCTTTCGTTTTGCAGACAGTGCTTATTCTTCAGGTGAAATAAGGGCAGGGTATTTTAAAAATAAACAAAGTTATATTATCCAAGAAGAACTTCCAAATGACAGTCACTATGGTTTGGAGTTTAATTATGAGTCTTCAAGAGTTTTTTCTCAAATTATGCCAAAAGGATTCACAGATGGCTTATATATAAACTCTACTTTTCTCAATGATATTGACTATTTGAACTTGCAAGGAGACCCTTTGAACCATTTTGGACTTATGCCTTTGCAGGAATCACGTTTGAATTATTTTGCATACGATGATGAATATTATCTTGGTATAAATGCAAGGTATTTTATCGATACGCGAGAAGGTGTAGATCAAGACAAGACATTACAAATGCTACCTTCTGTACACGCTCGCAAATACCTAACACATTTTCTTGTCAATAATTTTACCTATAATATTGATTTGAAGATGAACAACTTTGATAGAAGCAAGGGTGCAAACTTGCGTCAAGCAGCACTTCGTATCCCTTTAGAATTTACAACTTCATTTTTTGATGATTTTTTAAATGTGGTACTTGGAGAAGAATTTTTTTATAGTAAGTATTTTTTTCACAATGACACATTTGCTAACGATACATTTGAGTATTATAGCAATATCCATAAAGTAAAACTATTTACAGACTTGAGTAAAAAATATAAACATTTTGTCCATGTACTGCAGCCATCAATAGTCTATGTTAAACCAGGAGGAGAAACACAATCTCCTGTTGACTTTGGCTTGTTGCAAGATGAACAAAAAGAACTTTTTGCAGTGGGTTTACCTGAAGAACAATATGACTTTTCACTAAGTCAGTATTTTTATGACCATGCTATGAATCTAAAGTTTTTTCAACGCTTCTCGCAAAAATACTATAGAAATAGAAAAGATAAATTGGCAGATATGGGCAATGAAATGCAATATAATTTGAAACAATGGAGTGTGTATAGCAACTTTGTATATGCTCATGAATTCAATAAGCTACGTGAGTCGTCTACGCGTATTAACTTGTCTAAAGAAAATTATAATTTTTCCTTGGGACATAGTTATAAGCAAACTTTACCAGACTTTCCCAATATCATTGATGCTAACGACGTTGATTTTTCTTTTGCCTATACCTACAATGAAAGGGTTTCATTTAATGGAGGACTAGCCTACAATGTAGATGGAGGGGCAAGTAGGCAGTGGCGTTTTGGTGGAGCTTATCGTCGTGACTGCTGGAGCATTGCTGCTTCAGTAAGGCAAGATATCCTTCCTAGGCCAGCAGGATTTACAAAAAATAATGTCTATTTTATGAACTTTCAATTTATACCTTTTGGCGGTGTAGATGCAGGAGGTAACCAATAATGCCAGCTGCTCTAAGTCCCGAAGAAGAGATAGGTAAAGCCTTAGACACCTTAGGATTACCAAGGCTCATTACCAAAGAAGACGTTAAGAAACAATACCATTTTTTGGCAAAAAAAAATCATCCTGATTTGGGTGGAGATAGCAAAGATATGGAGCAAATTAACTATGCCTATAAACTCTTGACTAAGTATATAGAAGAGTTTCGTTATACTTTTGATGAAGAAGAAGTCTCAAAGCAATACCCAGGAGCTGAACATGCCCAACGATTTAGACCGTAAATATTATTTTGAAAACAGAGAAGACGCGGCTATTCAACTGATAGACGCTCTTCCATTGGATCTTCTTACGCAAAATGAAACAGTCATAATAGGCGTAAGCGTAGGAGGTGTTTACTTTGCTGATCTTGTAGCAAAAAAAGTAAATGCACAAATGGATATCCTGCTAACTGAAGCTATACTAGCACCGAATAACTCCGAACTTCCCATTGCCATGATATCAGAGACGGAAGAAGTAGTGATACATAAGGCACTAACAGAAGCCTTTGGCATAAATGAGGACTATGTTTATGCGGAAGCTAAGCGTAAATATGAGGAAGAAGTACTTTCTTATGTGTACAAATATCGCAAAGGCAAGGATTTGGTGTCCTTGGAAGGGAAGTATGTCGTCTTGGCGGATGAATGTATAGAAACAGGACTTACGATGATGGTAGCACTTAAGTCTGTTATTGCGCGTGGAGCCAAAAATATTTATATTGCGACACCCATTTTGGACAAGGCGGTGTATCAAAATCTACTGACTGTTTGTGACGGAGTCTTTTGCCCTCATAAGATACAAGACTATATTTCGATAGAATACTATTATAAAAACTTTGAGCCACTTTCCTTTGATGAGATAGAAGAGATTGTAGAGGCACAAATGCAAGAAAATAAAAAATCAAAAGAACCCCATAAGGATAGTGAAATAAATGAATGAACAAATCGTAGAGCAAATAGTTGAAATAGAAGTAAATAATCTTAAAGAAAAATATGCTTTTAATAAAGTAGCCAAACAAGCCTCTGGTGCAGTAATGTATTCACAAGGGAAGGCTGTGCTTATAGCAGCTGTTGCTATAGATGAAAAAGAAGTGGATGAAGACTTTTTACCTTTAACTGTGCAGTACATGGAAAAGTCATATGCTGCTGCTAAAATCCCTGGAGGATTTATAAAGAGAGAGACTAAGCCAGGTGATTTTGAAACCCTTACATCTCGTATAGTAGACCGTTCTTTGCGACCTTTATTCCCAACAGGTTTTCATTATAATGTAACGATTAGTATCATGGTGGTGAGTAGTGATAAAGATGTAGATATGCAAGTAGCTGCACTCCACGCGGCTAGTGCTGCCTTGTTTGTTTCTGACATTCCTGTGCAGACTTCTATTGCAGCTGTGCGTATAGGTACAGAGGGAGATAGTCTGGTTATCAACCCAACACTCTCACAGCAGGAAAACTCAGAGTTAGATTTATTGGTTGTGGGTTCAGGCAAAGATGTTGTGATGATAGAGATGCGTACACTAGCAAGTAAAGATAACAATGTGCAACATGCCAATGAATTTTCTGAAGATGCACTAGTAGATGTTATTGCTATGGCAGCTGAAGCTATAGAAAGTGCTACATCCGCTTATGTGGATGCTTTTACTCCTATGAGTAGAGAAGCATTGGATTTATCAGTGGTCGAAGATAAAGTAGATGAATCACTTTATGCAATGATAGAAAGAAACTATGCCTCTGATGTAGAAAAAGCCATTGCACATATGGCAAAATCAGAACGTTCATCAGAACTTAAAAAGATTCGCATAGCTATTTTGGAGGCACTAGAATCTAATGGCAAGGAACCTGAGCAAAAAGCTGATAAAAAATTAGTCTCTAAAGTGTTGGAGCGTTACAAAAAAACTGTAGTACGGGCGATGATACTAGAGAAAAATATACGTGCTGATGGTAGGGCATTGGATGAGGTAAGACCTATAAGTATTGAGACAAATTTACTTCCCTCTGTACATGGTTCATGCTTGTTTACTAGAGGGCAAACACAGGCATTGGTTGCGGTCACCCTTGGCGACAAGAAAGATGCACAGATGTATGAACTTATCACTGAGAAAAATTCACAATCTGAGAGCTTTATGGTGCATTATAATTTCCCTGGATATAGCGTAGGTGAAGCCAAGTATATAGGTGCTCCAGGAAGACGAGAGCTTGGGCATGGCAATCTTGGTAAGCGTGCGATGGAACCTACTCTACCGTTAGATTATGATGGTAGTATACGTATGGTTTCTGAGATTTTAGAATCAAATGGTTCTTCGTCTATGGCTACTATCTGTGCTGGCTCTTTGGCTCTTCGCGGGGCAGAGATAGAAACTTCTGCCTTGGTAGCAGGCATTGCTATGGGGCTTGTGACAGATGGGACTCGGTATGTGGTTCTTACGGATATTATGGGGCTAGAAGACCATGATGGAGATATGGACTTTAAAGTTGCAGGCACTGCACATGGCATCACTGCACTTCAGATGGATATCAAACTTGGTGGCATAGATATGGCAGTACTAAAGGACGCATTACAACAAGCAAGCAAAGGTAAAAACCATATCCTTTCTATTATGGAAGAATCAGCTAAAAATATAGCACAAAGTGCTGCTTTGCCAAGTACAGAAAACTTCTCGATACACCCATCTAAAATAGTTGATATTATAGGTAAAGCAGGGGCTACGATACGTGAAATCATCGAGAAATTTGAAGTAAGCATTGACCTAGACCGTGATGTAGGTGGCGTCAAAGTATCTGGTGAGGACAAAGATAAGGTGGCAGCTGCCAAAGCACATATAGAAAAAATTGCTTCAAGCCCTGTACATAAACAGATGGAATACGAAGTAGGCAAATCGTATGATGGCAAAGTAAAACGTATAGTTGATTTCGGACTTTTTGTGGAAATGCCAGATGGCTTTGATGCTTTACTACATATCTCCAAGGTAGCTAAAGAACGTGTCAGCAATCTACTAGAACGTTATACAGAGGGAGACAGCATCACTGTAATCGTAATGGAACAAAATGGTAAAAAAGTAGAACTAGCAACACCTGAATTTTTAGCATAATATATAAGTGAGCAGAGAAGACATGACAGTAAAAGACGAAAAATATGCATTTCCTTGGGGATTTAACTTAGGAAACCTATGCAATGCAAAGGAAAGTATTCCTTTGTATACAGCTACGAATGATGGCGGATTTTGTTTGCTGTATGACAAGGTATCAGAAGCTAAGGTAGATGCTTTGTTGGAGAGTCTTTGTCTGGAGCTACTTGCTACTATGCCTAATGGTTCTTTGAAAGTAGATATGTTTGATTTTGGCAAAAAGAAGTTTTACTCACTCTCACCTTTGCAAAATGTAGAACTTTATCAAACTGCATACAATAATGACATGATGACAAGACTTTTTGAGAATTTAGAAAAAATGATTATTTCTAGACATAATGATTTGCTGTGTTGCAATAGACCAAGCATCACAGAGCACAATCAAAAGTCAAGACTTAAAGAGACTTATCATCTAGTGCTTATAAATTTAAAAAATTTCCCTACATCAAAGATAGAAGTAAGAAGAATAAAAAACTTCGTAGAGTCTGCTTACCATGCAGGGGTGTATGTGATTGCTTTTGCTTATCATGAGATAGAAGAGAGCGAAAATGAAGGAATGCAAGTGATTTTAAATCACTTTAAAAAGCTACGCGTAAATGAGGGAAAGTTTGACATTACAAAAGAGATTTTTGAATTTGCAGAACTGTTAGAAGACCATAGTTTTGAGCCACTTGATTTAGACAAGGGAGCATTGCTTCAAAAAGTATTTGCAAATGCAAATTTAGAAAAGATGATGGACCCAGAAAACATAAAACTAGAAGTAGATACAAGGGTAAATTAACTCATATTTTGCTACAATGTTGCGTTTATAAAAAGTGATTTAGTAGGGAAACAACATACATTTATGTAGTTGTTGGTAGTGGGAACACTATTTACGCTATCCGAACAGACTCCAATAAATAGTCGAATGGGACTTTAAACCTATAAAATTTAAGGATATAAAATGAAAAAGTTTTTCTTACTTTTCTTGGCACTAGGTGCCGTTGCATTTGCTGGTGATACGGTAGATGGTCAATCTATGATTAAAGCATACTCAGTTATTGCTGCTGGTGTGGGTCTTGGTCTTGCTGCTCTTGGAGGAGCTATCGGTATGGGTCATACAGCGGCTGCTACTATTGCAGGTACTGCTAGAAACCCAGGTCTTGGTGCTAAACTAATGACTACAATGTTTATAGCATTAGCAATGATTGAAGCACAAGTTATCTATACACTTGTTATTTCTCTTATCGCACTTTATGCTAACCCATTCGTTACAGCAGCATAAAGACTATATAAAAACTTGTGGTGGCTATCATAGCATCACAGTTTTTATCCCTCAGTTTTAAGTTTTGATACAACTATAAAAGTATTGGTTATCTAATGTGATTAGTCACATGAGCTTTCTGCTGAAGAAAACACAGCGTTAGCGTAGTAGATGAAGCTTTTTTGCTTTAGATACGTCTTTTCAAATACATGCGCACGTGGTGGAACGGTAGACACGCAGGCTTGAGGGGCTTGTGCTTCGCGGCGTGGAGGTTCAAATCCTCTCGTGCGCACCATCTTTATAAATAATCATTCAAATTTATTCTAATCCTAATTAAGCATGATATTTTATTATTAATAATTATCAAAATATAATTTTTTGTATTAAAATCACGCTAAATAGGACTTTTGACATCTTTTAGCTTGACTTAATCATATCTTGTGCTATAATAACTGCATCTTAAAAACAAGGAAGAAGAATGACAAAATCAGATTTCGTAGAATTAATACAAAAAAATGGTGAGTATGATAGTAAAGTAGCAGCAGAGAGAGCGGTAAAAGCATTTATCTCTTCAGTAACAGAAGCACTTGTTAAAAAAGAATCAGTATCTCTAGTAGGTTTTGGTACATTTTCAACTGTAGAAGTAGCAACTAAATCTGGTAAAGTACCAGGTACAGATAAGACATATACAAAAGAAGCTCACACTGCACCTAAATTTAAAATAGGTAAAACACTTAAAGATGCAGTAGCAGGAAACTAAGTAATACCATTTATATGCTGCTTCTTGGCAGTATATACTCCTCATATATCTCCCTAAAATTCTCAAAACACATACTCATCATACTAGGATATACTTCTATGATAACCAATAACGAAGGAATATCCATAAAATGCCCATGAATGTAAAAGATGTACTATGCTTAGGTGTTGCAGGTAACTTTGCAGATCATCTAGAACAAGCAGGTGAACTTAAGGATTTTGAAGATGTAGTGGTACAAGAAGCCAATGCACCTAAGGGGATATTTCCTTTTTATCTTCCAAATTCGGACTCTTTTCTAGGTCTATACTCCATAGGTACAGATACACTTCAGTTGCCTATATACCAAGCCAATGCACAAGTGGAGCCAGAGATAGCTTTGCTGTTTGACATTCTGTATGATGATGATAAAAATGTTATAGAGTTATTTGCAAGAAAATTTACCACATTTAATGACTGTACTATACGTAAAGAAGGGGCAAAAAAGATTTCTCAAAAGAAGTCTTGGGGTATTAACTCTAAAGGCATAGGCAATAAATGGATAGAGATAGATAAGTTTGAAGAGGGTGGGGTAATGGACAACTATCGTATATGCTCTTTTGTGAGGCGTGAGGGTATTTTGCATGCGTATGGCGTAGATGCACCAGTACTTGGGTACGCATATTTTTATAGCAAACTAACAACATGGCTTATAGGAAAAATGAATACCCAAGAAGATGTTGACCCACTAGAAAACATAGCCCAGCATATTGAGTCCTGTGCTTATCCTAAGCAAGTTCTTGTATCTATAGGTGCAACAGCATACACAGACTTCGGAAAACATAATTACTTGAAATCTGGGGACGAGGTATACGTGATAGCCTACGATAAAAGAAAAGATAAGGGCGACATCGTAGATACGCCGAGCAAAGTAGTACTGCAGCAAAAGGTGCAGTAGATTTAGCCTTTAAGCCAACCCCTTACCCTGTCAAAAGCTGCATCAAAAGTGCTTTTGTGGGGGCGGCTTTCTACTCCAAAATTCTCTTGCAGTTCTTCTAGCAGTTCTGTTTGTGCATCATTTAGTTTTTTAGGGAGCATAAGTTGTATCTGTGCGATGAGACGACCTTTTTCTCCTGAATGTACATCAGCCACACCTTCACCAGGGAAGACGTACTGTTCTTTGTCTGTGGTGCCTTTGTTTAGTTTTAGGTCAAGTTCCCCGTCAAGGGTAGGTATAGATATAGTTTCTCCTAGTAGAGACTGGGTAAAGAAGACAGGAACTTCTATGTAGATGTCATTACCATTACGTACAAAATTTTCATCTTCTTTTACAACAAAAGTAAAGTAGAGATCTCCTCGTTGGCTATTTCTGCCTTCGTTACCATAGTTTGGAGCTCTTAGGCGATTGCCTGTATCGACACCAGCGGGGACTGTAACTGTGACGGTGTCATCTTCTGTATGGTAACCTTTGCCAGCACAGCTAGCACAATCTTCTTTGACGCTTTGCCCTTGCCCTTGACATTTGGGGCAGGTCTGTGCAAATTGCATAGGTCCTTGACGCATAAGGACTTGACCTTGTCCACCACATGTACTACAAGACTCTAGTTTCGCATCTTTTGCACCCGTGCCATCACATGGTTCACATGATACCTTATAAGTCATGTCGACTTCTTTTTTGCACCCAAACACAGCTTCGTGAAATTCAAGTTTTAATTCTATCTCAAAATCTAGTGCATACTTTTGGCTAGGGTCGCGACGTGATTGACGGGAGCCAAAACCACCTCCACCTCCACCAAACATAGAGTTAAACATGTCCATGACATCGTCCATATTTGAACCTCCAAAACCACCACGTCCAGCACCTTGACCCTCTAGTCCTGCTTTGCCATAACGGTCATAAACAGTACGTTTTTCTTCACTAGATAGCACCTGATAGGCTTCATTGACTACTTTGAAGCTATCTTCTGCTTCTTTGTCGTCTGGGTTTCGGTCTGGATGGTATTTCATTGCTAATTTACGGTAGGCTTTTTTGAGCTCAGCACCTGAAGCTGTTTTTCTGACTTCAAGGACTTCATAGTAACACAATTCTGTCATAAGGTTTTCTCCACTAAAAAAAGGATAATTTCGCGAATTCTACCATAATATAACCCAAACTTGATATAATCAAAAAAATATATCTAAAGGTCAAAAATGCTTGTTCATATAGTCATGTTTAAATTTAAAGAAGAAAACAAAAAAGCCAACATTATTCAGGCCAAACAAATGCTCGAAAATCTTACAGGAGCTATCCCTAGCCTTAGAAGTATAGACGTTGGTGTGAACTTTGTACAGTCCAAAAGAGCTATGGATTTGAGTATCATATCCGTATTTGAGAGCAAAGAGGGCTTGGATGCATATGATTGTCATCCTGAGCATCAAAAAGTTGTAACATTTATAAAGTCTGTAGTCGAATATTCTAAGGCTTCTGATTATATGAGAGATTAGACATCTTATGAAAAATTACAAGATAGAAGCCTTTGAAAACTTAGTAGTTGCTTTTCAATCTTTTCCATCTATTGGTAAAAAATCTGCTATTCGTATGGCATATAATGCAGTTATGGTGGATGGGTTTTCTGCGATGAAGCTGGCTCATGCCCTAGAGACTGCCATCAATACCATAGAAAAATGTTCAAAATGCAACAACATGAGTGAAGATGAACTATGCTCCGTATGTTCCGACCCATATCGTGATTCTACCAAACTTTGCATAGTGCAGTCTGCTAAAGACATATTGACCATAGAAGAGAGTGGGCAGTTCGATGGGGTATATTATGTGGTATGTGAAGTGCGTGACATGGATGAAGCCCATCTTTTTTACGCAGTAGGTGGGGTAGATGAGATTATATTTGCTTTTCCACCAAGCATCGCAACGGACACGATGATACTTTATATAGAAGATAAGCTAAAAGGGTTAGAAATACACTTCACCAAAATAGCCCAAGGTGTACCCACAGGCGTAGAGTTGGAAAATATAGATATTTTGTCACTCTCACGTGCCTTAGAAGCAAGAGTGAAGATATAGAATTATGTAAACAGAGGTGTAATCACTGGATTGCCATCCGTAAGTATTTCTGGGTTTTGTATGCCGTAAATACTGTAAAGTGTTGCTGCAATGCTTAGTGGTTCAAACTCATAGGTATTTGCTTTGGGTTTAAGGTAAAGCCTATTGATTCGGCCTGTGTTTTCTAGTACAGTTTCTCCTACAACACCCTTGTGATTAAAGTATCCTTTTCCGCCTAATACATAAAAATTTTGTAGATTTCCATGGTCCCAACCTAGTGAAGAGTTTAGGTTTACATTTCTACCAAATTCTCCAAAAACCATGATGTTAATGCTTTGGTCTTTATTTAGTGCTTTGAGGTGTGCCATGGCAGATTTAAGTGAAGTAAATAGGCTTTCCATTCTTTCTACATAATCTCTTGCTTCATTATGGTCATCCCAACCACCCAAGCCACCAGTACCAAGTGTGACTACTTTTGTATCTGGGTTTGCTGCAAGTATTTTAATAGATGTTTCTAGTTTCTGAGCAAAGCGGTTATTTCTGGGGTAAGCATCTGTAGCTAAATCAGGGGTAGTAGCATTTGAAATACCATCTATAAAGGTACTTAAAGAGGCTCGTTTGGAAAATGCATCTTTTATTTTACCTGTAGTGTTTGTTTGTTGTGCAAGACTGTCCATGTTGTTCGTTAATGCTGGGTCAAAAACACCAGGAGTATTAGAATCCCAATATCTTTCTGGAAGACGGGAGCGTTCTTCATCGTTATAATAGAACCAGTCTCTAACTCGTCTACTGTAAGGGTTGTCTAGGTCTTCGCTCATGCCAACAGGTTTTAGGTAGCTATTTAAAGGTTTTATACCCTCTGCATAAAATGTTGATTCTCCTTCTAGTGTGACAAAGGGCATAATAGTATTTTCATTAACTACGCCATTATGTTCAAGGATATGTGCTAAGTTTGCGAGTATTCCAGCACTAGCGTCGTCAAATGAACCTTTTTGATTTTGGCTTGTACATAGAGCATGGGCCTTGTTTTTTGTTCTTTCTCGTACTTTAGAATAACAAGACCTAAATATAGTCATGTCTTTACTTGCTAAAAGTGCTTCCATATGTGTGCCTCCTGCTTCTTGCCAGCAATTATTTGCTGTAGGAGTGACACCTCTAAAGTAGCTATCATAATTGCTTTGTGATGCATTTTTAATCTCATCGATATTGCTTAGGTTTCCGGCTAATTCACTAGCCCCTCCATACAAAAACACCATAATAGTCTGTGCTTGATTTGTTGTGTTTATGCCTGATGAAAATTGTATTTGCCCCAGATCTAAGTTTGAAGCATAAGAGAAGTCAGGTAAAAGAATTGCCACACTTGTTGCCATAGATAGTTTTATAAAATTTCTTCTTTGCATATTATTGTACCTTTTCTAGTGTATATAACTCACTTAGTCTTGAAATATAATCTAAGACAACAATGGCTATGTTTCTTCTTCTTTCTGCACGTCGTGTTTCTTGTGTTTGGGCATCACTGCTTGTTCTAAATATATCAAAAGCATGGTGAAATCTATATGTATCCCCATCTTTTATTAGCATATGTGATTTAAATAATGCCAATTCTTGAACGCTAGCATCTCTTGCAATGAGTGATTGAAATAAATACTGTATAAATGAATCAAGTGTAGCTAGCACATCATCTTCAAATACATCAAATTTACTTGTAGATATAAATGCTGCACTCCAACCCTGTCTATTCCAAGAAGTGAAATCATTAATTTTACTAGGGTCTGATTGTCTTCTAAGAATTCGTCCACGAAAATATTTATGATAATTTGCGAAAGAAAGTGTATCAAGAGGCACACGTACACGTTTCCCAAGTTTGTATCTCATGCTTGCTTGATGCATATCTTCTAAAGCATCTTTAAGCTCATGGAATGTTCTTGTGCGATGCATGAATTCAATTTTTTTAGACATTGAGAAAAAAAGCTCTTCTGCACTTTTGGCACGTGTAGTATGGAGAAGGTATTCTTCTGAAAATACAATTTGAAGTAAAATATCTTGCCATGTTTCAGGATTACTTGAAAGTATACTATTTGTGATTTGTGCTTTTTTATCTCCAGAGCTTTGCGTAAAAAAGAAGTCGACTATTCTTGTTGTGACTCCTTTGCTAAATGCACTAGACTTGACAAGCTCACGATAAAAATCTTCACCACTGTAAACAGTAGTGTTGAAGAGATTGATAGGCTGTCTATTGTGGTTTAAGCCCACAACAAGGGTGTCACTTTCTCTGTCAAGCCTCCAGTTTTGTAGTGCTTGTCCTGCAAGAGCTACACGGGAGTCATTCATGTCTAGGGTAAATATCTCCATCATTTCTCTACCATTGTCTTCAGGGCTTCTAAAGCGTCGCCAATTGTCTTGGCTCATCATGTGTACATATGTCATGTAACGCATGCCACTATCGGTCTTTAACATGCTTACTAAACGATTATAAACTCTTGCGATATTTGGCGTATGAGAAGAAGGAAGTTCATAAGCAGGAGAGAACATGATGGTTTGTGTAAGAATATACGCCGTCCAGTTGTCTAAAAAGTATTTATCAAGATGTCTCATGGCATGAAAACGTGCTAAAATATCTACAGCGGGTTGTTGGTTATTTCTAGACTGTTCAAATTGCTCTGCATCTAGGATATGCGTTTCTAACCATTCTTTATCTGTTTTGTCTGTAGCCAAATCATTTTGAATACTTTGGATAAAGTTGCCTGATGCAATTTTTTCTTGCAGCACTTTTAGTGGATACCCAAAAAATAGTGTACTTAGTAGCTTATTTGCAACTTGTGACTTTTGGGTTTCATTTAAAGTATTATAACTGGCATCTGTTAATTGTGTAAGCTTGTACTCAGAAGAAGAAATATTTTTATAATAGAAGTTGAGACCTTGGTGTGTGGATCTTGAAAATTCATCCTCTTTGGTATTTGTATTATTGCTTGTATCTATAGTATCATTTTTTGTGCTGACACCATGGTTAGCTGAAGTTGAAGTATCTTTTATGACAGCATCATTATCATCCGAACCATTTATGACCGAAGTTGGAGTATCATTTAGGGCATCAGTACTACTTGAGCTACCACCTCCGCCACAGTTTGCTAGAATGACTGATGCGATTATAAGGGATGACCATTTTAGTACGGTATATGACTTATGCATGTTTATCCTTTTGTTAAAAGAAAACGTATCATCAGAGCAGGAGAAGAAAGGAGAAAAGTCCAATAAGATCATAAAGCAGCATAGGCATCTTTTTATACAAGAGGATACGCTGTTTTGTAGGCTTATAAGATACCAACAGTTTTCTGCCCCAAGCTAACGATAAGTTTAGCTTTATAGTAATGGCATTATTACATTTTGAGCCTTAAATTAAAGGACTTCTTCTAACAAACGAGCATATTTAGGGTATTCACTTAGTGGGGCAATAACATCACCTGAATACTACTTCATCTGTGTGTCAATTTGTACACTGGATAGTATAGGACCAGGACTTCCTTCGCAAAGAGAGACAAGGGTAATTTGGGTTATAATGTTCCTATGAAATGTAAAGTAAATAAAGCTTATGGACATGGTGATGAAATCATGATAGCTATAGACCTAGGTTCAAACTCATTACGCGTGTTGGAGTATGACTGTAGTACGCAAAAAGCAATTTTTAGATATGAAAAAGTAGTAAAAACAGCAGATGGTTTAGCAAAACATGGTTTTGTAAATGACGAAGCGGTGGCTAGGGTCATTGTCGCCATAAAAGAAGCACAGGCTAAGACAAACTTTGCAGGGCATAGCATTAGAGCTGTGACCACAGAAGCAGTAAGAAGAGCATCTAATTCTGATGAAGTCTTGAATCAGATACAAAAAGAAACAGGTGTTTCTTTTGAGATTATCTCTGGAGAAGAAGAAGCTAGACTAACTTTGATAGCAGTAAAAAACCGATTGGAAAAGTTACAATATGCTTCAGATACTTTTGTACTTGTAGACATTGGTGGAGGGTCTACTGAG
>CAZNEJ010000008.1:0-21736 GCA_964571975.1 uncultured Sulfurovum sp. | reverse complement strand
ATACAAAAGTCATTTACCGTATAGTAGATACTATAGACAAAGATGAAGCAAAGCAAATAGTAAAAGCTATAAAGGCTATGAAAGTCAAAGTTACACCGTCTATACAGGGTGATGAAGTACGAGTAAGTGGGAAAAAGATAGATGATTTGCAAGCCGTGATGGCTGAAGTGAAGACGCTTGACTTAAAAGCCCCTTTGGTGTTTGGGAATTTTAAGTAGTGGTTAATGGGGACATAAAGTCCCTGTTAACAGTGTCCACCACCACAGCATCCGCCTGAAGTTGCTTGTTCTTGTTGAGGAGCTTTTTGAGGAGCTTTCATAGCTATAGAAAAATCATCACCATTTTCGCTAAGTTCAAAACCATGTTTGCCACAGAATTTTTCATTCATAAGGCTTATCATACCTTGTGCTTTTATCATCGCGTCATCTTTGTTTTCATAATTGACATTATTTTCTAATGCACTTCTTTTGAAGCATCCACATTCTTGAGCTATATTTATCGTTGACATTGTCATCCTTTGGGGTTAATTTTACCGATAATAACGAAGTAAGATTAATAAGAACTTGATTTTGTGATAAATAAGAGAACTTCACTCCTACCTATCTTTTTTTTGAAAGTTAGAAGTTACACTTGTGCTTGACCAGCTTGTATATTTTTGATGTTTACCAGCATAAGCAGTGAAGTGATTAGTGCAACAACAAAAAGACCTACAAATACATAGAGTGTGCCTGTATAGCTTCCCGTCGTGTCTCTTACATATGCGATGATGATGGGACCTGCTAGACCAGCCAATGCCCATGCAGTAAGGATGTAGCCATGAATAGCACCAAGCTCTTTAGTGCCAAAGATGTCACCTATATATGCAGGGATAGATGCAAAAGCTCCGCCGTAACACATCATGATGTAGTAGACCAAGATTTGAAAGAGAAATATACTTGTGATCGTGGTCAAAAGATAAAAAGCAATAATCTGTGTGATAAAGAAAATCACAAAAACAATAGGTCTAGTGAGGTAATCAGAGATGCTTGCCCAGATGATGCGACCAGCACCATTAAAGATACCCATGAGACCTACAGCAGACGCAGCAGCTAGTGCAGAGATGCCGATGACCTCTTGCATAAGAGGGGAGGCTACCGAGATGATGGCTATACCACAGGTAACATTGATAAAAAGCATTATCCATAAACCATAAAATCTACCTGTTTTGATAGCTTCATTACGTGTAATGTTTGCCAAGTCAACTTTGAGTTTCTTTTTACCTGAGGCAATAGCTTCAGAAAAACGCTCTGGCATGTATCCTTCTGGAGGATTAGCTAGGTACTGAGCTGCTATGAACATGATAACAAAATAGATGCCACCTAAGATGTAAAAGGTAGAGGGGATACCAACAGAGTCTATGAGTAGTTTTATGGCAGGACCAGAGATAGCTGAAGCGAAACCAAAGCCCATGATGGCAAGACCAGTTGCCATACCACGTCTGTCGGGGAACCATTTGACTAGCATTGACACGGGAGAGATATACCCAATACCAAGCCCTGCACCACCTAGCACGCCATAAGTAAGATAGAGTAGTACTTTGGACTCCATAGCTATGGCGAAGCCTGAACCGACAGTTCCTAGACCAAAAAGCACAGCTGCAAGTGTAGCAGCCACTCTTGGACCATTTTTTTCAACAAATTTACCCATGAGAGCAGCAGCTAGACCTAAAAAGAATATAGCTACAGAGAAAGTAATGGTCACATCGGTGAGTGTCCAATCCATAGTAGATTGTATGGGTTTTACATACACGCTCCATGCGTAAACTGAGCCTATGCACATATGTATAGCCATTGCACCTAGTACCATAAACCAGCGATTTTTAACTTTTGTTGTCATTTTTACCCCTTTAAAATAATTGGAATTATAGCCAAGTGATTGTGAGAGTTAGATAATAACTATATCTAATAAATAATTATAGTTTTAGTTAAAAATATGTCAATTTGACATGTTTTTAACTATGCCCATCTTTTTATCCTATACTGCTTGAAATAAAGGAGTTTTTATGCGTGAATTACCCAAGCTTTTTGGAGACAAGAGTGAAACTTTGGCTACGCAGTATTTAGAGCAGGAGGATTTTGTCATTTTGGAGCGTAACTACTTTGCTAGGAAACTAGGTGAGATAGACATCATCGCACAACGTAATGAGGTCTTACACTTTATAGAAGTGAAGTCTGGCAAATATGATAAATATGATTCTTTTGACCCTATCTATAACATTACCCCTGCGAAACTTAGAAAAGTTATCAATTCTGCACAGTATTATCTGAAAGTAAAAGGCTTAGATTTGGCTTTTAGTATAGATGCACTTATAGTGCGTGGAAACGAGGTGGAGTTTATAGAGAATGTTACGTTATAATTTTATAATTTAATTTTAAAGACAGACACATGACACTTACGCAGACCGAACTTAAACAATTTAATAAAGATGGCTTTATCATTTTGCGTGGTTTTTTAGATGAAGAGCGTTGTGATGCCATACGCGAAGTGGCACAAGAGCATTTGGATAAACAGATAGAACCTATAGAGACGGAGATAGGGTACGGAAATAGAAGCAAAGAGTATCGTACTTGTGTCATAGATTATGATTCAAAAGAAGATGCAAGACATAATACAGTACGCAGATTACGTCAGGTGTACGATAGGAGTCCTTTATTTCAGTCATGGATGAAAGATAAAGAACTGCGTCCAGTATTGCAACAATTACTAGGTGGAAAAGTAGTTCTTATCACGGCACACCACAACTCTATTATGACAAAAGTACCGCATTTGAGCATGGCTACATCTTGGCATCAAGACAGACGCTATTGGAGATATTCTGATGATAATCTAGTGAGCGTATGGTTAGCTCTTGGTATTGAGAGTGCTGAAAATGGTGTGCTTGAATTTGTCCCAAGTAGTCACAAAATAAACTTTGATGCAGAACAGTTTGATGACAAAGAGTATTTTTCCAAAGAATATGAAAAAAATAGAGAAATGATAGAGAAGAAAGTATTTTCTACTTTAAAAAAGGGAGATGTACTTATCTTTCATTCCTTGCTTTTGCATAGAGCAAACAAAAATAGTACTGACAAAACCAAAATTTCTTTTGTATATACGGTAAAGGGAGTCAAAACAGAAGCTATACAAGGTTCTCGTTCTTCAGAATTTCCTGAGATAGAGTTAGACTTATCATAAACAAGAGTGATTAAGTCCTGATAATACACAATAAATACACAAGTGATAGATATTATAAAAAATATAAGCTATAGAAATAGATTTATAAAGAAATTACGCTATAATTTTTGAAATATACAATAATAAAAGGAATAAACATGGCAAAATACATAGACTTAACACAGGAAAATTTTGATGAAACAATCGCAGAGGGCGTAGCATTGGTAGACTTTTGGGCTCCATGGTGTGGACCTTGTAGAATGATTGCTCCAGTCATCGAAGAACTAGCAGAAGATTTTGATGGAAAAGCCGCTATCTGTAAGGTAAACACAGATGAACAACAAGAGATTGCTGTTAAATATGGAATCCGTTCTATCCCTGCTATCTTATTTTTCAAAGATGGAGAGATGGTAGACCAAATCGTAGGTGCAGCATCTAAAGATGCATTTGCAGATAAAATCAATGGACTACTTAAGTAAAACTTTCAAAAGAGGGATTTTCCCTCTTCTCTCACTTCTTCTAAAATATTTAACCAAGTAATATAAATGTATAATATATGAATATTATTCGATTAAATATTTTATTTTTCATAAAAGGATATATCAATGTTAGATTGTGCAATTATTGGTGGTGGACCAGCAGGCTTAACGGCAGGACTTTATGCGTCTCGCGGTGGACTTCAAAATGTTTCTCTTTTTGAGATGGGGGTACCAGGTGGGCAGATAACAAAAAGTTCTGAGATAGAAAATTACCCAGGTTTTTTCGATAGCTCTAAAACGGGTTTAGATTTTATGGACACTTGGCAAAAGCAATGTTTTGCATTTGGACTTAAGCATGAGATGAAAAAAGTAAATTCTGTGCAAAAAACAGGAGAACACTTTACTGTTACTCTTGATGGTGGAGATACAGTAGAAGCTAAAACAGTCATAGTAGCAACAGGCGCAGTACCAAAAAGAGCTGGATTTAAAGGTGAAGATGAATTTTTTGGTAGAGGAGTCAGTACTTGTGCTACTTGTGATGGTTTTTTCTATAAAAACAAACCTGTAACGGTGCTAGGTGGTGGAGATACGGCGTTAGAAGAAGCTTTTTTTCTTTCCAATATCTGTTCGGATGTCTATGTCGTACACAGGAGAGATGAATTTAGAGCAGCGCCTCCTACTTTAGATAGAGCTATACGAAAAGATAATATTCACTTTATTACTGATTCTGTGATAGAAGATGCAGTAGGTGATGCGATGGGTTTATCTGGTGTTGATATACGCAACCTCAAAACAGATAAGATTACACATATGGACAACACGGGACTTTTTGTTTTTGTGGGTCAAGATGTAAAAAATGATGTACTTAAAGATGAGAAGGGTGAGTTCATTTGTGCAATGAGTGAATGGGATCAGGTTATAGTAGATTTAAAGATGCATACATCTATAGAAGGTATGTTTGTAGCAGGTGACTTACGTATAGATGCACCCAAGCAAGTAGTCTCCGCAGCAGGTGATGGCTCTATTGCAGCGTTGCAGGTTATTGCATATCTTCAGGAGAAGCAGTAGTGGCAGAGACAAGTAGAGTAGGCATAGTAGGCAGTACAGGCAGGGTAGGAAATCTTCTTGTAGATGCTTTGCTACATGACAGTGAATTGCCACTTAGTGCAGTGCATATTTTTGATGAGATTAAACGTGATTTACCCTCTGATATTTTGGTGACCAATAGCATGAAGGTACTGCTTGAAAATTGTGATATAGTCATAGATTTTTCTGCTCCAAAAGCCACACAAGCTTTATGTGAAGCAGCCTTGGTAAATCCAACCCCACTTGTTATAGCAACCACAGGCTTTACTGAGCATCAGCAAAACTTGATGATGGAAGCTTCTGAAAATATGCCCGTATTATATGCATCCAATATGTCTGCAGGTATTGCACTATTGAAGCAACTAGTAGAGCAGGTATCGCGTACGCTTAAAGACTTCGATATTGAAATTGTAGAGCAACACCATAAGCATAAAGTAGATGCTCCTTCTGGTACAGCACTTACTCTAGGTGAGTTTGCTGCTAAAGGCAGGGGGCTTGAACTTGATGCCGTTCGTGTGAGTGGCAGAGATGGACAGATAGGTGCTAGAACCAAAGACGAGATAGCTGTTATGGCATTACGGGGTGGCGACATAGTAGGTCGTCATACCGTTGGATTTTACAACGATGGTGAATTTTTAGAGCTTAATCATACAGCAACTTCAAGAGAGACTTTTTCAAAAGGTGCTATAAGAGCGGCCAAATGGTTGGTTGGTCAAGAGAGCGGGTTTTACTCTATTAATGACTGTCTAGGGATATAATATGTGTGCAATTGTCGGTGTATTTGGTACAAAAAAAGCTTCTACTGTTGCGTATTATTCGCTTTTTTCCATGCAACACCGTGGGCAAGAGGGTACAGGCATCTCTGTAGCAAATGGTAAAAGGATTGAGGTATATAAAAAACTTGGTATGGTAGCCGATGTTTTCTCTCAAGATACGCTAAATAAGCTAGAAGGTTCTTGTGCTGTAGGGCATAACAGATACTCCACAGCTGGAAATGACTCAAAAGGCGATGTGCAACCTGTTTTTGCAAAATATAAATTGGGTGAAATCTCCATAGTGCATAATGGAAACTTGATTAACAAAATGGAAGTAAGGAATGAACTCATCGATAATGGTGCTATCTTTCAGACGGATATGGATACTGAAAATATCATTCATCTCATAGCAAAGTCTCAAGAAAGTTCTTTGGTGGACCGAATCAAAGATATGCTTACGAAGATAGAAGGTGCATTCTGTTTAGCCATACAAAGTCGTAAAAAAATGTTTGTTATTCGTGACCGTTTTGGTATACGCCCACTTTCCTTAGCTAAGTTTAAAGATGGTGGCTATATGGTGGCTTCTGAGACCTGTGCTTTTGACTTGGTGGGAGCTGAGTTTATGCGTGATGTTAGGCCTGGAGAGATGCTTACTTTTGAAGAAGGAAAAGAGCCAAAGTCGGAAATGGTTTTTGACAATGTAGACTTTCATCCCTGTGCTTTTGAATACATCTATTTTGCTAGACCAGACTCAGATATAGATGGTAAAAATGTCTATAAAACACGCCTAAAAACAGGCAGAAGACTAGCACAAGAAGCACCTGCTGATGTGGATTTGGTACTACCTGTACCAGACTCAGGGGTGGCCGCTGCTAAAGGATACGCAGATGAACTTAGTGTTCCTTTCGAGATGGGAATTGTACGTAACCACTATGTAGGGCGTACTTTCATAGAGCCAACCCAAGAGATACGTGACCTAAAAGTAAAAATGAAACTTTCTCCCGTTAAGCATCTTATCAAAGGTAAGAGAGTAGCCATTATAGACGACTCTCTTGTACGTGGAACTACGTCTAAGCAAATAGTACGTATGCTACTAGATGCTGGAGCCAAAGAAGTTCACATGCGTATAGCAGCCCCTGAGATAAAGTACCCTTGTCGCTACGGTATAGATACGCCTACCAAAGCAGAACTTATCTCTGCAAATAATTCTGTAGAAGAAATAAGAGAAAAGATAGGTGCAACATCCTTAGGTTTCTTATCTATTGAGGGACTAAAAGAGTCACTTGGGTCTGAGAGTAATTATTCATTGGTTTCTTTTGATGGTAAGTATTTTGCTGGTGGTAATGCGGATAGTCCGAGTTGCGGGGGATAGCTAGAAGACACAAGTATCTGTGTCTTTAGTGTTATTTCTTTCTATCCGCTTTTTCTTTAATCCCTGACATTCCAAATCTTCTTGCTAACTCTTGTTTTACTCTATCTGGTGATATGTCTCTATATCCTAGCCCTACAAGCGTATGATAGAGTAAATCAGCAGATTCATAGATGACTTGTTCGTCACTCTCTTCATTTATAGCTATGCATACTTCATCAGCTTCTTCGCGTATCTTAGAAAGCATGAGTTTTTTATCGTCGAGTAGTTTTTTTGTCCAAGATTTGGCTTCAGATGGGGCATTTTTGCGTTTTAGTATAGTATGGTAGAGTGTATCTATCACACTATAAATAGCATCTGTATTTATTTCTTTTTGCAAGATAACTTTGTCTTGTGTGACTGAAGTAAAAAAACAGCTTTTAGTACCTGTGTGACAAGCTACACCATTTTGTTTTATCTTGAGTATGATCGTATCTGCATCGCAGTCAAGGAGTACATCTTTTACTTCTTGGGTATGACTAGAGCTTTCACCTTTCTTCCAAATACGTTTCCGACTTCTGCTGTAATAGTGTGCATAACCAGTAGAAAGCGTGAGCTTATATGCTTCTTCGTTCATGTAGGCTAGCATGAGTACTTCGTTGTTCTCAAAGTCTTGTGCAATAGCAGGGATGAGGGTATTTTTATTCCAGTCTATCGTCATGGTAATTTCTCCAAGATATGTAGAGGTCAATTTGGGTGTTGACCTTATTGAGAGGCAGACAAATAAGTCTGCCTCTCTACATGTTTTATTGTTCTATAGTAGTCGTTTGTTGTGTTCTTCCTTTTGTGTCTACCCAAATGTTAGGCACAGCACCACCAGGTGTTAAGAAGATTTTAGCGTCTTTGTTGACTTTAAGAGCTTCGTTGAACTTGCCTTGTACCTTAATTTGTTCTAAGTGTAAAAGTTCAGGTGTAAGCGACTGTGAGATGAGTGTATTGGCTTTGGCTTGTTCTTCTGCTTCAATACGAATCTTGTCAGCCTCACCTTGTGCTTCAATACGGTTTCTATCAGCTTCACCACGTGCAATCTCTGCTGCTTTTTGTGCGTGTTGTTTTGCTTTTTCTTTCTCTTGTTCTGCGATAGTTACATCTTGTTTGGCAGCTTGTACTTCTTCTATTTTACCTTTAATTTTAGGAGGTAAAACGATGTTTCTAAGCTCTACAGATGAAAGTATCACGGGTTGATTTGGAAGTGCATCTACTTTCTGTGTAACTTTTGTCTGGATGGCAGTTGCTATAGTATTTCTCATTTCAGGAAGTTGTTCTGCTGTGTACTGACCCACTACATCACGTACCACTTCTCTTACTTTAGAGTTGATAATTTTTTCTTCCCAGCTTGAACCCCATGTAGCTATGGTCTCTGGTGCGGACGATGCCTTAAGGCTGTACTGTACGGCTAAGTCTATATTGACTGTGAGTCCACGTCTGTCAAGTACTGGGATGGCAGCATTTCTTCTAAGTCCGCCTTCGAAACCTTTGTATTTATCACCAAGTTCAGTTGTTCTTTCATTGGAATATGTAATAAGTCGGATACGTGTATTGACAGGAATTACTTTCTGTATAACAGGGATAAAAAAGTGAAGACCTGGCTGAAGTGGTTCAGGTTGAAATTTACCTGTAGTTACTTTGATGCCTACTTCACCAGAATTGATAATAGTAAATGGTTTAAGTAAAATAAACCCTACTATAATGGCACCTATCACGATAACCCATGGTGGTATGCCTTTTGGTAGAGCATCGAAAGGGTTTCCTCCTCCTCCGTTGTTGTTTCCACTGTTTCCTCCATTTGAGGTACTTTTATTCATTGTTGGTTTCTTCTTTTTAAAATAGTCGTTCATATCTGCTGGCATGTAAATCCTTTTAGTTTATGTATGTTAAATGTTGGATGTAATCAGGATTTTTTCCTGCAACCACATCAAAGTATGCTGTTTGTAATTTTTCTGTAATAGTTCCACGTGAACCACCCCCAATGATACGTGCATCAATCTCACGCACAGGTGTTACCTCTGCAGCAGTTCCTGTAAGGAAACATTCATCTGCAATGTAGGTTTCTTCACGAGTTATGCGGCGGCGTATTACTTCTATACCCATGTCATTGGCTAGGTCTATAACCGTTTGTTGGGTAATAGACTCTAGGGTGTTATCTGATGGTGGGGAGATGAGTTTCCCATCTCTTACCATAAAGAAACAAGCTCCTGAAGCTTCTGCAATATAACCTTGGTCATCACGTAGCAGTGCTTCATCATAACCAGCTTCAACAGCTTCAAACTTTGCCATTTGGCTGTTTAAGTAGTTGGCTACTGCTTTTGCTTTACCCATGCCCGATGTGTTTGGTGTTCGTGTCATGGATGAGATTTTAAGACGGATACCTTTTCGTAAACCTTCTTCACCTAAGTACGCACCCCATTTCCATGCAGAGATAGACACCTGAACAGGACAGTCTTTATGGTAAAGACCCATGACACCATAGCCTAGATAGACTAGTGGACGTATGTAAGCACCATCAAAAAGTTCATTGACTTGCAGAAGTTTTACTTGTGCAAGGTTTAGTTCCTCGGCCGTATAAGGTACGTCCATCAGTGTCATTTTTGATGAATTAAGAAGTCTTTGTGTATGCTCTTGAAGTTTAAATATAGCACATCTTCCATCTACAGTTTTATAGGCTTTGGTGCCTTCTATAGCACCATTGCCATAGTGTAGGGTGTGAGTTAGTACATGTACTTGTGCCTCATCCCAAGGGGTAAGAGTGCCATCCATCCATATATATTTTGATTTGTCCATTTGTATAGCCTTGTTATCCATCTTATTTACTATCTTTGGAGTAAATATTTAAAGTAGATAATAGCTAAAAAGCTGTTAATAGTGGATTATGTTGTAGAATGTTAGAAAAAAGGATTTTTCTTTGGGGAAAGTATATTTGACGGGTGCAGGACCTGGTGATATGGAACTGTTGACACTCAAGGCTTTACGTGTCATACAAAATGCAGATGTGATTATCTATGATAGACTTGTAAATCCTGACATTTTAAGAGAAGCTAAACCCTCGTGCGAATGTATTTATGTAGGAAAAGAGAACAAGCATCATATTTTACCCCAAGAAGAAATCAATAGCCTACTGTACAAAAAGGTACTAGTTCATGAAGTGGTAGTTCGTCTAAAAGGTGGAGACTCTGTGGTGTTTGGACGTGGGGCAGAAGAAGCACTTTTTTTAGCAGATAAAGGCATAGCATTTGAGTTTATCCCTGGTGTGACTTCGGCCATAGCTGTACCTGAGATGGCAAATATCCCCATAACCCACCGTGGCAAGTCTGTTTCTTTTCGTGTGGTTACGGGTTATGAAGCACCTGAAAAAGGCTATGCACAACTCAACTGGGAAACATTTAAACAAGATGAAACTATTATATTTCTGATGGGTCTACATCAGTTAGAAAATATCTGCACACAACTGCTTAGTATCGGTAAGTCCAAGTCGTACCCTGTGGCTGTCATAAGTCGTGGTACATTGCTAGATGAAAAAGTTATTGTTGGAACGCTTGAGACCATCTATGAAAAAGCAAAAGATTTACCCACGCCAGCATTGATAGTTGTAGGAGAAGTAGTGGGCGTAAGAGCAATGCTAATGAGGGAATGTTGATGGCGTATTTTCCAATGTTTGTAGACATGAGTACCTTAAAAGTATTGGTTGTTGGTGGGGGCAGCATCGCTATGGATAAAATCGAAAAATTGCTTGATTTTACCAAAGAGATTACAGTGATAGCCATAGAAGTAGATGATGATACTCAAAGCCTTATAGAAAGATATGCGTTGACCTTGCACACAAGAGCTTACTCTATGGGAGATATACAGGGATTTGACGTGGTCATAGCAGCAACAGATATAGAAGCACTACATAGAAGTATCTATGAAGAAAGTAGGGGTTCTAGAATTTTGCTGAATTCAGTAGATGATACGGAGTATTGCGATTTCATCTTCCCCTCATATATAAAGAAAGACGATTTGACTATAGCTTTTTCTACAGGAGGTGCATCTCCTGCTTTTGCAAAACAATTACGCCAGTATTTTGAGGAAGTTGTACCACATAGTGTGGGCGAGTTTTTGCAAAAGATGAAAAACTTACGGACCAGTATCCCTAAGAGTCAAGAACGCATGAGATATTTTGATGGTCTAGTAAAGGATTATTTTAAAAAATATTTTACTACTTAAAGGGTGGAACCTCCAATTACTATAGGTCTGCTAAAATGAATGACCGTATTTTAAAATCCTAAGACATAAAATAGTCACAAAATGATAGTAGTTATTAAAGCCAAATTTTTATGTAGAGAATATACACAAATATCAGAATATACAAGGCTATAAGCATTGTTTTAATACCAGTTTTATATAATATGATTATATTAGTATTATAAGGGTTCGATATAAATAATTAAGAAAATAATGCGTTGAATCTAGGCATGTTTTACATTCATCGCTTTTATTTCTGCAGAACTGGCTGTATTTTGGTAAAAAAAATATTACCAAACTACACACTTATTGGGTCTTGGAGTATATATATACCTTTTAGTTAGGTTTTTAGATATATTTTTAGATAGGATGCCTTAGCTTATAGCTGAAGTCAAATCGTTTTTGATAACATTTTATTAAGGAGAGTCAAATATGTCAAACAAAATAGAGATAGGTCCGGTAGGTTATATGCCACAATCGGCACCATCTATGGGTGTAGAACTTTCACCTGAGGGTAAAGCATTACTTTATGGTAATATTGTAGAAGAAGAAGAGGCTATGAGAGATGCTGCTAAAGCACTACTCACAATGGACAATCCAACTATATTCCCTGGACCAATGGTTTTATGGGACTGGAGAGAAGATGTTGCAGATAAATCAGCAGCGATTTTAGAGATGGCATCAGAGATTCCAAATTGTAAAATAATTCCTATGCCAGATTATAGACCTAAGTATCCTAAGATTGACGTAAAGGCTGAGATTAACCCAAATCACCCTAACTTAACCATCTTAGATAACAAAATCAAAGCATGTGTTTTTATAGGCGTACACTGTCACTATGCTAACCTTACTCTAAGAATGATTAGAGCAGGCACTGGCTGCTATACTGTAGCAATGTGTGCAGAAATGGGACACGAAGAGGCTATGGCTTCTATAAGAGATGTGCATGCTGAAGATGTCTTGAAGTTTAGAGATGTTATTGTAGAAGTGAGAAAAGAGCTTGGTATCGAACATACAGCTACAATGCCTCCAGAAAATCCATCTTTACCAAAAGAGGATTGGGGTTCACTTACACCTGCTGATTATGGTGAGTATAGATCTCTCATTATGAGTAGAAAAGGTGAACACGTTGCAGAAGTCGAATAAGATAAAGGAGAGATAAATGAGTTTAAACAAAACACTAGTAAGTATGGACGAGCTTTTAAATGAGCTTCCAAGAGAACAACACTTTATTACAGGTGCACAAGCAATGTCAGAAGCTGTTAAAAGATCAAGTACTGATATGGCGATTGCCTACCCTATTACACCACAGTCAGAAGTAATGCACCTAGTTGGTGATATTTACGCACAAGGTCACATCAAAGAGTACTATAGAGCAGAAGAAGAGCTTGGTACGATGTCTGCAATCGCAGGAGCAGCAAGAGGTGGTGTACGTATGTTTACTGCTACTTCAGGACCAGGATTACTTAGAGGACTTGAAGCAATTGTTTCATGGCCAGGACATAGAATACCTTGTGTACTTGGTGTACTTACAAGAGTTATTAATGCACCTCTTTCTATCCAGCCAGATAACCTTGAGATGGCGTACTTGATGCATTCAGGTATCGTTATGCTTCATGCTGAAAATCAGCAAGATACATTTGACTATACACTCGCAGCATTTGCTATTACTGAAAAAGTAGATGTTTACATTCCTGTATCAGTATCAACTGAAGGTTTCTTTGTAACACATGCAAAAGGGTATGTGGATATGATGGATGAAAAATATGCATTTACTGAATGTGACCCTTATAAAGCACCAGTACCTGCAATGGATAACGAAGTGCCACCAGCAAGAATTCAAAGAGATGCACCTGTACAAAAATCAAACTTTATGTCTTACTTGATTCACTCAGTATGGCAACAAGAGATTTGGGATTGTAACAGAAGAGCCATGAAGTATGTTTATCAATACTTAGGCGGTCCAATTGAAGTACAAAACCCAGGTTCAGATGTAATGATTGTTGCCTCTGGTTGTGCAGCTGCACAAGGAAGAGAAGCACATAGATATGCACAAGAAGAAGGCATAAGCGTTGGCTTTGTTAAGGTTAAATGTATTCGACCATGGCCAACGGATGAGATTCGTGAGGCGTTGGCAACTGCTAAAACAGTGATTGTTCCAGAGCATAACATTGTTGGTTGGTTGTGTAAAGAAATTAAAGCAGCGATTCCAAATGGTGGGATTGTTCTTGAAGGTCCAAGAGTATATGGCGGTATGACATTACCAGTAGAACTGATTATGACAGAGATATATAACGCTCTTGGCATGGAATCAGAAACATTACAAGCATAAAGGATAGACAATGAGTTTAAATTATATGATACCAGCGTCAAAGTTCAAGAGATATTTACCAAAAGATTATGTCGAATTGGTAGATTACGGCCCATTTGGAAAAGACTACTCTGAGGTAGGCGTGAAAAATATGGGTACGTTTAAAGAATTGGTAGAAGAACACCCAATGTGTTCTGGTTGTTGGATGGCTTATTACATCAAAATCATCTTTGCAGCACTTCCAAACCCTGAAGATACAGTAACAATTGGTACTGCTGGTTGTGGTAGACTTGCGATTTCGCAAGCCGCTGTTCCTTTCATCTATGGTAACTACGGTGATCAAAATGCAATGGCTTCTGGTATCACTAGAGCATTCAGATTGAGATTCCCAGATAGAAAAAAAGATGTCATTACCATAGCTGGTGATGGTGGAATGATGGATATCGGTTTCTCTATGACTATGCACGCTTGGTTTAGACGTGAAAAGTTTACAACAATCATGCTAGACAATGAAGTTTACGGTAACACAGGTGGACAAGAGTCAGGTATGAGTATCGAAGGTGCTGTACTTAAAATGTCTCCAAAAGGTAAAAACTTTGGTAAAATGCCTGCAATGCAACTAGCAATTACTGCTGGATGTGTGTATGTTGTTAAAATGTCTCCGACAAACATCAACAAAGCAGCAAAAGCAATTAGAAGAGCAATCTTTGCAGCTAGAAACCTTGGACCAACTTTCATACATGTATATACATCTTGTAATATTGAGTACTCTATTCCTACTCCAGATGTATTTAGAGATGCTAAAGAGATGGAAAAAGGTCGTTTTGCATTTGAAGAGTTTATGACTCCTGAAGCAAAAGAGTTATTTGCAGTAGTTGAATCTAAAAAGAAAAGAGAGGTAAGCTAAGATGGCAACAGATAAAAAAAGATATAACATGCGTATTTCTGGGCTAGGTGGGCAAGGTGTTGTTACATCTGCACACATCCTAGGTACTGCAATGTCAAATGCAGGTAAATATGCTTCTTTGGTTCCATTTTTTGGTTCTGAAAAAAGAATGGCACCAGTCGAAGCGTATGTAAGAGCTTCTTCTGAGCCCATATATGAAGTAGGTGAAGTTGTTTATCCAGATATTATCATGATTTTTCACTCACAAGTTGTAACACACGGTAAGTCATACACAATGCCTTTTTATACAGGGTTGAAAAAAAATGCTTTGATTATCATCAACTCAGACGTAGATGTTCTTGAAGAAGAAGATAAAGAAATCTTAAGAAATCTTAATGCAACTGTTGTTCAGTTTGAAGCTACAGAATTGGCATTGAAAATTGCTGGTACTGAACTTGCTACAAACATGGCAATGATGGGTATGGTTCTAGGACTTACTGGTCTTGTTACTGAAGAACATATTGAGGCAGCGGTTAGAGAAAGATTTTTAGGTAACTCATTTGTGGCTTCTGGTGGTACTGCATCACTTGACTCTGCTATCGAGAAAAAGTTTAAGAAAAAAGAAGACTTACTTGCTAAAAACATGGAAGTAATTAACGCTACTTTTGAAATGGCTAAAACTGTTGACTTAAGTGGTGAAGAACTTATCACTAAATTAGAAATATAATATAAAGGAATATAATGTACTACGTAGCAAAAGTAAATTCAGAAATGTGTTCAACACACAATTGTAATATGTGTACGCTCTACTGTCCAGAAGCGAATACTTTGATGTATGATAAAGACCCTAAGCATGGTAATAAAAATGGTACCTCATGGGTTGATGAAGACAGATGTAAAGGCTGCGCAATTTGTGTATACGTATGTTCTGACCTTCTTAATAGAGATTGTATAGAAATGGCAATGGTAACTACAGAGTAGTAACGTTTCTTTGTGTAAGAAGTTATCTTCTTCCACAAAGACTTAACCACTCTTGTATTCTTGCAAGAGTAACAACTTTTTTGCCAAACGTGTAAGCTTTATCTTCATGATTTTTATAAATGAAGATAAACTTTACATGCTTGGCAGAATAATAGTTGTATCAATGTAAAAGAGGAGAAAACATGGCTAATTTAGGTCCAGCTTATTATTCACCATATCCAGTGGCAGTATACGATGATCTCATCACGCCACCAGAAGGTAAAGCAATATTATTGACTGATATAGTTGATGAAGAAGTAGCAATGAGAGAAATTGCTAGAGTAATGTTAACAAGCGATAATGCAACTATCTTCCCTGGTCCACAAGTATTATATGCGTGGAATGAGGAAGCGAAGAAAAAAGCAACATTGATTAAAGAAATGTCTGAAGTTTTGAATGCTAAAATGATACCTATGTATGATTATAGACCAAAATATCCTAAGATTGATGCTGAAGTGGAGATTAATCCAAATCATCCAAACTTGACAATATGGCATAATGATATAAAAGCGTGTATCTTTATAGGTGTACACTGTCACTATGCAAATGTTGCATTGAAGATGATTAGATCCGAAACAGACTGCTATACAGCTGCGATATGTGGACTTTCTGGTCACGAAGATGCTATGGCTACCATAAGAGACCAGCATACCGAAGAACTAGAAAGATTCATCGAGATCGCTAAAGAAGTCAAGCAAGAACTTGGCAAATAGGAGATTATTATGACTGTTAAAAAACAAAATACGGACGAGAAGAACTGGTCAGGTCAAAGAATGGTTTCGACTGATTATCTACTCTTTGAAGCCCCAAGAGAAAAGCACTTTATGACTGGTTCAGAAGTGGTCAAAGAAGCAATGAAAAGATGTACGGTAGATGCTTCAGTATCTTACCCTATTACGCCTCAGTCTGAGGCAGCACACCTTATTGGTGAACTATGGGCAGAAGGGTATGTTGGACATTACTTTAGAGGTGAAAATGAGTTTGGTGTTATGTCTGAAGTTGCAGGATGTGCAATGGCAGGTGCTAGAACAGTAACAACAACTTCAGGTCCAGGAACACTTAGAGCCATGGAAAACTTTCCAATGTGGTCTGGAACAAGAATACCTGTACAGCTTATCTTGATGGCAAGAGGGATTAACTCACCTCTAACAATCCAGCCAGATAACTTAGAAGTAACATTTATGCTTGAGACTGGTTGTATGATTTGGTATGCTGAAAATGTTCAAGAACTTTTTGACATGACAATCGCCGCGTTTACCGTAGCAGAAATGCCAGATGTACACGTGCCTATGGTAACTGTTTGTGATGGGTTCTTTGTGTCTCACAACAGAGAGTCAGTGATGCTTCCAGCAGATGACATAGCATTAAGACGCTATGACCCATATGCAGCACCACTACCTCCGATAGATTCTGAAATGCCTCCAGGAAGATTCCTAAGAGACCCATTTGTAATGAAATCTAACTACATATCTTACGCAACACATGCTTCATGGCAGTGGGAAGTAAGATCAGCAGTAGAGAGATCTAGACCTTATGCAACACATTACCTTCAAGGTCTTGTGCATATCACTGGTGACTTAGATGCTGACATTGCATTTGTAACATGTGGTACAGCATCACACCAAGCAAAAGAAGCACAAAGAGAGCTTACTAAGATTGGTATCAAATCTAAAGTTGTTAAAATAAGATCGATTAGACCATTCCCTGATAAAGAGTTGCTTCAAGCGGTTCAAGGTGTAAAGCATGTGTTTGTACCTGAGTTCAATATTATTGGTTGGCTAGAAAAAGAAGTTAGAACATCACTTTATGGTAAGTCTGAGACAAATATTGTGGGTCGTCCAAGAGTTGCTGGTGGTATGTCTATGCCTGCAGAAGCTATACTTAAAGAAGTCTTAGAAAACATAGAGAAAGGGGCATAATATGTCAGTTGATATTTACAAAATAAACCCAGAGTTTAGAGACATCATGCCTCAAGAGATTATAGATCTTGAAGATAATGCAACTTGGGCTGGAGAAAGCGTTGAGAAACGTGGAATCAAAGACCTTACGGATAAAAAAGAGATATTAGAAGAGCATTCTTTATGTGCAGGTTGTCCAGAAGCAGCAGCACTTAGATATGTTTTGGCTGCTCTTCCTTTACCTGAAGAGACGATTATCGTTAACTCAACTGGGTGTACATCTTTGATGTTCCCACATATTGCTTTACATACAGTACATTCACTTTTTGGTAATCAAAATGCAATTGCATCTGGAATCAAAAGAACACTTGACTGGAGATTCCCAGACAAGACTAAAGATGTTATTGTTTTAGCTGGCGATGGTGCAACTATCGATATCGGACTTGACTATACTTTACAGTCATTCTTTAGACAGGAAAATATCACTACAATTTGTTTTGATAATGAAGTGTATGCAAACACAGGGGGACAAGAGTCAGGTTCTACACCTAAGGGGCAAGTATTTAAAATGGCACCAAAAGGAAAAGTTTTTGATAAAGTTCCTATGTGGGAACTTGCGGTAACTTCAGGATGTCACTATTCTGTTAAGCTTACGGCATCAGCACCTAAAAAGGTAGCAAAAGTACTTAGAGAAGCTGTTTTGATTGCTAGAGAACTTGGACCAACATATATTCACCTATACACACCATGTATTCTTGAGATTGGTCTTGCTGCACACGAGGGTCTATGGGAAATGAAAGAACAAGACAAAGATAGATTTGTTGACTTCAAATACATTACTCCAGAAGCTACAGAATTCTTAAAAAAATGTAAGAAGGAAGGACTAGTTTAATGGCAAAAGATTCAATAAAAATTAGAATGCCCGCTCTTGGTGGGCAAGGTGCAGTAACTGCCGCTCACATCGCGGCTACAGCTGCAGATACTGAAGGCTACTATGCTGTTTCAAATCCTTTTTTTGGGGCTGAAAAAAGAATGGCACCTTCTGAGTCTTATGCAAGAATAGGAACAGTACCTATTTATGATAGAGGCGAAGTTATCTACCCTGATATAGTTATGATTTATCACCCACAAGTTGTGACTATGGGTAAATCATATACTATGCCTTTTTATGCAGGTATTAAAGAAAATGGTTTAGTTATCATAAACTCTGATATAGAACTTCTTACGGACCATGATAAAAAATTCTTAGATTCTATGAATGTAAAAGTACTTACACGAGACTTTACTAAATTTGCTGTTGAGATTGCGGGTACTGAACTTGCAACTAACATGGCAATGCTGGGTGCATTGTTTGGTGCTCTTGGCACAGTTAAGAAGTCAGCTATTGAAGAAGGAATTAAAGATAGATTCCTTAAGAAATATGTTGCTTCTGGTGGTACTGCATCACTAGATTCTGTTATCGAAAAAAAGTTTAAGAAAAAACAAGACTTGATTCAAAAAAACCTTGAGACAGCATCGGCTGCTTATGACTTGACAGCTGCATGGTGTAAAGAAGTTGGCTTAGAACCAATGCTTCTTCCTGCTTCTGAAGTAGAAGCAGAAGCTTAATCATTTTACGGTTGTGCTTAGGCATAGCCGTAATACTCACTTTCTAATACTTTCCAATAGTTCCTATATCATCCCATTTAAAATAAAATTTACCCACAAGGCATCAATATGATTTCCTCTTTCATAATCACAGGCTTTTTAGGTGTTGGCAAAACTACGATGCTTACAAATAGTGTAAAACAACATTTTCCAGATAAAAATATAGCCATTATTGTCAATGAGTTTGGCGACATTGGTGTGGATAGCACTATACTTAAAAATGTACACTCAGAAGTGCTTGAAATCTCTGAAGGTTGTATCTGTTGTCAATTGGCTGAAGAGTTTGAGGATGGGGTACAAGAGATTATAGAAAAATATAATCCTGAGATACTATTTGTAGAGACTTCAGGTGCATCTGAACCATTTCCTATATATTATTCTTTAAATACCTTGGGTGTTACGGTAGAGGGCATTATATGCGTAATAGACAGCAAGAACTACAAAACATATATGGATGAAGAGATTTTCAAATACCAAATTGGTGGTTCAAATATACTTGTGCTTAATAAAAGTGACCTCACAAATGAAGAAGAGCAAGAAGTGCTGGAAAATGATATTGCAGACATTAAAGAGAAATACAATATTAAAAATACACTTACAGGCGTACCTATATTTAAAAACCATTATTTTGTGAGAACAACACATGGAGAACTTGGTAGAGAAATATTTGAAGATATTTCTTTAGGAGAGATAGTAAATCTTGATGATGTAGAGAAAGCCTCCCAATCGAACAATACGCTAATATCAAAAACCATATACATAAAAGACACAACATTTGATGTGTTAGACAAATTTATCACCACGTTGCCTAGAAATATATACCGTGCAAAAGGGATAGTAAAACTTAGCGATATTGATGATACCATGATAATCAACAGTAGTTTTGGAGATGTGCATTATGACAAATATGATGCAGAGATAAAAAGTTCATTTTTAGTACTCATTGGGAAAGATATAAATCAAACCATAATAGAGCTAGAGAATAACTTTGATTTTATAAATCTTCCAAAGTTTACTTTAAATTCATAGTATAATGAACCCCATAAATCAAACTGACTTGTAAAGAATAGTAATGAGACAGCAGTACAAATAGCCGAAGATTTAGATATTAATATTAAAACACTGTATAACTGGATGAAGACAGATAAAGGCATCTATAGTCATAGGACAGAGAATATGAAGAATAGACCAATAACTAAAGAGAGTTTGAGTGAAGAGAATCAACGTTTACGAAGAGAAAATAAAATACTTAAACAAGAGCGTGAAATATTAAAAAAGGCAACCGTGTATTTCGCCAAGGAAACTCTATAAAATACGCATGGATAAAAGAGTATCAAAAAAGTTTTAGTGTGACACTAATGTGTAAATTATTCCAAGTCAACCGTAGTGCTTATTATCATTGGGTACAAGTGGGATGTATTGTAAATAGGGTAGATGAGAAGCTAAATAAGCTCATTAAAGATATATTTTATAGGTATCGTGAAGTGTATGGTACAAGACGTATAAAAAAGGTTTGGAATGACCCCTTTTTTTATTAAGTTTAACATTCAACTTAGAAAAGTACTATTAACATAAAAATTAAAGGAAAATTTTTATGTTATTAATCAAAGCCATTCAAAATTTTGAATTTCATTGTAAATTTGAAAAAAACCTGAGTATAAAAACCCTACAAGCTTATCATATAGACTTAAATCAATTTAAAAATTATAAAAATACTACGATTAAAGATTTTGATAAAAATATTTTGAAAGAATATATTCAAAACCTATATGGATTAAAATTAAAAGCAAAAACTATTAAAAGAAAAATGGCTGTATTAAAATCCTTTTTTACTTACTTAGAATTTGATGAAGAAATAACAGTTAATCCCTTTAGAAAAATAAAAATTTGCATAAGAGTATAATGAACCCCATAAATCAAACCACTAAAAATAACTTTCTTATTTCAAAATGATAGAATAAAAGAAGATATTATAAGGAATAGGAAAATGAGCGTAAAAAGACTAGCTCAACAAGCGTCCGTGCAATAAATCTACTAAATAGATTTATGTAAAGAGCTATAATGCAGATTTGGGGCTACCCCTTGAGGGTACAAGGCAAAGCTAGTGCTTGAAGTTTTAGAGGGTGAAAAGACAGTTAACGAGATAGCCAGCAAACATGAAGTGCTACCAGTAAGTCTTAAAAATTGGAAGAAACAATTTTTGGAAAACATGTCATTAGCATTTGATAAAAGTACAGTCGTTAAAGAATATGCCCGACCGTAGGGACAAATGCCCTTGGGGTAAAAGATGAGATAAAAGAGCTGAAAAAGTCAAAAGATTCCATTGCAAAAAAATTGGGAGAGACCATTGTCGAAAAGGATTTTCTTGTGGAAAAGCTCGTCAGCTTGGCATCCTCTAAAGAGCGTAAAATACTTTTGGATACCAAGCTTAATTTGTCACTCAATACGCAATGTAAATTACTCAATATTAGCAAGTCGTCTTTATACTATAAAGCTGTAAAACCTTTCAGTACAAGTAACGAAATAAAACTCTTAAATGCGATTGATAATATTTATGAGGAGTTCCCAAGTTATGGTTATAGACGCATGACTGCACAGTTACAAAGAGATGGCTATAACGTGGGTAAAAAGTTCATCAAGAAAGCTATGCGGTATATGGGTATAGAAGCCCTGTACCCGAAGCCTAAGACTACTACAGCCAATAAAGAACATTACAAATACCCATACCTACTCAAAGATTTTAGAAATGATGCAGGACAAGTAATTATTGATAGAGCTAACAAGGTTTGGAGTACAGATATTACCTATATCAAACTAGAAAAAGGCTTTGTAT
>CAZNEJ010000007.1:0-22188 GCA_964571975.1 uncultured Sulfurovum sp. | reverse complement strand
AAGTCTAACTTGCATACTGTATCTGTGGTTATTGTCCCCACGTGGACTCGAACCACGAGCTACGCCTTAGGAGGGCAGTGCTTTATCCAGTTAAGCGATGAGGACAGAATGTTAAAATCGCATTATACATAACTTACGCTATAATTCGCGAACTAATTGTACATCGGTCATACATTTACAAATAAAAAACTTACTTAGCCTAAGACCGACACAGAAGCATTGATACAAAAAATGCAAGGCTCGGTCACTAGGAACATCATGAAATTTACAGAATTGGGACTAAACGAGTCTTTACTCAAAGCCGTCAAAGAACAAGGCTATACAGAACCTACACCTATACAAGAAAAAGCTATACCTTTAGTCATAGAAGGTAGAGATGTGTTAGCAGCTGCTCAAACTGGTACGGGTAAAACAGCAGGATTTACACTACCACTTTTAGAACGTCTTTCCCAGACCTCTCCTGTTATGAAAAAGAAACAAATCCGTGTCTTGGTACTAACCCCCACACGCGAACTAGCGGCACAGGTGGCAGAGAGTATCGCAACTTATGGCAAATACATGTCTTATAAGTCTATGGTTATCTTTGGTGGGGTTGGCATAAACCCACAGTTTGCAGCACTCAAAAAGGGTATAGATATCGTTATAGCAACGCCTGGTAGACTGCTAGACATTGCCAATCAAGGGGGTATAGACTTCTCTGCTGTAGAGTGTTTGGTACTAGATGAAGCAGACCGTATGCTTGACATGGGTTTCATCCATGACATCAAAAAACTTATGGCGATGATGCCTAAAAACAGACAAACGCTTTTGTTTTCGGCAACATTTTCTAGGGAGATAAAATCTCTAGCCTCAGGACTTCTTAAAGACCCAGTACTTGTAGAAGTAGCACGTGAAAATTCTACAGCAGGCAAGATAAGTCAAGTTGTACATCTAGTAGACAAAAGTCGTAAACGTGAGTTGCTTTCTCAGCTTATCAAAGCAGGGGAGTGGAAACAAGTACTTGTCTTTACTCGTACCAAGCATGGAGCAAACAAACTTTGCAAACAGTTAGAAGAAATCTCTGGCATTAAGGCATCTGCCATTCATGGAAACAAATCACAAGGTGCTAGGACTAAAGCTCTAGCAGACTTCAAAGCAGGCAATATCCGTGTGCTAGTTGCAACTGACATAGCAGCAAGGGGCATAGATATAGACCAGCTTCCTCATGTGGTAAACTTTGAACTTCCCAATGTGCCAGAAGACTATGTACACCGCATAGGTAGAACTGGTAGAGCAGGGATGCAAGGTGAGGCTTTGTCACTCGTTTGTGTAGATGAGCATGATTTACTAAAAGCCATTGAAAGGTTTACCAAGTCAAGCATAGAAAAAGTAGACATAGAAGCCTTTAGACCAGACCCTAGTATACAGGCTGAACCTATACAAAATGGTAGAGGTGGTGGACAGAAGCGTGGAGGTGGAGGTCGCAATGGCAACAATAGCAACAACCGCAACAGTAGGCCCAAAAACAACTCTGACAAAAATGAAAGAACACCTGAACAAAAGAAGAAGAAACCTCATAATCCACAAGCAGAGAAGATAGGCTCAAACTTACAAGCAAAGCTTGACAATATGGACAAAAGACAGCCTAGAAGTAATGCCAACAACAAGCAAAACAATAGGAGAAGATAATGAAAAAAGTGTATAAACTCACAGATGAAAAAAAACATGAAGACCGCGTGCTTGAAGCTGTAAAGAATGATATTAGAAAATATGTAAAACGTGAAAAAAAGAAAGACCTTCCAGATAAAAAGCTCACATATTGGGACTTTGACTGCAAAGTAGGGGCTAGTGGAGATGATGCAAAAGTTGTAGCCTATGAAGAACTGATAAAAGAACTTGATGCTGTAAAAACAGCGGGCGCTACAGAAGTTTATGTAGAAGTTATGGCTAAAGTTGTAGACAAGCCAGTAAAGATTGAAGAACCTAAAGAAGAGATGTAGCCGTACGCACAAGATTAATATATAGACTATAATTTTAAAAAGGCAAATTATGAAAAAAGCACTGACTCTCGTAGTATTTATGGCATTTATATTTTCTGGTTGTTCTAAAACTTGGTCGGGTATAAAACAAGACTCTCATGAAGTCTTTCAAGATACCAAAAGAACCATACATAAAGCTACTGCTTCGTAGACCCAAGTAACGAAACAGGAATTCATTAATTCATAATTAACCTAATTTTTGTATAGTATTGCTACAAAAACTAAAAAGGTCCAATGATGATTAAAAAAATAACACTCGCATCTGTAGCAACACTTGCATTACTTATATTGCCAGCACAGATACAAGCAAGTAACAGTCACCCAACTGAGCATAAAAGTAGTCACAAGAAAATGAAAAAAAGGCACTCTTCGCCTTTACTTATGAAGCTCCCGTCCCCTATGAAAACTATCATGAAGCACTTAGAAGATCCAAAACTTGCACTTACATCTAAGCAGAAAATGAAACTCGATGCACAGCGTAAAGAATTGATGCCAAAAATGATGAAACTAAAAAAAAGCATAAAAGCTACAAGTAAAGAGATAAAAGAAGCATGCAGAAAAGATGTACCTGTAGCAAAGCAAAAAGCAAATATAGAGAAGTTAGCGGCATTTAAAGCAGAAGCTACAACACTCAAACTTACTTGCATCGAAGGTGTCAAAGCAGTATTGAGTAAAGAACAAAAAATATATATAAAAAAACTTAAAAAACTTAAAAAAGACATGAGAAGAAAGATTAAAGGCATGAAAAAGGAAGCCAGTAAAGCGATGAAGTGCCAAGCAGGCAAATGCGGTACCAAATAGAAAACAGCTACAAGTAGACTAAGGGGCAGAGATATATGCCCCTTAGTCTTTAGTTAGTCTCTGTTGGTTAACATAATATAAATTCTATTAAAAATATGCGTACTCTATTCTTCTATCCTGCCTCAGCTATCCAAGCTCTTAATATTTATTAGTATATACATCTTTACTTTTTCTGCATCTATCCATGTGGATTTATAATCTTTATCGCAACATCACCACAGAGTACGTATATACCTAACATATAGTACATCTAAAGAACATTTGTTCATATATATAATCTTGTTATAGAAAGTATATGAACACTTGTTCTTTTTATCTAAAGAACAAAAGAATATAAGAGAACAAGTGTTCATATACTTATATACTGAAGTATTGACATATGAACATATGTTCACTATAATACTATTCAAGGAGTCAATATGAACGATGAGAATGTCACTTCCCTGCCAAGCAAAGGAAGCAAAACAAAAGATAAAATACTAAAGATATCACTAAAGCTCTTCTCTACTAAAGGGTACAAGGCAACAACTGTACGAGATATAGCAGGGGCAATGGGCGTGAAACAATCTGCCCTCTATAATCACTTCAAAAATAAAGACGAGATACTTGAAACGCTCATAAGTAACCTAAGCTCTTCGGCTATCGTTACATTGTTTGACAGCAAGGACATCTTGGAGGCTAAAAATCAAGAGAAAGCACTCTTGTCTAGCATCGCTACTACTTTTAAGCTTTTAAGCTTTGATGGGCAGAATGAAGCTCTTTATAGGCTACTCATGCAAGAGATTTTCCGCAATGTACGTATACGTGAGATATATAATGAGTATTTTTACCAAGAAAATGTAAAAAAGCTCTCAGCAATCTTTTTTGGGATGATGCAAGAAGACCTTATAAAGTCTTCTGACCCCCTATTGCTCGCAAATGAGTTTTTCTCTCCTTTATTTTTCTATCAGATGCAAGTTACTCTGCTAAGACTAGACAAGAAATCTACCTCTTCTGTGACATCTTTGTTTGAAAAACATGTTGATTTCTTTTGGGATATGATAAAGATAGAGAAGAAAGAGACACTATTTTGATACTATAAAATATTAAAGTTAATATATATAAATATGAAGTTAAATTACTTATCCAATAATCTTTGTAGCAGTCAAGAAGACATACTGCTTCCCAGTAATTGTCACTCGGTACTTCTTTTGCTGCAAATATTTTTTAGCAAATATGACGTCACTGTAAAGAAGAGATTGTTCGCTCATGGCATAATTTGGGGCTTTTGCTCCATATATCATCTCTCCCCCTCTCCATCTACTGTTTGGAAAGCCTAAGATGATAGCAGAGTCTTTTTCTAAGTAGTTTTGTACTAAATTCATAAAAAATGGTTTAAAATTTATACTTGGACTTTGAAATGTACCTATGCTTATGAGAAGGTCAAAGCACCCTAGTTTTAGCTTGTCTAGGTTGTTTATATCTTCTACATAAAATGCGATATTGTCTTCAGGGTACTTGTGCCTAGCAAACGCTATGGCTGTTTTAGAATGGTCTATGCCTACAAATTGTTTTTCCTCATATTTATTAGTATCTAGTAAACTTTTTATCGCCCCTAGTTCGTCACCTCTATTGATTCCTAGATTTAAGATGCGTTTTCTTTTACTCATGCTTGCATTGTTTAGGGCTTGTAGATAGTAGTAGAGGAAAGCTGGTTCCTCCATCTTCTGTATGTGAGAAAAATGTGAATGAATGCCGTATTTTTCTGTATCTTTTTCATCCAGATGAAAAGTGTTGGATTTGAGCTTAGTAAATGTGAGCGTTACTAGGTGCTTGTCTACTATTTGTGGTGTAAGCATTTTGCATATAAGCAGTTCAGCTAAGTCAGTCCATGCTTTGTAGCCTCTATAGATGTATGTTTTGTGTTCTAGCACCACGGTACTCCCTGCATATAGTTCAAACGTATCTGGATTTAGTACAGTAAAAGAGGCAGAATCTTGTGTTTGTAGTTTGGCTTGAAGAATGGGAAATATGTCTTGCATAGTTTGGGTATCAAATATCATCATGAGGTAATTTTAGCATAATATCAAGAACCTTCCTGAAAATGTAAGGGAGGGAAAAAGAATGTAAACATCTTAATCAGGAAGGTTAATGTATAATATAACTATTGTGTGTACCCTATGTGTAGCAAATATCTCACAGGAAGTTTTTGATGACAACATACAATCTTATAGTCATTGGTTCTGGTGCTGCGGGGATGATGGCAGCCATTACCGCAGCGCGTGAAGGGAAAAATGTACTTCTTTTGGAAAAACTCTCTAAACTTGGTGCAAAGCTCAAAGCCACAGGTGGTGGACGTTGCAACCTTACCAATACACTCTCCAATGAAGACTTTATGGCACGTTTTGGACGTGATGGGCGTTTCATGTCCCCTGCTCTTGAGGCCTTAGACCATAAAGACCTTATGTCATTTTTCTCTCAGCTTGGTGTGGAGAGTCATGCGCCTGATGGCTACAGAGTTTTTCCCATAACCCACTCTTCTGCTACCATAATCAATGCAATGGCAGAAGAGATGCAGAACCTAGGAGTCACAGTACAATGTTCACAAAAAGTAGAAACTTTAGAACATGATGGCATAAAAGTAACAGGCGTGCATACTCATACCGATACTTTTTATGCGGATGCAGTAGCGATAGCCTCTGGCGGTATGGGCTACCCAATCTTAGGAGCAGAAGGAGATGGCTACCCTATGGCAGAGTCTGTAGGACACAAAGTTACAGAACTTTATCCTGCCATGATGCCATTGAAAGTGAAAGAAAAATGGGTAGAAAACTGTAGGGCTGATACCATAGCAAAGGTAGATATACACGTTGATATGAAAAAATATAAAAATCTCAAAGCAAAAGGAGATTTGATATTTACAAAAGGTGGTATACGTGGTCCTGTTGTACTAGATTTTTCACGTGAGATTACCCCGCTTTTGGCTAAGTTTGATGAAGTACCAGTATTGGCAAATCTTACCAAAGGCATGAATGAAGAGAAGATACGCCAGCACTTTAAAAAAGAGTTAGAGAAAAATCCACATCAAAATGTATTGGCGTTACTCCTTACCTTGCTACCCAAGTCTGTAAGTTTAGAGCTATGTAAGCTAGCAGAGATAGACCCTACTTTGGGTCTAGCCAAACAAAACGGAAGTAACAGAGACAAACTTTACAGACTACTCGTATGGACACCCCTCACCATCAATGGACACGATGGTTTCAAAATGGCGATGATAACACGTGGAGGCATAAGCCTAAAGGAGATAAACCCCTGTACTATGCAAAGCAAGAAGCTTAAAGGTTTGTATTTTTGTGGCGAAGTGATGAATATAGATGGTCCTTGTGGTGGATATAATCTACAATGGAGTTTTGCTTCTGGACATTTAGCAGGACAATTAAAAACATAAACAATTATGCTAAAATGCCACGCATAATATATGATGTAAGGAAACACCTTGTTTAACATTCAAAACTATTCAAAACAAAATATAAAAAATGATATTCTCTCTGGGGCTTTGGTTGCTGTGGCACTCGTGCCAGAAGCCATTGCATTTTCATTTATAGCAGGGGTTTCTCCTATGGTGGGTCTTTACGGGGCATTTATCATCGGGCTTATTACAGCGATACTCGGTGGTAAACCAGGGATGATATCTGGGGCTACTGGTTCTGTTGCTGTGGTTTTTGTGGGTCTTGGTTTATCTGTTAAGGCTATGTACCCTGATTTAAGTACGCAGGGATTAAGCATGATGGTCTTACACTATATATTGCTAACTTCCATCATCGCAGGGCTTATTCAGATTGTTATTGGCTTATTTAAAATGGGGAAGTTTATACGTCTTGTACCGCAACCTGCTCTCTTTGGATTTGTAAATGGTTTGGCCATTGTAATTGCCCTAGCACAGCTAACTTTCCTTGCACCTTCCAATGTAGGACAGTATGGCTCATGGATAGATATAGTAAAGGCTAGTTTCACGGAGAATTATATGATGTACATTATCATCATCATCACTATGGCAACTATGCAGTTTTTACCCAAAATATCAAAAGCAGTACCAGCTGGATTAGTGGCGATTGTGGCGATTACACTAGTCGTATACTTTGGAGAAATACATACAAAAATAGTAGGTGATTTAGCTGACTTATCAAATGTATCTATGCCCTCTTTTATGATGCCCCTATCAGAGCTTTTTTCTTGGTCTGCTATGACTATCATATTGCCAGTAGCATTTATAGTAGCCCTTGTGGGGCTTATAGAGTCACTACTTACACTCTCTGTACTAGATGAGATGGGTGGCAAACGAGGAAGTGGAAACAAAGAGTGTATGGCATTAGGTATAGGAAATACTACTTCAGGATTCTTTGGAGGTATGGCTGGTTGTGCGATGATAGGACAATCAGTCATCAACTTTACTTCTGGTGGTCTTGGACGATTGTCTTCATTTACCGCAGCGGTATTACTTATTGTATTAGTAGTTAGTTTTTCAGATGTCATCGCAGCTATACCTGTAGCTGTTCTTGTGGGTATCATGTTTATGGTAAGTATTGGGACTTTTGAATTTTCTTCTCTTAGACGTCTTAAGCATATGCCTAAAGCGGACGCATTTGTGCTTATAACGGTGACCATCATCACGGTACTTGAAGACTTAGCAGTGGCGGTCATAGCAGGTATCATCATTTCTGCACTTGTGTTTGCTTGGGAACATGCAAAGATTATGGCACGCATTAAAGAAGTCAATGGTAAAAAGATTTATGAGCTAGATGGTCCACTTTTCTTTGGCTCTGTTACATCGTTTAACGAACAGTTTGATGTCTTGGCTGACCCAGATGAAGTGATAATAGACTTTAAAAATGCTAGAGTGATGGACTCATCAGGGGCTGAAGCCATAGATGGCATAACAGAAAAATATAAAAAAGCAGGGAAAAAACTTACTTTACGCCACCTTTCAGAAGATTGCAAAAAGGCATTGCACTCTGCGGGTCCTTTTTGTACCTATGAAGAAGATGACCCCACATATAAAGTGGCTACAAACATATAAAGGCAATGCAAAGTTATGAATTCTTATTTTGTTATTTGGGCGTAGTACTTATTTACCCTTGTCTGTTATCATCTAAGTATAAGGAAAATCATGTTTAAAATACTCATATCATTCACATTACTCACAACTTTTCCACTCTTTGCTAAAAAGATGTCTTTTGAAGAAAAAGGGGTGTCTATCACCCTAAAAGACAAAAAAGGAAAGCCTTATGCACTTACAGTAAAGAGGGTTGTTCCTCCTGAATGCAAAAAAGTACGCATAGACAACGATACCCTATGGACAGGAAATTTTGCACATATCTCTGTGCCAGAATCTTGTAAGTCTACCTATGTACATACAAAAGGTAGGCTACTTCCCATGCACCTAGATGAAGACTTGGAAACATATGGAGAGCTTGAAGTACTTTTGACACTCAAAGAGATGAAAAAAAATCCAAATTTACTTCTTGTAGATTCTCGTACAAAAGAATGGTTTGATTACCGCACTATACCTAAATCAATCAACATGCCTTTTAATTATTTTGTAAACAACAAAGAGTTTGAGTTTGAGTTTGAGTTTGCCATGAAGTACTTAGGAGCAGTGAAAGACAAAGATGGGTATTATGATTTTGAGAATGTAAAAACAATGGTTATATTTTGCAACGGTCCTTGGTGTAGCCAATCTCCAGATATGATATTTGCATTAATCAAAATGGGGTATCCTCATGAAAAACTAAAGTGGTACAGAGGTGGCATACAAGACTGGCTCTCTTCTGGCATGACAAGTACAAGAGACTAGATAAAGAATATGCTAACTATGAAGAGTATGAAAGGCAACAATGCCCACAAATAGATTTTCTTTTGTGTTTTTGTCGCCTTGATTATGCCCCAAAAAAAGACAATCAGTACAAAAATAAATACTGTGACTATGATTGTGTTTGTCATATTATTTTTCTAAATCTTCACGACCAATCTTCTCTACCATCTTAATGCTATCTAGGGCATTGGTAAGTATTTTCTTGGTAGATGTTAGTGGTTTCATGCGTAAGTTGGTTTGTTTTCTGTCAAGACTTTCATCCATAAGTACCTCCATCACATCTTTCTCTAGCTCTTTGATGATTTCGTTTAATTTTTCTTCAATAAAAGGTATATTCATATTAGATAGTATGCTCCGTACATGTCTTACTTAGACTTAGGTCTAAAGATTTTAATAACTTCTTCATCTGCTTCCATAAATGCACCACCTATAAGGTCTATGCAGTATGGTACAGCTGGAAATACAGCATCCAAACATTGACGAATAGACTTAGGCTTTCCAGGGAGATTTATGACAAGTGAACCGTTACAAATACCCGCAGTTTGGCGTGAAAGTATAGCTGTTGGCACATACTGTAAGGACACAGCTCTCATCTGTTCTCCAAAACCTGGAAGAAGTTTTTGACAAACATTTTCAGTAGCCTCTGTAGTCACATCTCTTTTTGCAGGTCCTGTACCTCCTGTTGTGACTATGAGGTCGCAGTTTAAATCACGAGAGAGTTTTACCAATGTAGATTCTATAAGACCTTGCTCATCAGGAATACATCTATATTCATATTCGCACTCGTTAAGCAAGTATTCTTTCATGCTATCCATGATAGCAACACCTGAGATGTCCTCATAGATACCTTGTGAAGCTCTGTCACTTGTAGTGATGACACCTATTTTAATTTTATCCATTTTTTATCCTGATTATTTTAATTTATTATAGCTTAATATTTTTATGTATTTCTAGCCTAATTTAAGCAAAATTTTGTCAAGTATAGAAGTGCTTAATATCCGTTTTAAATAACCCAATATATAGGTAGCTTTCGTTATATAATATCTTGGCTTGGGGCTGTCTGTTAGGATAATCTTATGGATGACAGCAGCTACTGAATCTGCTTCTTCATTAAAAGGTACTTTTTTACTGTTACCCTTGAGACTCTTTTGATAATGTTTTTTAAAAACAGAGTTTTCTATGTCTATATGCTTCTCTAATTTCCCTAATGCAGTTTTTCTAAAGTTACTTGTTATGGGTCCAGTATTGAGTAGTATTGCATGGATATTTGAACCTTTAAGTTCCAAGCGAAGGGTATCAGTTAATCCCTCTATGGCATACTTGCTAGCATTGTAAGCACCACGTCCAAAAAGTGAGATGATACCAAGTACGGAAGAGTGCTGGATTATTTTTCCAAATCCTTGTTTCCTCATAATTGGTATTATTTGACGGGTGCATTCATGCAGGCCAAAGACATTGGTTTCAAACTGCTCTTTGAGTACATTGGTACTTAGATCCTCTACGGCTCCCGCTTGCCCAAAACCAGCATTATTGAACCATACATCTATATGAGATTCTTTGGCTAAAACACTTTCAATGACATCTTTTATCTGCTGTGGTTTTGTTACATCAAGTTGCATGGCATTTTTGAAACCAAGCTCTTTTAGCATCTGAACATCTTTTATATCTCGTGCAGTAGGATATACGGAAATAAACCTCTCGTTAAGATATTTTGCTGTTTCTAGCCCTATACCTGTAGAGCATCCTGTTATGATAATATTTGACATGTTATTCCTCTTTATTTTTTAGTAAATGCCCAGCATCTTTATGATAATAACTTGTACTATATTCTGAAAAAAATGCCAATGTATCCTGAGAGTTTATGATTTTGTCTTTTGCTCCCAAGAACACTTCAATGCTTATGCCTTTATCTCGTATAGTTTGTAGTTTATCTCTATCCCACTTATATGTCAAAAGTGCTTCAAGCTCTTCTTCATTACCTATACTCAAGTACTGCTCTAGAGTTTTTTTTGAGGGGTAGGAAACATTTGCTAAAAACTGTTTTACATAGCTATCTTTTCGCGAAGCAAAGTGCTTGAGTTGCGTAGCCACAAAAGTATCTTTTTGAGTTTGGAAAAATGCTGGAGAGAGCAAGATAAGTTTATCTATACGTGAGGTGCTTTTGTAAGCATGTTCAACTGCTTTTTGTGCCCCAAAACTAAAACCTACCACATCAAATGCTCCTCTTGTAAGGTATTTCTCAAACAAAATTTCTTCATTGTTCAAGTAGAAGCCACTAAAATAATTCACGTAAAATTTCTTTACAATTTTGCTGATTTATATTCTCGTGCATATTGATGTAGTCAATGATTTTAGGAAGTGCTTTTTCGACATTTTTTAACAACACTTCAGTCTGAGAGATTGATTCACTGAGGAGATTGGCTTCTTGCTCTTGACTGTTAACATAGTTTTCACCCATCGCATACTCATGTATTGCTTTCTTTATCAAATCTTTGGCCTGATGTATATCATTTGCTGCATTACTAAACTGTTCGTTGTAGTGCATTTTAGTGGCAATACTGCCTGAAAGATAGAATTTTACTTTATTGATAAGTTTTGTACGTGATAGTATCTCATGTTCTTGGCTGACTAGAGTTGTATTTACGATGCCTATTTTATCAAATTCTATATCTAGCCATGTGGCTATGAGAGCTTTAGCACCTTGATAGACAGCCTGAATCTCACGTTCTTCTTCAGAAAAAGAAAGTATCTTACGTTTGCCTACGAGTACTTTTTCCTTGACTTCATCAAAGTCTGAGGTTTCTACTTCTTTACGCCCTTCCCTCATAGCAAATATAGCTGCTTCATTTGTGAGTGTATCAAGTGCAGCAAAATTAAAACCTACAGTCATTCGTGCAACATGAGGAATGTCTACTTTGTTTGATTTGTGTGCAAGATAAAGCTCCAAAGTCTTTGCTCTATCGGCTAAATCTGGAAGAGAAATATGTATTCGTCTATCAAATCTCCCTGCACGAAGTAATGCTTCATCTAGTACGTCTACTTTGTTTGTTGCGCCTATGACTATGACACCTGAAGAGTCTTCAAACCCATCCATCTCTGTTAGTAGCTGGTTTAGCGTGGACTCTCTTTCGTCATTTCTAAATGCACCGCGGCTTTTTCCTACGGCGTCTATCTCATCTATAAATATAATACTAGGTGCTGACTGCTTGGCTTTATTGAAGAGTTCAGAAACACGCTTAGCTCCCATGCCTACATAGATATGAACAAAAGATGCACCAGATTGATAGAAGAATGGAACATCAGCTTCACCAGCAACTGCCTTTGAAATGAGCGTTTTTCCTACCCCTGGAGGGCCTACAAGAAGAACGCCTTTTGGTAACCTTATGTCCAAATCACGATATTTTTTAGGCTCACGTAAAAAGTCTATAATCTCTTCAAGTTCCTCTTTTACATCAGTGATACCAGCAACATCTTTAAAGGTTGTTTTAGAGGTGATAGCCTGAATAGATTCCGTACCTGACTCTTCTGTCTTGGATGCTCTAAGATATTTTATTTGCTGTATTTTTCCTTGCTTCATGAGGGTAAATAAAAACCAAAAAGCTCCAGAGAGCAAGAGAAAAGCAAGAAATACAAGTTCAGTATTGTTCTTTTTTGCAACTTCTACAGGATACTTGGTAAAAAATGCATTTTGATTGATAGCTTCTTTGTATATCTTGTAAGATGCATCCTTTGTTTGAAGACGAAGATACTCACCATCGAGTATAACTTTTTGTATTTTGTCTTGTGTGAAAAGTGTGTTTGCTTGTTTGTGAGTGAGTAAAGTATCTGTGTCTTTAAATAAGGTAAAGATGAGTATAGTCAGTAAAAGTAGCAATAACCCTATGATGACTTTGATATTTTTTGCGATGACAGCACTTGGATTAAAGCTGTGCCTTATTACCTTCATAGCTTACCTCCACATCATTTAAGAAAACCCAGTTTGCAGACAAATCATCATCACTTTTTACAGATACTTTGTTAAAATACTGGTCAAAACCATTATAGACACCATCCTTCCCATTTTCCAGCAACACTTCAAGTTCTTGTGTGTGTTCGCGTCTAAAAGCAAAGTTTTTAGCTTTTACAATAGCAGTGAGTTCTCTATGACGTTCTTTTGCGATGTTTCCACGTATTTCTGGTTTCATCGTAGCAGAAGCGGTGTTGTCTCGCTTGGAGTAAGAAAATGCGTGTACATGCGTAAGTGGGAGTTCTTTGACGCGTGAAATAGCCTCTGCCCATTCCTTCTCGTCTTCTCCTGGGTGTCCTAAGATGTAGTCTGTCCCCAAAGCATATCCATGAGAAGCAATCTTATGGAACATTTCGTAGTCTGACTTGTAATCGTTTCTTCGATTCATCACTTGGAGCATCTTATCAGAAGTGTGTTGCAAGGCTATATGTAATTGCTTTGCCATCCAAGGCTCACTTAGTAACTCCATAAACTCATCATCTATCTGTATAGGTTCCAAGCTTCCTATGCGTATGCGTCGTACACCACGTATTTGGCTCATCTTTTTAAGTAGTTCTGCCATAGACGTGTTATGGTCACGCCCGTAGCTGCCTACATTTGTACCTGTAAGTATAAACTCTCCAAAGCCATTGGACGCCAGTTTAGATATCTGCTCTAAGATTGTTTCTTCTCTATGTGAACGTGCAGCACCTCTTACTTGCGGAATGATACAGTATGAACAAGCAAAGTCACATCCCTCTTGTATCTTTATAAATGCCCTAGATTTACCTACAAATTCTTCCACTATAGTAGTGTCTATGTGTTCCAAATCTCCTATCTGATAAAAAGGTTCTGTATTTTTAAGTACAGCATTTATATTTTCTTTCTCAGAATGTCCTATGACGCCAAAGACCTTTTTGTCCTCAAAAAGACTCTCGCCTTTGGAGTGTGACCCACAGCCTGCTAGTACCACTTTAGCATTGGGGTTTTTGCGTCCCATAGAAGATATATAATTACGCACAGAGGAGTCTGCTCCGTTAGTAACAGTACATGAGTTAACCACTATAAAGTCACTCTCAAGTTCATCCATAGTAAGTGTGTAATCTTTTAGTTTTGACATCATCACTTGTGTGTCAAACTGATTGGTGCGACAGCCAAAGGTTTTAAAATAAACTTTCTGCACGTTATAGCCCTCCATCTGGATGTATATTGTCAAGATTAGGCACATTTTGTTGCTTGTCTTTATCCATAAAGATAGTTTGAGAAGGAAATGCTATCTGGATATTTGCTTCTTTTTGAATACGCGTGATGATTTCTATAGATATCGTACTTCGTAGCGTCATGGTAGCATAAGAATTTGTTAAGTACCATACAGATATTTTCATGCCATAGGTATCTATGTGTGTAAAGATGCGTGGCTCAACATTGGTGTTTCTCATACCATACTTACTTCTAAGTTTATTGAGCTGTTTTCTAGTGATTTCAGTATATCCTTTAGAATATTTCTTCGCAATCTCTTTGGCGATTTGTGAAGCTTTGTGTGCATCAGAATCAAAGGTAATAATAAAATCTATGCCATCCCATACTGTTTTGAGTCCTGCATGAGAATAATTTGAAATCATATCAGTAAATATGAAGTTGTTTGGTATGAAGACCATACGTCCAGCTCTACGGTTTACCGTGTATGTTGTAAGAGTGATGTCTTCATGCATAGTCATACGCAACATAGAGATGTCTACTATGTCGCCCACATACTCCACGCCATCTCGTAAAAATCTTACTCTATCTCCCACATGTATGGAGCCTCCAAGCATGATGGTAGCCCAGCCCATAAGTGACATAAACCAGTCCTTCATCGCAATGGCAATACCAGCAGAAGCAAAACCTAAAATGGTGACTAGATAAGAGATATTTTCTATATATGCAAACATCAATGTAAGTATAGTTAACGTGATAAAACCAATATTCATCGCTTTGTTGATGGCATAAAAGCTATCATTGTCAGACATATATTTACGCACAAGATACTTGATAAAAAGCAACATCAAAACAAAGAAAAAGATAATAATACCTATGGTAAATGCTTTGCTTCCTTCTCTTTTTATGTCACTGTCAAGTTTTAGTTTTATTTCATCCATTTTTTTTCTATGCACACTGTTGGACGTGTGAAAGATGTCTATGATAGGTTCAAAAGTTCTTATCTCTTCTAGTATATCCTCGTATGCAGTGCGGTATTTATTATTGTCAGGAGCATAGTTGATAAGTTTTTTGTATAAAGTGACTTTCTCCTTTAGCGTGTACATAATCGACTCTAAAGATTTAAAACGCAAGCTATATTCTTCTTGGTCAAAGTTTAACTTCTTCTGATAAGACAATGCACCTATTATGGCAAAAGGATTAGTGACTACTGGCACATCATCTATAGTAGGTGGTGCTAGAAATTTCTCAAAGGGGTTACTGTCATACTCTTCTAGTACATTTAGCTTCCCTTCTATTGTTTTTTTCTCTTTTATTATACGTATACGTTCTTCTTCTTCTTTTCTTGTTAGTCTATTTTTTTTCTCAAGTGCAGCAATCTTCACATCAATTATGAGTTTTTCTTTTTTGAGTTCCTTATAGGTGTGATAATTACTGTATATCTTAGACCATATATTGTTGTCTTGAAGTTCCCTATCCATGACATCTTTCTCTAGAAGTAAAGAGTTTATGTGTGTAGCGTTTTTTACTCCTAGTATTTGTGTAGCATTACTATCTGCATACGTCAAAGTAAAGGTAATTATCAGTAGAAAGTATATATATATTAAACGCATTCTTTTTCTCCAAAAGTTTGAAGTACTTTTTTGACTATAGTTTCATCTATGTTTGAAATCATCTTGTGCTTGCCCATGCTTGAAGGCAAGATAAACTTGATGCTACCTCTTGAAGATTTTTTGTCTAAGAAGAAATGTTCATAAAAATCATCTACATTTTTGATAACATACTCTGTAGGCAAGTTGACCGATGTTAAAAAGTCTTTAACATCAGATGCTTCGTCTTGAGTAAACATCCCTAGTTCAACAGCCAAAGCATTTGCCATAACCATCCCTATAGCTACTGCTTCGCCGTGTAGGTATGTTTTATACTTTGTTTCATTTTCTACAACATGTCCAAAAGTGTGTCCATAGTTTAGCACAGCTCGTATACCCGCTTCTTTTTCATCTTGATTGACTACCCAAGCTTTAAGTTCTACGGACTTTTTTATCATTTCTTTTATGGAAGATTCTTCTCTTAGGTCTAAAGTTTGCAAGTAGCTAAAAAAGTCTTTATCAAACATCACAGCCATTTTTACAACCTCTGCTATACCTGCTGCAAACTCACGTTCTGGCAAGGTCTTTAAAAATACTGGGTCTATATAGACAGCTTTTGGTTGATAAAATGCCCCTATGAGATTTTTGCCATATTTGCTGTTTACTCCTGTCTTTCCACCTACTGAAGCATCTACTTGACTAAGTAAAGTAGTGGGTATTTGTATAAAGTCTATGCCTCTTTGGTAAAGTGAAGCTGCGAACCCTGTCATGTCTCCTGTCACGCCACCACCAAAAGCTATGAGCAAAGATTTACGGTCTAACTTATATTTAAAGCACTCAGATAGTATGTTTTCTATGGTGGCTAAAGTTTTGTATTCTTCTCCATCAGGTATAGTCACGACATTGAGACTGGGTGCTGAAAGATTAGAGAGTAGTGTGTCCAAATGCAAGCTTGCTACCGTAGGGTTAGTGACTACCACCACCGAAGTGTCAAATACAAGCTTAGGTAAACTACCGATGCTTATGTCGTATGTTATATTTTGTGCAGGAGCTAGTTTTATAGGGACAATCATATAAGTTAAACCTTACGTTAGTATTGACTTTATTTTATCTTAGTTGTGGTTAAAAAACGTTGTAATGCAGTACAGTAGTATGGGAAACCGTATAGAAAGTATAAGTTTTAACCCTCTTCTTTGCCATAAGTGGATTCAAATGGAACAAGTAGCTTCGGATGCCTATTTGTTGTTAGTATAAAGTCCTGTACTTTTATAGATACAAACCTCATAAAACTATCTTTATTGAGATGTTTTTCAAAGGGTGCAACCTGTAAGATTTCTTTCATGCTGGAAAGTTCTCTAATGGGATTTGCAACTTTTTGTTCTATGTCGATTTCCATATTGAAGATATGTGTCATAGTGTCATAGTGTTCTACAGTCATTTTTTTACTCACAAAGTCACCATCTGGGTCAAAGTCTCCAAGTATAAGCTTAAGCCCCAGTGAGGCGGAGATATCAAAAGCAGTAGCAGAGATAGACTCCATTTTGCTATTTTCATCCATAAGAACAACACATTTCTTGATGCTGTCAAGTAGCTTATCGCCAAACAGATAAACAAGCTTCTTAAGACTATGCAGCGTTTCTTTCCGTGCGTCAGCTTCAAATGTCTTGATACTATTGAGAACAAGACCAATATCATATTGATGAATATCGTATTCTATAAGTTGATTTATCTCTTCATTTTTATAGTCAATGGAGAGCATAATATTTTCAGATTCATAGGACTTAATCTTGTCAATAAGGTCAAAATTGTTAGGGTTAAGTATGCGAATATAAAGTGATTTATCGTCAAGTTTTTTAAGTAAATATATACTCTCCTGTAGGTAAATGAGGGCATTTTTTTGGTCATACCTTAAGTCGAGCAACAAATAAAGATTTTTTCCAAAAGGTTCTGGGAAAAGTCCTATGCGTTTATTGATAGTTCTATAAACACCATCAAGCACCAATGGCTTGCCCACAACAAGCAGGGTATCATTTGGGTGTATCATGGTAGCAGCAGTAGGAAGAATCTGTTTTTCATCACGGTAAACAGCAGATATTTTCCATTTTCTTTGCAGTATGCTTCCTACATGTCTATAGGCATAAGAACTTCCAAAAGGTACATGAATCTCCATAATCTCACCACGACCAAGACCAACATTTTGTGCTATAAGTGGTACGTTTGGAAGATTGTCATAAAGGTGTGCAGCCAGAAGTTTATCTGCGTGTATGACTGTGATATTGTCAGACTCTTTTCCAAGTTCTACATTGTCCCATTGACTTAGTAGGATAATCCTAGCATTATTTTTAATAAGTGCAATATTTTTCAGTGAATATTCTACATCTTTTATATCTTCCATGACTATAAATATATTGCTATAGTGCGTGTCTTGCATAATTTTTGACAGTTTGGAGTAGCTTGTGGGGTCTGCATCTATAAGCGTGATGTTCTTTCCCGTATTTTTAGGCATAGTATCAGACTTGTAACAGGTCACATGATAGTTATTGCCAGCTACCCTTTTTCTGTCTACCCAAGATATAAAATGTTTAGCAATGCTTCCGCTAGCCAATATAAGAATATTTTTGATGCTTCACCTCTAAGTCTTTTGGATATAATACTATCTATAACAAGTACGAATAATAGCATGAACCCAATGTAGACATTTGGGTTAAAGCATTATATTAAAGGTAATTATAACACAATGGAATTTCAGATAGATAAAACAGATGGCAACGCTAGAGCATGCACACTAAAAACAGCCCATTCTACTGTCCAAACACCAGTATTTATGCCCGTTGGTACTGTAGGGTCGGTAAAAGCCTTAGATGCTACAGATTTGGACACTTTTATAAAACCTGACATCATCTTGGGAAACACCTACCATTTGCATGTCAGACCAGGCGAAGATACCATCAAAACCATGGGAGGTTTACATGGTTTTACCAAGTATCCAAGAAGCTTCCTTACGGACTCTGGAGGCTTCCAAGCTTTTTCACTCTCAAGCAATGTCAAGATAGATGAAAATGGTATCACTTTTAGAAGCCACCTCAATGGCGATAAACTCTACTTTACCCCCAAAAAAGTAGTAGACATACAAACAGATTTAAACTCAGATATTATGATGATATTGGATGACCTTGTAGCCCTGCCTGCAACGCAAGAACGCATTGCATCCAGCATTGACCGTACTTCACGTTGGGCAAAAGACAGTATAAACTACTTTAGAGAACAGCAAAGCAAAGGCATAGGGACAAAACAAAACATATTTGCCATCATACAAGGTGGTACAGATAGAGCATTTCGTGAAAAATCTGCACGAGAACTCTGTGCTATGGACTATGATGGTTTTGCCATAGGTGGACTTTCCGTGGGGGAAGCCAATCAAGATATGTATGATACAGTAGAGTGGACAACACAGTTTATGCCCAAAGACAAGCCACGCTACCTCATGGGCGTAGGCACACCAGAAGACTTGGTAGAAAATGTCTCACGTGGCATAGACATGTTTGACTGTGTAATGCCTACAAGAAATGCACGAAATGGCACACTTTTTACAAGTTTTGGAAAAGTAAACATTAAAAAAGCCATGTACACCACAGACGATAGCCCTATAGACCCTGAGTGCGACTGCATGGTATGCAAAACATACTCACGTGCGTATTTGCGTCACCTTTATCGAGCTAGAGAGATAACCTACTTCAGACTTGGCACCATCCACAACCTTTATTACTATTTAAATCTAATGAAGCAGATGAGAGAGGCCATAATGGAAGAGCGGTTTGCAGAGTTTAAAGTATTGTTTTATAAGAAAAGAGAAAAGTAATACTTTTAACCAAGTTTCTTTTTCCAATAATTAATCCAAGTAAGCCTAAGCAGTGACTTCTTTACTGTTCTAAGATTTGAAGGTAGATTTTGACGTAGATTTCTCTCTAGGCCTTTACTCAAAGGTTTGTTTTTCATAATGGAGTTAAATCCACCTGCACCCTGCTGATGTGTTGCATATAAAGAAAATGCAGAAACCCTGTGTCCATTTCTTTTTAGGCTTTTTATATTGTCATTCATGATAGCTCTAAAAATTTTGTCTTGATTGTAAGGTTTTTTCCATGTATGTCTTGGTATGTCTAGTTTTTTAGCATAAAAGTTTGCGGTACTTGGCATAATCTGATAGCGTCCGTAAGCACCAGAACGATGGTTTTCTACATTATACCCACCCGTAGTTGTTTCAATTTTAACAAGCTTGTTTACGATGTGCCTTAAGTTATTTTGACTCATGCCTGCCGTCTTGGCAAGCTTGGAACAGGATGCTTGTGCTGTAGAGCTTACAAATATCATTATCCAAGGTATGGAAGCTTTTCTAAATTTTTGTTCTTGTGTTATAAATAAATTAAGTACTTTTTTTATCATATCTTCACCTTTCACCAACAAGCCCCAAGTATAGTATAATTTTATGTTTATAGCAAGAAGTTATAGACTTATAGTTCAAATTTATATTTATATTTATTACTATCTACTGCTTATACGGTACTTTAGCAGAAGGTGTATTTTTTGATGTTTTGTCTAGGTGTACATCTTGGTCATCGAAAAATATATCTGCTTTAAAGGATTTGACTACTTTTCTTTTTTCTACACCGCCTAAGAAAAAAGCTTCATCCACGCGTACACCCCAAGCATCAAACGTTCTAATGACCCTTTCAAATGTTGCAAAATCTCTTGCGGTTATAAGTGAGGTACGTATAGGTGCTTTTTCCATAGGAAACTTTTTTTGTATATGAGAGATGACCTTAAGGAGCTTGGCGAAAGGACCTTTAGGTAGAGGATTTTTGGCATTTTTCTTTTCATGTTTTATGAAAGCTTCAAGTCCATGTTTTTGGTATATTTTTTCCGAAGCATCAGAGAAAAGTACAGCATCCCCATCAAAGGCTATATGTACATCTTTACGCTTTACATCTTTTTTATACTTTTTTGGGATGATTATAGCAGCAGCTATGCCTACATTTATAGCCTCTTGTACATCTTCTTCATGCACAGAAAGAAACAAATCCACATCAAACGCCTCAAGATAGTCAGAGATGGGAGTACCCGCTGTCCAGCCTGCTCTTTCTACATTGAGCTTGTATTTGTCTATGGAGTTTTTAATGCGTAAACCTGTGGCCGCGTTGTTACGAGAAAGTATGATAACTTCTATAAGTTTGTCATCAAAATGCTTATTGATACGGAGTATGTTTTTCACGAAATCAAAAGCAGCCCCACGCTTAAGTAGCTTATTTTCATTTTTGATTTGGTATTTATAATATTTTTTCAAACCCTTCTTCTCAAACATTTTATTTTCATCTTCTAGATCAAACAATGCACGAGAAGAGATAGCAATCACAAGTTTATTTTTCAAATCATAGGACATGAGGTTTCCTTTACTAGCATTTTAGTCTATTTTACTTATAATGTTGCAAATATTTACCCAAATAACGAAATAGGATTCTTTTATACGAAAGCTATGAATTACTATTTCATTATTTTGGATTTACAAGGTATATACATGGATACACTTTTTGTCTACGGTACACTCATGCCAAATTGCCCAAACGGTCATGTGTTAGAAAATGTAGTAGGCAAGTTTATCCCTGCTACCGTTAAGGGCGAACTCATAGCCGCTGGCTGGTCTGCATCTATGGGGTATCCAGGTATAAAGTTAGACTCAGACAAAGATACCGTCCATGGCTTTTTGTTTTACTCTCACAACCTAGAAGACAATTGGGAATACTTAGATGAGTTTGAGGGTGCAGAGTTTTTACGTTCCAAAGTAAGTGCAGAACGCTATGATGAGCTAGATGTTGACACTTACATATATGCCCTAAAAGACAACAAAGAAGAATTAGAAGACGAATAATAGTTATAAGCTTAGCTTTAAGATTTATTTTATCTTACTTGGCTATAATACGAATCTATCTTAGGTAGTAAGGTTTTTTTATTCTTCCTCCTTTTTTTAAAAATTTATTGTTCGTCCACCAGCGAAACAATCTTTATATACCTACTATCTAAGATACAATTCTTCTAAAAACAATTTTCACAATACATAAACATTTTATATATCAAACATTAGCTTCCCTATGGTAGAAAAACCCTATAGCTTTGCATTCATAACCTTAACCTCTATCTCCCCATCAAGCACATCAAAACTCACATTTGAACCCTCAACAACCTTATCTTCAAGTATCAGTTCTGCTAGTCTGTCTTCGACCACCTCATACAAGGCACGTTTAAGTGGTCTAGCACCATACACGGGGTCAAACCCTGCTTCTGCTATGTAGGCTTTGGCATTGTCTGTAAGTGTAATGCCAATGTCACGTGCAGAAAGTTTTTGCTGTATATCTTTAAACATAATAGTGACGATGCTAGTAATCGCCTCTAAATCTAGTGGGTTAAAGATGACTTGTTCATCTAAACGGTTTAAGAACTCTGGCTTAAAGTTTCGTTTTAGTTCTTCATTGACTGCTTCACGTCTAGCTTCTTTGTCTGTAATAGTCATAATCTTATCGGACGCAATGTTTGATGTCATGATGATGATGGTGTTTTTAAAGTCTACAGTGACTCCTTTGTTGTCAGTTAATCGTCCATCATCTAACACTTGTAAAAGTGTATTGAACACATCGGGGTGTGCCTTTTCTATCTCATCAAAGAGTACAACTGAGTAAGGCTTCCTTCTTACAGCTTCTG
>CAZNEJ010000006.1:0-24942 GCA_964571975.1 uncultured Sulfurovum sp. | reverse complement strand
AAGAAGAACTTTGTACTAAGCTAGAAAATGACAACCTTGTGCGTATCTCTTCTGACATGCTAAAAAAGTACCTAGATATGTATGCTTCTGATGAATCTGTGCAGCTATCAAAACTCCAACTTAAAGCACTAGATAAACTATATAGCATAGGGTTTGAACATGATTTGTGGGATGTGGCTATGAAAACTGAGGACTACCTCATACCTAAAGAGTATGAAGCTTTACGCAATAGCTAATGTTTTTAAAAACTATAGACTTCTCCAAATACTCCAGCATCAAAATAGGACAAGCCACAGAAGTGCTGATGATAGAGCTTGAAGATGTATTGCCAAAAGACAGATACCTCATCGGTGCTGCGAACAACTTACTAATCTCTCCAAACCCTCCGCCCCTTATGATGCTAAGTAAAGACTTTGCATGCATCAAACAAGAAGCAGGTATGCTAGAAATAGGTGCATCTACCCCTACGGGTCGCATAGTCTCTTATGCAAAAAAATATAACCTTGCAGGCTTTGAATTTTGCTCTAAACTTCCTGGAATGCTTGGAGGCATGCTAGCCATGAACGCAGGAGTCAAAGAGTATGAAGTTTTTAATATATTACACAGCATACAAATAGAAGGAAAATGGATAGACAAAAAAGAAATAGCACATGGGTATCGTTTTGCTAAGCTTGGAGGCATTGCAACCGCTGCTAGATTTGAGATACAAAATGGATTCGATAAAAACTTACTAGACACTCTGCTAAACTTACGCTCCAACCAACCTCACAAGCCCTCTGCTGGTTCTGCATTTAAAAATCCTACAAATGATTATGCAGGCAGACTCATAGAAGAGGTAGGATTAAAAGGTTTAAAAAAAGGGGGTATGCAGTGGTCTGATGTACATGCAAATTTTCTAGTCAATCTAGGAGGCGGAACCTTTGAAGACGCCAAGTATCTTATAGACTTGGCGAAAGAAAAGATATGGAAACAATGCAACATCTTACTTCTTGAGGAAATCAAAATCCTCTAAAAATAACATTATCTGCTTTGAAAAATTGGGTTAATCTTGCCACGTGATACTTCTCTTTGCTCTGCTCTACTGATACATCTAACACATCTAACATAATTAGATTCGCTTTTATTTCTTTTATACTGGTATGCATCAGCAGAATAGATGACATAATACCTTACATCAGTAGCAGGCGTAGATGTCCAAAAGTCGTTATCTCTATAATAAGAGAATACTTGTCCCGCTTGTCTATGTACATGCATCAACTCATCTGATGTTGGAAGTCTCCAATCTGAGTAGCCTGCATAATTGAGCCTACGGCAATAGTCCATCGCATGCCCCCATGTTCCAGCTTTAGCTACAGAATGGTTGCGTTTATATGCACCATCTTCTGCATCCACATAGGCTTGGTCTTGCCACATAAGCAAGGCATCTTTTTCTATATATATTTTATTTTCTTTACAAATCCTGTTTGGAATATCTGCTATGCCTGACAAGTCAGGGTTTACATCTCCTCCTGCCATCAATAATGCTGTAGATAAAATAGCCCATGTTACTATCGCTGATTTTTTCATACTCTCTCCTTGTTAAATTCAATATTATTCAATATGATAATATAAAATATATCAATATAAGCTAAAAATACACTATTCTCTTAGATTATGCGTGAATCTCTACCTTTACACCATTCTCAACAGCTCTCCACAATGCATCCATATCACGATTTGGTACGGCCATGCATCCTTCTGTCCAGTCTCTTGACAAGGTATAGCTATCTCCTCGTCCATCTGCATTCCATTTAGGCTGCCCATGTATGGTAATGTATCCTCCAGGATTTACGCCTTTAGCACTTGCTCTTGCCCTGTCTGACGCATCAGGGTAAGAAATCATAAGTGATTTATAGAGCCTATTATCACACTTCTTTCTGACTATTTTATAGCTTCCTTCAGGCGTTTTGTAGTCCCCAGATTTTACTTTGTCTCCACCATTGGCACCACCATTGGCACCCAAGGACATGCGATAAGAATCTATCTTCTTTCCATTTCTGTAAGTTTCTAGTATACGCTTACCTTTATATACGACAATTTTGTCTATTTTGTCAGAGGTCACTATTTCATTTCCTAATCGAAGCTGATTATTGCACTCCTTTGTTGCGTAAGGTGTTTTATCTTTGCCATATGTCCCTGTTGTGTTGGTACATCCACTCAAAAGCAAGCCTAGCGCTATGCCTAATAATCCTAATTTTAATTTTAATTTCATTTTATCCCCAATCTTCATTTTTATGTTTATCTTTATGTTTATCTTTTTTATAAGAAGAAGCATTTTTCAATTTTTGTAAACGATTCAAAATAGACATTTCCGCATCTCTAATTTTATCAAAAGCTTTATCATCAAACAATTCTACCGCACATGTTTGCAAATAAAGCCTTTCAATATATTCTTGAAGTTGCTGATGATATTCCGAATCAAGGTGTATCTTTTCTTTTTCGTCAAAATTTTTCTTTAGTTCTACAAATTTTAACATAAATTTTTGAGAACAAACCTCTTCGTTTTTAAACATTCGAAAAAGATTTTTAGCTATTTTATCTAATGCCGTAATATATTTTTGACGATTAAATTTATCTATTTGTTTTTGCGTATATCTCATGCTAGCCTTTTATAATGATGGGCATACCCTCACGTACAGCATACCACAAATCATTCATAACGTCATTGGTAACTGCCACACATCCATCTGTCCAGTTTCTAGCCAACATATATTGGTCTTTTTTACCACTTGCATTCCAAGCAGGTTGTGCATGTATAGTAATGTTTCCTCCTGGGTTTACACCTCTTTTTGCAGCCAATGCTTTATCTTTAGGTCTAGGGTAAGAAATACATATAGAACGATAATAAAGCTTGGAACAAAGTTTACGAGATACCCAAAATTCCCCCTCAGGGGTGCGTTTATCCCCTTGCTCTATCTTCGTACCTATAGGATTTTTTCCTAAAGATACAGGTATGGTATCTACAATCTTTCCCTTTCTATACAAATACATCTCACGCTTCTTTTTGTCTACTACTATACGATCAATGGCATTATCTGGGTCATAGTCTTTTGCGTTGAGCATATCTTTTTCGCATTGCTCAATATCGTAATGCTTGCTAGGTATTTTTCTAGCACAAGCACTTAGTAGTAAAAAGCTTATAAATAAAAGAGGGAAGAAATATATTTTATACATAAAATATTGTAGCAAAAAATGTAGCAAAAAATGGTAAAAAAGAGAGAAATAAAAAAAGTATTCTCAAAACCAAATAAGGCTTTGAGAAAAAAGTGCTACGCTGCTGCTTTTGCTGCTGCAATCGCCTCTTCATAGTTAGGCTCAGTTGTGATTTCAGGCACTGTTTGCTTATAAGCAATTTTACCATCTTTTCCAATAACAAATATAACTCTAGCAGTTACACCTGCTAAAGGACCATCTGCAAGAAGTACACCATAGGCATTTGCAAAGTCTTTGTTTCTAAAGTCAGAACATACTTTAAGGTTTTCAATCCCTGCTGCTCCACACCATCTAGCTGCCGCAAAAGGAAGGTCCATAGAGACCGTGATAACCTCTACGCCGTCTAAAGACGCTGCTTCAGTGTTAAATCTTCTAGTCTCAGCGTCACATACACCCGTGTCCAGTGAAGGTACTACAACAACAAGTTGAACTTTACCTTCCCCTCCTATTTGCTCGTCTTGAAGCATTGGGTCACAGTTTACCACTGTTACTAGAGGTGCTGTATCCCCTACCTTTACTTCTGTTCCACCTAGGTTACACACGATGTCATTTTTAAATGTTACTGTTGCCATTTCTTATCCTTAAAATTGTATTGACCGCTTCGGTCTGTATGCGAATTATGTCTGAAATAGGATAAGTATAGTCTTAATTTTATCAAAACCTATTTTTTAGTTTATCTGTACTTGGGTATACAAAAACAGCTTGTCTTTCTATAATAATTTTCTCTTTATCATCTATAGCATAGGCCGATATCTTCACAGGCACAAGTGTATCTCTATATGCACTAGCAGACAAAGATTCCTTCGCTTCGAGAACTACTATTTTTTTATTCTTTTTGCCTGCAGCTATCTTAAACGGTTTAGATGGTCTTTTGATTTTTATCTTATCGTTTCCTACTATTTCAAAGTAGTAAGTATGTGCCTTAGAACTGGTATTGGCAAACATGAAGATATAATCATTTTGCACCACAGCATTGTCTAATACCTTATACAATCTTGGGGACTTGTTGATATCGAGAAGCATATGCTCCTTCATTCCACCCATCACAAAGAGAGACACAAGTATTATCATGAGTACTACAAGGTATGCAATGACCTTAGCTCTTAGATAGTTGGTCTTCCCCTCATGTCTTAAAGCCTCTTTTTCGGATGACCATCGCACCAAAGAAGGCTTACCCAAAGCACCCATAACAGTAGTGCAGGCATCCACGCACTCAAGACAGTTGATGCACTCAAGTTGCAGTCCTTTACGTATATCTATATGCGTAGGACAAACCGTCACGCAAGACTCACAGGTAGTACATTCTGCAGACGTATCTACTTTTAGTAGCTCTTTTTGTTTACTAAACTGCTTCTCTCGTTCATATCCATGTCCCTTATAGATTTCTCCGCCTCGTAAAGGGTCATATATTGCCATGATAGTGTCATCATCATACAGTACTGACTGCACTCTGCTATAAGGACAAATGTAGACACAAAAGTTCTCTTTTATAAACACCACGTCCAAAACGATAAACAATGCCGTGCTTAGAAATATGCCGACTAACAGTATATGCTCAGAAGGATTAGCAAGGTACGCAAAGAAGTCTTCAGGTGGTACAAAAAACCACAAAAAGTTAGCGGAAGCTAGCAAGGCTAGGACAGCCCAAAGTAGTATGGCTATGACATACTTTATCTTGTTTTGTATTTTAGACATATCTGGGTCTTTTTGTTTGTTTTTAATCTTTTTACGAAGCCCAAGTAGTTTTGTTTCTATCACATCTCTATAAATCACCCTAAAGATAGTCTGAGGGCAAGCCCAGCCACACCATGCTCTGCCACCTACTGCAGTTACAACAAAGATACCTATAAACAGTAGCATCAACAAAAATGGCATAAGATAGAGTTCCTGCATATCAAACGCCACTCCCGCTAAATGCAACTTCTTTTGGTCAAAAGAAAGTAAAAAGATGTGCTTCTCTCCTATGGTTATCCACGGCATGACTAGTGACATCAAAGTGATTGCTGTGTACACCCAATAACGCTTAATACGATATGATGTCCATCCCTTCAAATACTCTTTTGGCTGATTTTTCTTAGGCTTGCCCGTTACTGCTTCTTCTAGCCAAATCATCGTCTCCATTACAGTGCCATATCTTCATCTAACCTGTGTGCCTCTTCAAATGGACATATAAGTACAATGTTATCCATGCCCCTTTCCTTATGTTCCCTAGATGCATTTGCCCCTAACCCTTCTACCAAATCCTTTATACTGCGAGACTCTATGTAGTCCTTCAACGAAGACCTACTTACTTCTAGTGTCCTAGCCATAGCAGAAACCGTCATGCCCTCTGACATCAAGCGCACTATCTTTGCATGGTAGATGTCAAACTTAGAGTTAGACTTAGAGCCTTTGGGTCTACCGATTTGTCTACTTTTATTTTTGCCTTCTTCTCTTAAAGTATTGAGCAAAGGAAAGATTTCCACCATGTTTGTATCTTTGTTAATCAGCATATCTTCTGATACAATCCAAAGGTCTACGTTGTGCGTAAGTACACAATTGATAACTTTTATTAATTCCTCTGCTTTATCACTCAAGACGGACAAAGTAGAAACTATCACCGTATTGCCATCTATCATTGAACGTAAAAAATCTTCAAATTCTTTACGCTCTTCTAGGGGAAGGTTTTTTGTTGCATATTCTACCACTTCTTTGTCTATGCTTATGCCTTTTCTTAGAGCAAAAGAAAGTACCACATGCTGTTGTGTCGACAAGGCTAGAAACCCTGGGGCTTGACGTCTATATGAGTACGAATAAACCATTATAGTCCTTTGGTTAAAACGTCATATTATCCTAAATTGATGTCTAAAGTCAATATTTATCACCTTTACCTCGTCAAAATATACTTTTTATCTCATTTTATGCTAAGATACAAGAAAATTATGAGGTACTCTTGTGAACTTAACACACCTAGATGAACAAAACAAGCCTAAAATGGTAGACGTAGGAGACAAGGTATCCACCACTCGCATTGCCACAGCCTCAGGCATCATAGAAGTAGGACAGCCTGCTTTTGATGCAGTTGTCAGCAACACAGCCAAAAAAGGACCAGTTCTCCAAACAGCTGTCATAGCAGCCATACAAGCAGTGAAACAAACCTCTACACTCATTCCTATGTGCCATCCACTTATGATAACCTCGGTAAAAACAGACATAGAAGAGCTACCAGAACTCCCAGGATTTAAACTCACCGTAACAACTAAGCTAAACGGTCAAACAGGCGTAGAGATGGAAGCCCTCACAGGTGTGAGCGTAGGACTACTTACCATCTATGACATGCTCAAAGCCATAGACAAAGGCATGGTCATTAGAAATGTCCAGCTAGAACACAAGTCAGGAGGAAACAGTGGCGATTTCAAAAGATAACGGCAAACTCATATTAGACAGCTCTTGCACAGACAAGCCAGAGATAAGCTACCCTGTCGCATGGAACTACAAGCTTATAGGTAGAGATATAAACAAACTAAAAACATGCGTAAAAGAAGCCATGGCAGACAAGAAGCATACTTGCACACAAGGCAACGCATCACGCACAGGAAAGTTTCATAGCTACAACACCTCATGTACTGTAGAAAATGAAGAAGAACGCAACAAGATTTTTAAGTACTTCGAGGAACATAGTGACGTGGATATGGTGATTTAATCCATACTATTCTTTTAGCCTATTCAACATCTTATCAGCAGATAAACTAACCAGCATAGACACTACCACATATGCCAAAAAGAAGTAAAGCCCCACTTCAATTTCTGCCCTAGATACATCTGCATTATTTGAAGTAAGATAGACTAGAAATACAGCAACCACAAACACATCAACCATAGACCATTTTCCTATCATCTTAAAAAACTTCACGATGCTATGTGCAAATCTACTCTCCATAAAGAAAGCAACAAAAAGTAAAGTAAATACCTTTAGTATAGGCACCAGTACAGAAAAAAGAAGTATCACAAAAGCCACTACAACATCGCCACTTTCCCAGAGTTTGACTATAGACCCCATCACTCCTTTAGACTCAAACGAAAGCACAATATCTCCGATATACTCTACTTCTTTATGTATAGTGACCATTAGTACAGGGGTGATAAGTCCTAGTATAAGCGTAAGCATTGTAGCCAAAGTGCCAAAGATGACAAATGCCCGCAAAGAAATCAAAAAATATGAAAACAATACCACTATCATAGCCCCCATAAAATACAAAGTGAAGGTTTTGGCTTTTTGCATACTTTCTTTTTGTTTTGTGCGTACAGGTTCTAAGTCTACTTGTTTACTCTCATACAGTCCACCCAGTATACTCTTGGCTAAAAGGTCTAGTCTTCGTACTGCCTGCTCTGGTGCACCCTGATGAGATACAAGCTCATATGTATGTTGCTCAAAAAGCATAGCATGTTCATAAGCTTTAGTAGCAAAGTACAGCATCAAAGACAAGAGTAAAACCAGTAAGACATAAAGAGTGTATTTTTTCATGCCTTACTATAGCACTTCAAAGTAGATAAGCAATGTTTTTTGAAAAAAGTTATCTCCATTATCGCTAACCATCACATAACGATTTTTGCCTACACGTGCCAAGCCCTCAAAATTATCTATGGCCCAGCCCTTATGATTGTTCATCTTTACAAGTACTTTGCTTTTGCACATTTTATTTTTACAGTTTTTAAGATAGACCTTTTTCAGTGTTATCACAAAAGGGTTCAATACTCCAGTGTATGAGCGTTCCATCACAAGTATATTTCCGTCGTCCATTACTTCCATCGCAACCACAGCACTCTTGGCTTCTGGTTCTGCTTTAAAATGCCATTCTTTGCCATTTAGTGCATATATAGTTTGTTTCTTTTTATCATCTTTTTTTAAAGGCCACTCTGCAGCAGTCAAAACCCCATAACGAGGATGCCAAGCAAGGGATTCTAAAGATTTGTTTTTACTTCTGTATTTTGAACCTTTTCTAAGTTTTTTAGGCAGTTTATACTTACGTATAAAATTTCCATACTTCGAAGAATTTTTATGAAACCACCCTATCTTTGGATTGTCTCCCTCAAAAGAGATAAGCAAGCGTCTTTTGCCGTCTAGCGTCAAGCCCTCAGCATCTCTTTCCCATCTTGCGAGCCTTTTACCTTTTTTGGTTTTCAATTTTACAGCACTCAATGGCTCTAAGACATCAATCTTCTTAGAAAACTTGGCACGAAATGCGTACAACATTCCCTTGTCTCCTACAAAATAAAGTATTTTTCTTTTAGGGTCATAGGTTGCATCTGAGAGTTCAGCAAATTTGACATCTTTTATTCTTTGGAAAGAAAGTTGTCTTTGATCTAATATTTTGATACCCATAAATTTATTATTGTTTGACTTTGGTGCAATGCTTGCCGCGGAAACACCTGCCTCAAGTAAGACAGCAAAAAAGGAAAGGAAAAGGACTAATCTCATAAGTATCCTACTTTTCAATCTTAGATTTTTCTGGAAAGAAATACAACATAATTATAATGATAACAAAGGCTAAGTCAATAGCAACATCTGCAAAATTAAAAACCGCAAAATTAAACCCGCAGTGCCATGCCACATAGTCGACCACCCCACCGTGTATAAACCTATCATACACATTGCCCAAGGCTCCACCTACAAGCAAACCTGCAGGAATAGAATATCTTTTCAAATATCCTTCTTTAAAGATGACAAACAATATAAGCACTATCAATGCTACTTGAATCCACTTCAAGTAAGGACCAAGAGAGGCAAACATAGAAAAAGCCACACCTTTATTGTAGTGCAGAACCAAGTCTATACATTCTCCTGCACGGTAATATCCTTCTACAAAAATAGACTTGATATTTTGGTCTATGACAAAGGTACCCAGAAGTATCAAAAAGAAAATAGCAAAAACTCTCATTAGACCAATACCCCTTTAAAAAATACTTTACATTCTTCCATCATCTCTTCTAATTTATTTTGGTCTTTCCCCTCAAGGAGCAAACGAATCTTATTTTCTGTTCCAGAATAACGAAATAGTTGTCTCATGCCAAGATTTTCTACCTTCTTCTTTAAAACATCTAGCCCCTCTATGCTCTCAAGCGGTATCTTTTCTCCCACTAAAAGGCTTACCAGCATCTGAGGGTGCGATGCATAAGGATTAAATGCTTCACTCACTTTTTGTCCTGTTTCAACCAAATACGCCAAGGCTTGAAGTGCCGAAGTGATGCCATCGCCAGTCTTTGCATAATCAGAAAATATAATATGCCCACTCTGCTCTCCTCCAAAATTAATACCATGTTCTTGCATCACCGCAACAACATTTTTATCTCCTACATCTGAACGGTATAATTTTAACCCTTCTTCACAGAGGTATTCCTCCAGACCCTGATTGCTCATAACAGTGGACACCATGCCATCACCCCTGAGTGTACCTTTCTTTTTCGCATACACTGCAAGGACCCCCATGAGCTTGTCACCATCAACCTGCTCTCCATTCTCATCTACCATTACAAGCCTATCTGCATCACCATCAAGTGCCAAGCCTATATCAGCTCGTTTGTCAAGTACAATTTTCCCAAGGTTTTCAGGGTGCATCGCACCACACCCCTCGTTGATATTAAACCCATCTGGTTTATTTCCTATGACTATCACTTCTGCACCAAGTTCTTCAAGCACGGTGGGGGCTACTATATATCCCGCACCATTTGCACAGTCAATCACCACACGTTTCCCCTGCAATGTAGTACTCCCAGGAAATGAGCTTTTTATATGCACGATATATCTACCTATCACATCATCAATTCTTTTTGACCTCCCAATCTCTTTGCCAGTGACTTGAGCCTTTTCTATCTTTTCGTCATCAGCGTATATAGCTTCTATCTCTTCTTCTCTCTCGCGATTAAGTTTATTGCCAAAACAATCAAAAAACTTCACGCCATTGTCGCGAAAAAGGTTATGACTAGCTGTTATCATAATGCCAGCATCACAACGCATATTGGCAGTTAAAAAAGCTACGGCAGGTGTAGGCATGGGGCCTATTTGAATCACATCAAACCCTACTGCTGTAAGTCCAGAAACGATAGCATTTTCTATCATGTATCCGCTACGTCTAGTATCTTTACCTACCAATATTTTATTGCTTCTTGAGGATTGTTTGAAATATATCCCCGCAGCCATAGCCAAACGCATAACACTCTGTGCAGAAATCTTTTTGCCTGCTTCTCCTCGTACACCATCTGTTCCAAAAAGTTCCAAAATCATTCCCCTAGTTTTAATACTTCCATTTTAACTGAATATTGCTAATACTATGGAACGAACAATCTTCTTTAGTATCGACAAATAACTAAAGCAATATAGCTAATTAATAAACCTTTAAACTATTTTTGGATAGAATTCGCGAACTATTTTCACTCTAATAATAGAATGATAACAATATACCTACACAAAGGACATAAGCATGGCAAACAACAAATCAGCTAAAAAGCGTATCTTAATCTCTGCTAAAAAAACAGAAAGAAACAGATACTATAGAACAAGAATCAAGAACATCGTTAAGGCAGTACATGAAGCAGTAGAAGCTTCAGACAAAACAGCGGCTGCAACAGCATTTGCAACAGCAAATAAAAGCATCCACTCGCTTGTAAACAAAGGGTTTATCAAAAAAACAACTGCTGCTAGAAAAGTAAGTCGTCTTCACAAAATGGTAAACAAAATAGAAGCGTAGCTCAAGCTACACTTTTCCAATCGGCTAGCCTCTAGGGCTAGTCAATTAAACAACTTCAGTATCATCCAGAGAAAATGCCCTTGAGGTTTAGCTCATTCGATTTGTAGAATTTAACTCATTTTGCTTAATTTCCTTTTAAAATCCAAAATAAAGTCATCCTATGTTCAAAGATAAACTCAAACCTTTTATAGACAGACATAACGAAATCACAACGCTTTTAAGCTCTCCAGATATCGCTTCAGATATTTCTCGCATGACAGACCTTAGCAAAGAGCAGTCTGGACTAAACGAGCTGGTAAGACAGGCGAAACTGTACATAGAAACAGCAGATGCCATAACAGAAAACAAAGAGTTACTCAAAGATGAAGAACTAGGTGACCTAGCCAAAGAAGAGCTTGCGCAACTTGAACCCATGCTTCCAAAACTAGAGGCAGACATCAAGATACTCATGCTTCCTAAAGACAAAAATGATGATAAAAACATCATGCTGGAGCTTAGGGCTGGTGCGGGCGGAGATGAGGCTGCCTTATTTGTCGCAGATGTTTTTCGTATGTACTCGCGTTACGCAGAACAGGCAAGTTGGAAGATAGACATCATGAGTTCTAGTGATGGAACAGCAGGCGGATACAAAGAACTCATCGCACAGATATCAGGTGAAAATGTCTATGCTGTGCTCAAATACGAAGGCGGCATACACCGTGTACAGCGTGTGCCAGACACAGAAACACAAGGACGCGTACACACATCAGCCATCACCGTAGCAGTCATACCTGAAGTAGATGATGTAGAAGTAGACCTCAAGCCAAACGAGATAAAGATGGATACATATCGCTCAAGTGGATGTGGTGGGCAATCAGTCAATACTACAGATTCAGCCGTACGTCTTACGCACATTCCTACAGGCATAGTAGCGGCCATCCAAGATGAAAAATCACAGCACAAAAATAAAGCAAAAGCCATGAAAGTACTCAAGGCAAGAGTATATGAGGCAGCTCTTCAAAAGAGTCTAGATGAATCCTCTAGCCAAAGAAAATTGCAAGTTGGTTCAGGTTCACGTTCAGAAAAAATACGTACCTATAACTACCCGCAAAATAGACTCACAGACCACCGCATAGGGCTAACGCTTTATGCCTTAGATGACATCATGAGCAATGGTAGTCTAAAGCTTGTCTTTGAACCACTTATGGCACATGCAAGAACTGAAGCCATTAATGAAGCTGGGCTATAATACATAAAAGAGGATATCATGCATAAACTTTCATATATTATCACTATCGTATTTTCAATGCTTCTTCACAGTTCGATGCTGGGTGCAATAGAACTTAACTGGGAGCACAACTACACCAAGGCTTTAGAAACAGCAAAAAAAGAGAAAAAATCAGTTTATCTCTTTATAGGTGCAGACTTTTGCAAGCATTGTGAAAGATTTAAAAAATTAACACTCTCAAACAAAGAACTCATAAAAGAAATGCAAAAGGATTATGTCCTACTATTTATGTCAAGAGATCATCATGACATTCCTGATAAATTTGAAATATATGGTGTACCAAGACACTATTTCTTGACCCCAGATGGTCATATTATTGCTGATGGGCAAGGTAGTAGAGAGATTGAAGGCTGGCATGATGTACTAGATGAAGTTGATTTGCTAAAAGATAGTTTTATCACTGACTCTAAAAAGAAAAAAAAGTAAGTGTCCATTTTCAAAAAAGTAGAAACCGACAAAGGTATCAGACAAACGATCAGTTCTACCTTTGATGTTGAATTAGCCTTAGATGGTGGCTGGGGCTACACTCAAGAGCAAGCAACAACCATAGAATCTCTTAAAGCCAAGATGTCATTATCCCAAGTAGAGCATATGCTTACTACCATGCGTGCACACCTTGAGATGAATATCATGCAAGTTGAAGCAAGCAGGTACGGTGGCATCAATGCCAACGAAAGGGCACGAGAACTCATACGTAGAGACAGATCAATTTTTGACAAAGTCACTTATGAAATCACTGGCATAAAAGAAAATCTTTACCATGCTTTTATTAAAGAATACAAAGAGGGATACGAAACGATAGAGTTTGACTTAGCTGATCATTTTAAAAGAAGAAAAGCAGCTACACTCATACGAGAAGTTGTACACTATTTTGAAGTAAGCAGTATTTCCTAACACACTCCAAAGTTTATCTATCCCACATCAATCGATATGGGACAAAAGATAGCAAAGCAAAAAGCCTCCCTATTCGCTTACTTCTGCTAACGCGGTATTCATTTGCTTTTGTGCTTTTAGAAGAACATCTTTTGATTCCTTGTCTACTACATCAATGGAGCTAAACCAGTTATACACAGACGGGTATGCAAAGTGCACTACTTTTTCGCCTTTTATCTTATACATATAAAGAGAACATGGAGCAAAAGCACCTGCTTCTGGATGATTCTTGGATACTGTGTAAATTACAGGTACCTTACAAATAGAATACACATCAAAAAAATCATATTTATCATTACCTGAGCTTGCTAAATCTTCTGTAAGTTGATTGAAGCCTGCTACAACAAAACCTGCTGTCTCAACTCCAGCTTCAAGCTCCTCCTGTACTCCTTCTATCTCATCATCTATTTCATCGTCTTTTACATCCATTTCCATTGTAAACCTAACTACAAGTTCACCTTCTGGCTTTTCTATCTTATAGCTAGTAGTTTCAAAATTCCCCTTTGGCAGTGCAATTGCCAATGTATCCGCAACATCTTTCATGTACGCAAGTAAATCAACATTATCTACTGGTATGCCCGTAACTTTGGATATGCCTTGTGCGCTCATGGAAGATACAGAGATAGTTTTATCACCATTTCTCGTATAAATAGACATACTAAGTGGTGTAAACAACGCCATTTCTGGATACTTCTTCATTATTTTATTGACAAAATCTTTTTTATGAAAAGTCATCAAATAGTAAAGTTCATGGGGATGCTTTTTGTACTTTGCATTAAAGGGCAAATTCATATCATTGATACCAGTGACGTAGAAACCTGCATCCTTAAATGCCTTCTCTATGCCTGCTGGATTGACTTTTCCTCCTTGATTATCCGCAGTATAGATGCGGATATCTTGTGCAGGAGCCTCGCTCTTGGCTGGAGCAATCTTCTTTTTTGTCTCTTCTGTCTTTATGGCTGCTTCTTTAGCATTCACAGCCACTACAAATGTAAATAATACTGCTAGGGTCAAACTAATAGACTTCAAGTTCATTTTCTTTCCTTATATGTAAGATGTATATCAATTATCATATCAAAAAATAGGTTACAGTTTACTTTTTATATAATCAATATTCTTTTGGGTCTTTTTAGTGAACGAATGCTTCTCGCCAAATACATCTTTGCGTATCTTTAGTGCCATGCCTAGTTCACGCAATGCCTCTGCATACTTTTCTTGCCTCAAGTAGACTAGACCTATATTGCTGTGTGCTAAAGCTATAGAATAATCATTCTTTTTTAATGTCTCTTGTCGTATTTCTAAAGATTTTTTGAAATACTCAAGTGCTTCTTTCTGCTTACCTTCTTTACGGTATACTTTCGCTATGTTATTGTTGATAATCGCTGACGTTCTATGATTCTTCCCAAAAAGAGTTTCTTGCATTTTTAAAGATTTAAAATAATACGCAAGTGCCTCTTTATAATTTCCCTGCTTAGAATAGACTCCTCCAATATTATTATAGGTAATAGCCGTAGTTGAATCTTTTTTATTCAAAAGTTTTTTTTGTATTTTCAAGGCCTCAAAACTGTATGTCAATGCCTGAGGATACTCTCCTAGTTTTTCAGAATATACGCCTAGTCTTCCATAAGTAATCATAGTCTCCTTGGAGTATTCACCGTAGGTAGTATAGTCTTCATTTAATTGCATAAGACTATACTTCACAGCACTTTTGTAGTCACCTCTCTTTTTAGCATTATCCGCCTTGTCATGATTGGGTCCATGTGCCAGCATAAGTGACATGCTAAACAATGCCGCATAAAATAACAACTTTTTCACTCAGGCTCCTAAAATATAGACAGCATCACCTTCTTTAATGCTTCCTGGTTCTACGACTCTTACAAAAATACCCCTGCCGTCTCTAAGAAGTTTTGGAAGCTTGGCGTGAACCTTTGCCAGCCCTTTACAGAATGTCCCGTATTGACTCACCATTAAAATTACAGTGCCGATTTTTAACCTAATTCCCACCGTCAAGTGGTATGGATTATAATCCATCAAAATATTTTCACCTAAATCACCATAGGAAATGTTTACACCATTATTTTTTACAAGATCATAGCTATCCAAAGAAGTCAAGAGTACAGATCGTTCAATATTTTTACCATAATGCTTATCTTTTAAGACACCTTTTTCATCTAAAAATAATTCTTTTGTGAGGGTTTTTGTATCCGTAGTAGTATAAAGTAGTGAGTAAATATTGCCGACTTTAGTCATGTTACCCACTTTTTTATATTGAAACAGACCTACTTTACGGGCATAGGTCCATTTGGTATTATTGGTATTTCTATTTAGCCAAGTCCATTACGGATTCAAGACCTCTGTTGCTACTGAATTCACTTCAGAAGGCGTGACAACAGAAGATGTTGATTCTTTCACAGCGACAGATGCAGGAGCTTCTACAGCAGCTTCTGCAAGTGCTGCTTCTTCTGCAACTTTTCTTTCAATTTCTGCTTTTTCTTTTGCAACTTTTAGCTTTTCTGCTTTAGCAGTTGCCTCTTCTTCTTTTAGAGCTTCAAAGTCTATCAGGTCATCTTCATCAAACATTTCTAGTTCTTCATAAGATCTAAATACATTCTGAGGACTAAGTATATAGTAGAGGTCTTTATCTCTAAATTCATTTAAGGTGACTTCTTTTGTAATGAAATCAGCAATAACGCCATCTTCCATTTTCTCTATAATTCTTTCTTTAAGTAAGTCAAAGTAGAGCACCGTTTCATCCGCAGCAGTCTTATCTGTAACAAATCCATGTCCTGGAACCAAATAGTCCCAATCTTTAGACTTGATTGAATTTAATGCGTTGATTTGACCAACAACAAGACCATCCCTATTTGAAGTCACCCTACCATTCATCACAGTATCTGCAGCCAATATAACCTTATCGTCAGGAAGGTAAAGATACCAATCCTCTTCGGAATGTACATAGCCTACCTTTACGTACTCAAGCTTAACGCCAGAGATTTCAAGTTTAGTTGTCTCTTCAAATTCTTCTTCTGGCAAAGCAAGCACTGTTTTTCTAGTAGCATTCTGATAAAGAGCTTTAATCATTCTTGTCTGTAAACCAGGATAATCTTTGCCCTCTATATGTCTTGGACCAAAATAATTTTCATTGATAGATACAGGACCAATAATTTTAGCACCATGCACCTCTGTATAGTAATTATTTCCCAACCAATGGTCATCATGCTCATGACTGATAATCACATTCTTAACTGGCATATCTGCAATTTTTTTCATTTGTGCATATGCTTGCTCGGCAAAGACATATGAAGGACCTGAATCCCAAGCTATCCACTCAGTATCACCTTTGATATAACAAGAGTTTGACATATCGCCAGCATTTTCTTTGGTTGGCATTTCCATAGCACCAAAGAAACACCATACTCTATCACTTACCTTTACAGGCTTAAGATTATAGTCCCAGTCTTCACCTTCGCCTACACGAGAAGGAACCCATTCATTAAGAATAAAGTTTCCATCTATGTCAAGCTTATGAGGTTCTTTCACATCAATAGACTTATTGAATATGAATGGCATTGCTACTGCAAATGCCACTATTAATAAAATACTTAATATACTTTTCATAAGTATCCTTATTTAATTTTTTTACTACCTGTTTCTGTTTTACCATGATTATCAGTAAGTATGAACTCTAACGTATCACCTTTTTTAGCACCCGTAAATGAAAATTTAAGGAGTGGGTTCTCTGCCATAAATCCACTTGTAGTAGCTTCATAAACAATTTTATCATTTGCTTTAGCAACGACATGAGAAATATACTCTGGTTTAATTTTCTTTTTCTCTGCTTCTTCCGTATCTGCCATAAGGCTAGTAAACATTGCTTTTACTTTAACAAGTCCATCTTTTTCTTTTGCTTTGATTTTCATCTTCATCTTATTTGACATTTTGTATCCTTTTTATATTTTTATTTATTTTTTTCATTGAAACATTGTTTAGGGGGCAGAATCAGCCTCCACAACCACCGATAGATACATCTATTTCTTTATTAAGCGTATGAAGTTTTCCACTTCTGGTTTTAGCTACAACAGTAACAAATGCAGTTTGTCTCATTTTAATTCTAAATGAATAATTTACTTTTTGACCTTCTGGCACTGAAAATATTATCGTTGCAGATCTTGGGTTTGCATCTTGAAAAAATGCAAGCGTTTCGATATCTAAATCACTTTTAAGCGTAATAGGAATTGATCCACCATTTTCTGCAAGTTTAGGTGCAGTCATTTTAATTTTATCAGTTTGAATTAATTTAGCATCACCAAACATTTCCTTTATAGCATCAACAGCTTTTTCGGACTTCCATACATTTGGTTGACTTTCTCTAAAGTTAACTGCACTTAGACTTGCTGGTATAGCGGCAACTGCAACTAGTCCCATGTTTAAAAATTTTCTTCTTTTCATTTTTTTTCCTTTATTTTAAGTTGAATCTACAGAAACTTTAAAGTCTCTGTAGATATTATTATATAGACTATTCGTGTAGTAAAAGTGAGTAGTATAACTACTTGCTAGCTTCTATCATATAGTCAACTATTTCTTTCAGCTTATCGTCTTCTAGTGAAGATCCGCCTCTAGGAGGCATTCCGCCCGTGCCCTTAATCGTATTTTCGTAGACTTTTTCTAAACCTTTTTTAAGAGTGGCTTCCCATGCAGACTTATCTCCAACAGCAGGTGCACCCATTGTATCTGTTTTGTGGCAGACTGCACAGTTATTTTTGTAGCCTTCTTTGCCTGGATGCTCTAATCCAGTATCTTTCTTAGGTGGTAAATTTCTTTCTCGTCCATATGGTGGACTGACATCTGACATTTCAAAGTTTATTTCCATTACAGTTGCTTCAGTTTTGCCATCCATGCCTGGATCTTTACAATCCTTCATACATCTTGTACCCGCACCAATATTTTTAGCACGATCAGCGTAAAATGCTCTTATATCTTCTTGTGCTTTAGGTCCATCAATATTTGGATAAAAACCATTTGCATTCGCCAAAACAACTTTTGTAAGTTTTTCTTTGTTCAGAACATACTCATCATCCATCTCTTCGCCATCTATGACTACTTCATTTTGAGCCAATATATATGCAGTGATAGCATACACTTCATTATTGTTTAATGATTTTGGATGTGCGTACGGCATAGAGTCTCTTATGTAAGTAAAAAGTGTAGTAGCTACTGGCCAATACGTCCCAACTGTTCTTTTTGGTGCATCCATTCCTGGTTCAAGTCTTTGATTCTTCAATGTTTTGACTATACCATTTTCATCTTTATCCTGATTGCCACCTGCTAGTTGAGGATATCCGTATCCTCCCCCACCAAAGTCACCATGACATACTGCACATTGTGCTTCGTAAAGCTCATCTCCAAGTTCTACAGAACCTTCTCCTTCTGGCAAACCTGAACCATCTGGCAAGGCATCTAGGTCCCAAGCTTTGATTTCATTTGCAGTAGCTGACCTACCAGGATTTATACCTTTTGTGCTTTGCACATTATATTTATAGGCTGTATACATACCATTTTCACGTGGGTATACTACTCCACCATCAATGGCACCTGGTTTAGATTTAAATATACTTGGTGCAGCACCATCTACAAGAGGCGCCGCAGTTGCCGAATTCAATGCAAGTGTAGCACCAAAAAGTACTACACCGGCTACAGTGATTAATTTATGATCTAATTTGAACATTACTTACCTCTCCCTTATCTGTCACTTTCCATGTGATCATTGCATTTCTATGATATACACCCTCAACACCAACAACAGATTTCTCTTGATTGACTGTTGGCTGCACATTGTTGGAGTCGTCATACGAACGGCTCTGCAATAATAAAGGCTTACCTTCATACGTATACATGTAAGAAAATCTAGTCCAAGCTTTTGGCAAAACCAAACCTTTTAGTTGTGCTTCAGTCCAATTTTTCCCACCATCAAAAGAGATGTCTACACCATTTATGGTACCATGACCAGTCCATGCAAGACCTTCTATCTCGACTATGTCACCTTTTTTGAGGTCAGACCAGTTTCTCTCTGGACAGGGTGAAGTGATGATAGAATTTACCTCATTTGCATAAAAATGCTGTATAGCTAGTCCACTTGCTGTCAGCACTGTATATTTTGAAGTTTCTTCTTTTGCATACCAAGGCTTGTCACCAAACTCTAGTCTTTTTAGCCATTTTACACAAAGGTTAGCTTCCCAACCTGGTAGCATCAATCGTACAGGATACCCTTGTTCAGGACGCAGTGCTTCACCATTTTGTCCCCAGACAATCATCGCATCATCTAGCACTTTTTCTATAGGAACTGTTCTGCTCATTTCTGAACCGTCAGACCCTTCTGCTAGCATCCACTTTGCTTCTGGCTTAAGCCCTAGCTCATCAAGTATGGTTTTAAGACGAACACCTGTCCATTCAGCACAAGACATCATGCCCTTAACCATTTGCAAAGTACCAAATTGAGGCCCTTTCCATTCAGCAGCAGAGTTTGATGGACATTCCAAAACAAGCACTCTACTTTCACTTGGATATCTCTTAAGTTGTTCCAGAGTCAATACTATTGGTTTTTCCACTAGACCATGAATCATAAGTCTAAACTTATTTGGGTCTACTTGTGCTACACCATTGTGTGTACGCGTAAAGTGCAATCCATTAGGTGTGATGATACCACTCAAATCAGCCAATGGTGTCTGAGATATCGCAGCATGCATATCTCCACCTGAGGACATAAGTGGTGATGTACGTCTTACAATGTTATGCTCAAAAAGAGATGGAACTCCATAAGGGTTCTCGTTGACTTCGTCACCCAATGTAGTTCCCCATTTTACATGATGCATGATATTTTCATCATCAGCAAGCAGTGTTGCAGGCGCTAAAATACCTGTAGCGGCAACAGCACTTACTGATGCAGTTTTTTTAAAGAATTCTCTTCTGCTAACAGAACTTGATTCTTCTTCAAATGTTTTATTCACATCTTTTCCTTTGTTGGTAAATTTTTATAATTTGTTTCAGGCACAATCTTGACCAAAATAGTGAAATAGACTTCGTTCAGAATGAGGAAAAGTCATAAATTTATATTCCTAGATTTGGGCTTGACGTCCTTATATACTTACATTATTTCATATTTCATATACAGAAAAATACAACTAACATAAATTATAATTATAATTATAACTTAAGGTTTTTAAAAATAGCTGTTAAGTCCTGAATAAAAAATGAATTTAAATGTGTAATGTTACCAGTAGAAACAATTTCAATCACAGAGAAGAAAACAAAGAGCATGCATCCACCCGCTAAGTATCTCATGGTTTATTTTCCAAATAAGCCTAAGATAAAATCTAAAATCTTTCTAAGCACAAAAAGTAAGCTATACAGTAAAAAAGTATACAAAAAAGGATGCGTATAGTTTCCTTTTTCGTACATCATTTGGAATCTAAAAAAAGGGTTGCTTAAGATATCACTATGTGCAATCAGTGTAAGCAATAAAAACATGCCTACATAAATAAAAAATTCTTTTTTTATTGCAAGTTTAAATTTTTCAAACATCATTCTCTATTGCAGTATATTTTGACAAGTCAATAATAAGACTTTGTCTTTGAACTATAAGATGTTCTAAAATTTCTTCACCTACTTCTTCCCTATCTTGCCATTCTGAGTGCTCATAAATATCAAAGAGATCCTTGAAGTATTTATAGTGGCTATCACTACTCGTAACTTTGAAAAAGTAAAATCTCCTAAAAGTTATGCCATTTATATCACTAATAGCTATTTTTTTATATTTATCATCAGTATATATTTCTTTACGAACATACTTTAAGAAAAAGTCAGCTTCTTTTAACCAATTGTACAGGTTTAAATCTGAAGACTTCAAAAGTTCATAGGTTTGAGCGTCTTCATCGCTTATTTCCATTTGATGCATAGTTTCATCTAACTCAAACTTGTCTAAATTCTCATCATAAGTGACGAGTTCAAATTCTATTTGCATCTATCCACCCTAGACACTATGCTATTATGCTCTACCAGAAAGCATACCATACATAGTCATAGGCTTCAATGCATATACTTTCATGAGCCAAAATATCCATCTTTCAACTGTTGGATCCAGAGGAAAAGAAGGCGTAGGTTTAACAGTCCAATCAAACTCTGCTAGCATAACCGTACCAATATCTGTTATCAATGGACACACCGTATATCCTGCGTACTTAGCATTAAGTTTTTCACCATTCATATGAGCTATAAGGTTATCTACTAGTATTTTATACTGCTTTCTAACCGAACCACCTGTTTTGCCCATCGGTACTTGTGCAACATCTCCTATAGAAAATACATTCATGTATCTAATATGTTGAAGCGTCTCTTTATTTACAGGCACCCAGCCCTTAGCTGAACCAAGATCCGATTCTCCAATTTCTCTAGGGGCGATGTTCGCAGGAGCAATATGCAAGAAGTCATAAGGCACTCTTAGTTTTTCACGCTTAGGAATAACCTCAAAATCTTTCATCACTGGGTCCCATGGACCTTTTTCTTGCCACTTAGAATCAAAGGTAGCAATCTTTTTTTCTTTATCTACCTCAATAAGATTGTGTCTATAGTGATGCTTTATGCCTTCTCTTTTAAACTGACCGACAATAGCATCGTGATACTCAGGGACACCAAACATTGCTCCACCATTTGGATAATAGACAAGTTCAGCATTCTCTCTAGCTCCAGCTTCTTTAAGCCTAGCATTTGTAAGATATATAATCTTCTTAGGTGCACCACCACATTTAATGGGCGTATCAGGGTCTGTGAAAATAAATTTTGTTTTCTTATCTGGGCTACCAGCTTTTGCTTGAGCTATATATTTCTGCATGATTTCCCAAGCCTTAGTAGAGCCTTGCGAAGTAAAGATGGAGCATATGCTATCTCCCAATGCATCAATAAGTTTATCATTGTCCCCCGATGAGTAAGCACGCCCTGCTTCCTCTAAACCTTTAATTCTCTCAAAGTCAAGCTGCACTCCCATTGCAAGTATAAGATAGTCATAGCTAACCACTTGACCTTTTTCTGTAGTGAGTTTGTTTTCTTGAGGATTAAAAAATATTGCTCTATCTTCAATCACTTTTACACCATCTGGTATAAAATCATCTCTTTGGTAAATGATTTCATCTTCATCCCATATACCAGCGGCAACTAGTGTTTGACCAGGCTGATAAGATACAGAAGTTTTTTCAGGCTCAATAATTGTAATATCTGGGTCAGTCAATTGCAGTGTCAATCTAGCAGCTGTACTCACGCCCGATAACCCACCACCTACGATAACTATCTTCGCTTTTGCATCACTTTTTACAATTTTCTCTTCTTCTGCACTTGCTCCAGTAGTTGTACCCACAAAGATACCTGCACTAGACAAACCCGCCATTTTCATAGCTTGTCTTCTACTTATCCCATGTACAGATAAATCTTTATCCATCTTTGATAACATTTTTTCAATATATACTTTATCCATTTTAGACCTTTACTTTAAACCACTGATATATTTAGCAACTGCGTCAATTTCATCCCAAGAAAGATCTCTTGTAGGAGATTTCATTGCTGCACCATATCCATATTTATTGAGAGGCTGGTAGTCTTTGCTTTCTACCCCGCCTCTATACTCTTTAATTGTCTTTGCCAATGTAGCCGCATCGCGACCAGCAATTTTACCATAGGTAATTACATCTGGGAAGCCAGAAAAACTAGTCTGTTTCCCGTCAGCTCCATGACAACTTGCACATTCAGATGCAAATATTTTAGCTGGTTGTGGCTTCAGCTTTAAGCCTATCGCGTATGGTACTTCGCCTTCAGCGGCAACAAGACCAACACTTAGCAATAGTATAGAAAGAATTACTCTTTTCATATCAAACCTTTATTTTTAAATTTATCCATTTTTTATTCCTGATAAAGTAGGAATAAAACAATATTATAATTATAATACTATTTACTTAATTTGCACAGCTATCTTCTAAAAAAATGAACATTTTTTTAGGCGCGTATAAAAAGTTACACCCATAAAAATAGGAAATTTAATTTAGCAGGCCAAAAGAAGCAAAGAATACATTTGCTTCTTACGCATGCAAATTTGTATCCTACAGTTCTGATTCATACTCTCCATCTACAGCAGCCGCATCCATCATACCATACATTAAACTACGAACTTTTAATGCCATTTCCATCATATTGTCAGGAAGTGGTTTTCCACCATACAACATAAGTTCCATTGACATAGTATATAGCCACCTATTGCCTTCATCATCCTCAACAATCAAAATTCGACAAGGCATAAATGCCCCAAAAGCTTCAGAGTAAGCAATAAATTGCTCCGCAACAGAAGGAGCACAAAAAGATAAAATTCTAATATATCTTTTTCCTCCTGGATCCTTTATGCTACTCTTGATAGACATTTTTGCATCACCAACAACCAAAAAATTATTATCAGTAGCTATTTCTATCATGAGATCTATGGCTTCTTCGGTAGATACATCATCATTTATTTTTACTTTTCGAATCATGGCATCTGCACTGCTGCCAGTCTCAAGGACTTTCTTAAACATGTCCATATAATGCCCTAATGCATCGGGATGAAGGCTAGACACCTTACTTGCCATCCCTCCAAAACTTATGGCCATATATGCTACAGCTATCAAAGTGATACCACCTACGATACTCAAAATATTTTTAAACATTTGTATTCCTTTTGTTATTTTATAGATAATTTTGCATTATAGCTATATTTTAATTTGGTTTGATTGAATTTGGTTTGATTTTTTATGTAGATTAAACTGTCTTTTGCTCTATCTGTTTCTGTTATATTTTATTTAACAAAGAAAAAAAATCCTTTGCTAAATGTAACTTAGAATCTATATCTAAGATAAAATCTTAAATCCTGAGCCGCTTCAACAACATTAGGTGCAAATAAAGCTGCTCCTGCCATCTCTCCTGCAGCTTTTTGTGCATTAGGCATTGACATTCCTCCCTGCATAAGAGCCCCTACTACTGGAGCCATATTTGCACCATTAGCATCAATCGTGCCACCTAGCTGAGAAAACTTTGCTGCTCCATTTTTAATATCTGATATTTTATTTGCTCCACCCGAGAAGTTCCCAAAAAATCCATTACTTCCCGTATATTCATAATCAATTTTTGTATATCTAGCCTGCATCGAGAGTGCATCTGTTAGCTGATATGTAAAATAAGCCTCTATGGCATTACCTCGTGTTGCCATTTTAGAACCTATCATAGTATCTTCTGCATACGTAAATGGTCTCCAATATTTACTTCCATGATTATATTCTAATCCAAATACACCTTTATCTGTTACTGGAAGCTGTGTACCTATCCAATATGATGTACCAGTTTCACTATCGCCTGAACCAAGCATACTAGCTCCTGCATTAGGCTGAGATTGACTCCAAGCAAAAGATGCAAATACTTTTGCATCAGAAAAATATCCATCCTCTGTTAGACCATCTACCAATACAGATAGTGCCGCACCCTGCATATCTCCATATTGTCTAAATTCTGATTGAGAAAGACTCAATACCCCTGTAGCCAATTTAGCTGAATCCATAACTGGATCCATTCCAGGCAGATTAAATGCCTTATACCAAGTAGATTTCACGATAAATTGACCATCATTATATGGCTCAAAAATAAATCCTGCAAGACTAATATCTTCAAGACTATTGTCATCATTAGCATAAGGTGTTGCGGACT
>CAZNEJ010000005.1:0-27241 GCA_964571975.1 uncultured Sulfurovum sp. | reverse complement strand
ATGCTCCTGCATCTTTACTCTCTGCATTGCCATCGACTATGAAGTCAGCCAGTTCCACAAGTATGCGACTAGCAGCCTTTGGTCCTATGCCTGGTACGCGTTTAAGCATAGACACGTCTTTTGACGCCACTACTTTGGCAAAGGTTGAAGGCGTAAAAGTAGAACAAATAGCCAGCCCAACCTTAGGACCTACGCCGTTTATCTTGAGTACGGTGTCAAACATTCTCTTTTCATTTAGCTCTATAAATCCATAAAGTGCATTGATATCTTCACGGATGATTTGTGTTACAAAAAGTTTTACCTTTTTATCGTCTATGCTATTTGAAGTGTTTATGGACACATGCACTTCATGAATTATGCCATTTACATTGATATGCACAAACGTGGGGTCTTTTCTCTCTACTGTTCCTTCTATGCCTACTATCATCCTAAACCTTTTATTCTAAAATTTAGTAAGTATAGCAAGAGTTTGTAATTATCTTTAAAAACATGACATATTGACATTTTTTTATTAAGTCTACTTTGAGTATTGATGGGAGTACAGCTTACCCATACTAACTCAAAACTACATTACGCTAAAATACTCTTAATTCAAAACTAAAGAGCATCATGCAACTTAAATCCATCTTCACTAACAGCTTTGGTATACTCATCTCACGCATCACAGGTCTTGGGCGTGATGTTCTTATGGCTTCTGCCCTAGGTGCTTCGGTATGGTCAGATATGTTTTTTGTGGCTTTTAAACTCCCCAACCTTTTTCGGCGTATCTTTGCCGAAGGTGCATTTACCCAAGCTTTTATGCCTTCTTTTATAAGCAGCAAACATAAAGGGGTCTTTGCTACAGCTATATTTCTACGATTTATACTTTTTCTCACAGCATTTTCCTTGCTCATTACCTTTTTTCCTGAACCCATTACCAAGCTACTAGCATGGGGTTGGGACGCTGAGATTATTGGCGATACTGCTCCACTTACAGCCATAAACTTTTGGTACTTAGACCTCATATTTATAGTCACATTTTTAGCTACCTTACTACAATACAAAAACCACTTTGCAACCACAGCTTTGTCTACCGTACTACTAAACATCTCTATGATAGCTGCACTTTGGCTCTACATGAAAGAAGACCCAAAGACAGTAGCCTATGCACTAAGCTTTGCTGTGCTCATCGGTGGAGTACTTCAAGTGCTGGTACATCTAGTAGCCATAAAGAAGTTTAACTTACATAAAATACTTCTAGGCGGATGGAAATACCGAAAAACCAAAGATGTAAAAGAGGAAAAGAAGCACTTTAAGTCTCTCTTTTTACCAAGTATACTTGGTAATTCCACCCCTCAAATATCTGCTTTCGTAGACACGATACTTGCTACTTTTCTCATGACAGGCTCTGTGTCTTACCTTTTTTATGCCAACCGTGTGTTTCAGCTCCCTCTTGCCATCATAGCTATAGCCACAGCCACTGTACTCTTTCCTTCTGTTTCAAAGGCACTTAAAAATGGTCACGAAAAAGATGCTTATGAAAACCTTAACAAAGCATTTTGGCTCTTGGCGTTCTTACTTGGATTTTCCATGATAGGAGGCATACTCTTGGCTGAACCCATAGTCTGGTTACTTTTTGAACGCGGTAAGTTTACTATGGCTGAAACACTTGAGACGGTATCTGTGCTACAGATGTACATGCTAGGCTTATTGCCTTTTGGACTAGCTAAACTCTTTTCACTGTTTCTATATGCTTCACACAGACACATGAAGGCTGCTAAAATAGCAGTGTATTCGCTCATCACTTCTGTGGCTTCTTCGCTCATACTCATGCAGTATATGGGTGCCTCTGGACTTGCTTTAGCAGGGAGCATTGGTGGTTTTGTACTCTTTTTCTTCACAGTAAAAGAAGTAGGTATAGATAGGTTTTTAAACATAGTAAAATCACAGAAGACACTTTACTTTATGGTCTTTATGGCTCTGTTTACTTTGCTTATGTATGTACTCAATGACTACTTACTCACAGTCATTAGATAAATTTGCTATAATCACAACACTATAACCCAAGGCAAAAGACCATGCACATTTATGACAGCGTTAAAAAAAAGAAAGTTCCTTTTGAACCCATACATCCCAACAAAGCAAGCATTTATGTCTGTGGACCTACTGTTTATGATGATGCACACTTAGGACATGCACGTTCCTCTTTAGCCTTTGACCTACTTGTCCGTACACTACAAGCTCATGGCTATGCTGTTACTATGGCTAAAAACTTTACAGACATAGATGACAAGATTATCAAAAAAGTAGAAGAGACTGGAAAAAGTATGGCTCAAATTACTTCTTTTTACATAGACAGGTACCTAGAAGAGATGTCTGCTCTTGGCATACAAAGAGCAGACATAGAACCAAAAGCCACCGACTCACTCCAAGCCATAGAAGCGATGATACAAAAGCTTATAGACAAAGACATCGCCTATGTCATCTCTACAGGTGATGTTTATTTTGATACTACTAAAGATACAAACTACGGCAGTATCTCACATAGAGTAGCTGATGATGAAGATGCACAAAGCCGCGTGGAACACACATCGAAGAAAAGAAACCCTAAAGATTTCGCCCTTTGGAAAGCATGTAAAAGTGAAGAAGATATTTGTTTTGACACAGCCTTTAGTAAAGGTCGTCCAGGCTGGCACATAGAGTGTTCTGCGATGATAGAAAAACATTTTACAGGTAACGAGGAGTACAGTATAGATATCCATGGTGGTGGAGCAGATTTACTCTTCCCTCATCATGAAAATGAAGCAGCACAAAGCCGTTGTGCCACAGGGCATGAACTTTCTAAGTACTGGATGCATAATGGGTTTGTGCAAATAGACGGCGAAAAGATGTCCAAGTCACTTGGCAATAGCTTTTTTTTAAAAGATGCCCTCAAGCTTTATGATGGTGAAGTTTTACGTTATTATCTAAACTCTGTACATTATAGAAATGATTTTAACTTCTCAGAAGAGGAATTGCAACTCAACAAAAAAAGACTAGACAAGCTTTATAGGCTTAAAAAACGTGTAAGTCCAGGTAAAAGTTCTGCTGTAAACAAAAACTTTAAACAAGACCTACTAGATACTATGGGAGATGACCTCAATATATCTATAGCATTGGCACTCATCGATGAGATGATAGCCACAACAAATGATGCACTAGATTCTAATCCTAAGGACAAGTCTCCAAAAGACAGTGCAAATAAACCATTAAATGGCACATCGCATAAAGCCTTAAAAAAAGAGACTTTAGCCAACATAGAGTTTATAGATACACTTTTAGGTTTTGGGGGTAAAGAGCCATTTTCTTATTTTCAGATAGGTGTAGACCAGATACTCAAAAGTAAGGTTGAAGCGCTTATAGATGCACGCACTCAGGCAAAAAAAGAAAAAAACTTTGAACGCTCAGATACTCTACGTGATGAAATCTTAACTCTTGGCATATCCATCATGGATAGTCCACAAGGGACACTTTGGGAAAAAAGTTAGAGCTACTCATAAGTAAGATGCGTTTAACAAAAATACAGATATGATACTGTTCAATATTTTACGGAGAAATTATGCTTAGAATTGCACTTATTATTTTATCTTTATGGACTTCCCTTTTTTCTGAAGAAGCAGAAGAATTTCCTTTTTTAGGCATCTCTATCTCAACACAGTCTGTTGACATAAAGAATGTTTCTGATAAACAAAACACAACGATTGGTATACGATACGGTAAGCAGACCCAAGATTGGCGTACATTATTCTCTGTTGAGTACAAAAAAAATGGTTTGCAAGTTTTATCGATGGGAATCGACAAGATACTCATGGACAACATCATGGGCATGCCTGAGTTTAGACCTTATGCTGGTGCCTCAGTTGGTATGATGCGATATGATGACAGCTCAATTGCAGATAACAAGGGTATGTTCTTTGGTGCAAGCCTAGGGCTTCTTGTCTATGTCACGGACAATATAGATGCGGATATATCATATAAATATTATAAAGTTAACGATAATGATGCTATAGACAATATCCAAGGCGGAACATTCTCTCTGCATTACTTTTATTAGAAATAAGCTATAATAAGAGCAACTTATTATGGAGTGTGTAGTGTCCTTTTTTATTCAAAATATCTTTACTTACCAAACCCTCAGAAAAATACTTTTTAAACTCGAACCAGAGACTGCACATACACTAGTAACTCTAGGGCTAAGAACCATAGCACACTTCCCTACACTTTTACGTTTTGCAAAAAATAAAAACTTTATCGGGCATCCTATGCTTGCACAAGAGATATTTGGACGTAGCTTCCAAAATCCCGTAGGTCTTGGGGCTGGGTTTGACAAAAATGGTCAATACATCACTGCCATGCCCACAATGGGTTTTGGATTTACTGAGATAGGTACAGTCACGCCACAAGCCCAAAAGGGAAATGCCAAACCGAGACTTTTTAGACTAGTAGAAGACCAAAGTATACAAAATGCCATGGGATTCAACAACAAAGGTGCATATGCTATGCTTCAAAGTCTTAAAAAACTCTACTTTTTTGACTACCCCTTAGGCATTAACATCGGTAAAAATAAACTTACGCCCGATAACGAAGCTTTAGATGATTACGAAAAACTTTTTAAAACATTTAAAAACCATGGTGATTACATCGTCATCAATATCTCTTCACCAAACACTCCAGGACTTAGAGACTTACAAAATGAGTCCTTTATCAAAGCTATATTTGCGATGGCAAAAAAGATTACTTCCCAGCCTGTACTTCTTAAAATCTCTCCAGATATGCAGACACAAGATGCTATAGACTTATGTAAAGTAGCTGTTGAAGCAGGAGCTGCAGGCATCATCGCAACAAATACAACTATAGACTACACACTTACAGATAGTCTGGAAAAACAAGACTTTGGTGGCATATCTGGAGCATTGCTTACTCAGAAGTCTTACGAACTATTTAGGGCTATAGGCAAAGAACTTTACACAAAGACGCTACTTATCTCAGTAGGAGGTATAGACTCTTCAGAAGAAGCATATAGACGCATAAAAGCTGGAGCTTCTTTGGTGCAAGTGTATTCTATGCTTGTTTACAAAGGTCCGGCACTCATCAAAGAAATCAACGAGGGTCTTATCCAATTGTTAAAGAAAGATGGATACACTCACATTTCAGAAGCTATTGGGGCAGATTGGAAATAAGAATGGTCGATAAATCGACCCTACGGAGAATATATGCACATTAAACAAACAATACAAAAATCAATCTTAGGACTGATACTACTTACAGGATTATCAATGGCAAATTCATTACCAAAACATTTTACAAAAACACTCGATAACGGAATGCAAATTGTTGTCATACCTATGGACAATGACTCTGGTGTCATTACTACAGACATTTACTACAAGGTAGGAAGTAGAAACGAGGTGATGGGGAAAAGTGGTATGGCACACATGCTCGAACACCTCGCATTTAAGTCTACGGATAAATTAAAAGAAGGTGAGTTTGATACTATAGTCAAAAGCCGTGGTGGTGTAAACAATGCATCAACTGGTTTCGACAAGACACACTACTACATCAAAACTGCTTCAAAAAATATGGCTATGACATTTGATTTATTTGCAGAGCTCATGCAGAACCTTAAGCTAACAGACGAAGAATTTCAAAAAGAGCGTGATGTTGTGGCAGAAGAAAGAAGACTAAGAACAGATAATAACCCTATGGGATATCTTTACTTTAGGCTCTTTAACACGCATTATGTTTATCATCCTTACCACTGGTTACCTATAGGGTTTATGGAAGATATACTTTCATGGAAGATAGACGACATACGTGACTTTTACCATCGTTACTACCAACCTAGTAACGCCATTTTGGTAGTAGCAGGAGATATCGATGTAGAAGATGTGTTTAGAGAAGCCAAAAAACATTTCGGTAGCATAAAAAATAAACACAAAATTCCAGATGTCATAGCAGTAGAACCAAAAATAGATGGCGCAAAACGTTCTATACTTCATAAAGAGAGCAATACAGTAGATACTTTAGCTATAGCATATGCTATACCAAACTATGAACATGAAGACCAAGTAGCACTCTCTGCTATTTCTCACATACTTAGCTCAGGAAAAAGTTCATGGTTTGAAAAAACCATTGTCAATGAAAAGCAACTAGCCAACCAAGTCTATGGATACAATATGGAACTAACCGACCCAGGCGTGTTTCTCATTATGGCGATGGCTGCCCCTGATGCTTCCTTAGATGTATTGGAAAAAGAGATACTTGTGCAACTAGACAGACTTAAAAAAGGTGAAGTCACACAAGCAGAATTAGCCAAGGTAAAAATCAACACAAAAGCAGAATTTGTCTATTCATTGGAAAGTTCATCTTCAGTCGCAGGTCTTTATGGAGACTACTATGTCAAAGGAAATATACAGCCTTTACTGGAATATGAAGAGAAATTAGATAAAATTACACTCAAAGATATTTCTGACACTGCAAAAAAGTATTTTGATCATAACCTTTCAACCACAGTGATACTGAAAAAAAACTAGGACAACATATGAATAACTACATTACTGGTGCTACAACTGCACTGATTACGCCATTTAAAAATGGCACTTTAGATGAAGCAACTTTTGCAAAACTTATCCAAAGACAAATAGACAATGATATAGATGCCGTATGCCCTGTAGGAACTACAGGAGAGTCTGCAACACTTAGCCATGATGAGCATAAAAGATGTATAGAGATAGCGGTAGAGATATGTAAAGGCACAAATACAAAAGTACTTGCTGGAGCTGGATCTAATGCTACTCATGAAGCCATAGACATAGCAAAACATGCAGAAAACTGTGGAGTGGACGCTATATTTTCAGTAAGCCCCTACTACAATAAGCCAAGCCAAGAAGGATTGTATCAGCACTATAAAGCCATAGCAACTGCTGTTAAAGTACCTTTTATGCTCTATAATGTACCTGGACGAACTGGCGTAGATGTCTTGCCAGATACAGTGAAGAGACTTTTTGATGATGTCGAAAACATTATGGGCATCAAAGAAGCCACGGGCTCTATTGAGAGAACAGTAGAACTTCTTGCTAAGATCCCTGACTTGTATGTATTTTCTGGAGATGACGCGATAGACTTCCCATTGTTAGCTAGTGGAGGCAAAGGAATTACTTCAGTAACTGCAAACTTACTTCCAGACACAAAAGCCAAGCTTGCACACGCAGCACTAAAGGGTGATTTTGAAACATCAAAAGCCATCAATGATGACCTATTTGAGATAAATAAAATACTCTTTTGTGAATCAAATCCTATTCCTATAAAGGCTGCTATGTACATAGCTGGTCTTACGGATACACTTGAATACAGATTGCCTCTAGTGGCTCCAAGTAGCGAAAATATGAAGAAGATAGAAGCCGTAATGAAAAAATATAAAATTGTAGGAGTTAATTAATGTCAGATATGAAAGGCAAAACGCTTGTTATCACAGGAGCAACCAAAGGTATAGGCAAAGCAACGGCAGAAAAATTTGCAGAAAATGGTGTAAATATTGCTTTTACATACAACTCAAACAAAGAAATAGCAGATAAAATCGCTTTAGACCTAAGTAAAAAATATGGAATTAAAGCAAAAGCTTACCCACTTAACATTTTGGAACTAGATGAATTTAAAACACTTTTTCTTGCTATAGATGAAGACTTTGATAGGGTTGACTTTTTTGTTTCCAATGCTATGATTTATGGGCGTCCTATCATAGGAGGATATGGTAAGTTTATGAAGCTTCGCCCCAAAAAAGGTTTGCAAAACATCTTTACTGCAACCGTAGGTGCTTTCGTTCGTGGCTCACAAGAAGCAGCAGTCCGTATGGAAAAAGTAGGTGGCGGTGCCATAGTAACACTAAGCTCTACTGGTAACCTAATCTATATAGGTAACTATGCTGGTCATGCTACAAATAAAGCTGCCGTAGAAGCGATGAGTCGCTATGCTGCTGTAGAACTAGGAGACATGGGCATACGCGTAAATGCAGTATCGGGTGGCCCCATAGACACAGATGCACTCAAGGCCTTTACAAACTATGAAGAAGTAAAAGCTGAGACTATCAAGCGTTCAGCAGTAAACCGTATGGGAAGTCCTGAAGACTTAGCAGGTTCAGTATACTTTCTCTGTACTCCTGAAGCATCCTGGATTACAGGACAAACACTTGTTGTCGATGGTGGAACTACTTTTAGATAGTTCCGTATCTGTAAAAAATATCGTCGTAAATATTTATTAAAATATAAAATTAAGTTATTGAAGAGTATTGAGTGAGTAGTATCTCACTCAAGAAAGAAGATTAGAAAAAGCAAATAAGCTTAGATTTAGAAAGTGTACGTTGCACCCATATTGGTAGAAGAGAAAAATGCATCTTGTGCAATGCGTGTATCAAAGTCATCGTCATCATGAAACCTCATGTAGTCTACGAAAAAACCTACACCATTAGCAAGCTCATATTTTGAACCAAGTCCCCATTGTACACCAGTCTCAGAATCTTCTTCATTTTGTGCTTTACCATATCCTGCTAAACCGTAAACCGAAAACCCTGTAGTAATGTTATACATAGGTTTAATATAAAGACCCATATTACTTAAAACTCTAGAACTTGAATTGACAGCAAAGCCAGTGTCTTCATCTATGTCGCTAAGTGTTCTTGTATAGCGTCCTTCAACCCCTAGGTATTTATTGAAATAATATCCGCCAAGTAGTGTTAAAGCATGCCCTCTTGACTCAGTGTCTGCATTCATACGCAAGTAACTTAAAGCTCCACCACCATAAAAGCCATCATACCGCACGTTGTCTTCTACTAGCACAATTTCCTTTTCAGGAATTGTGATTACTGGTTCCATAGCCATAGCTATATCCCCGCCTGCCATTACAAGATTATTTGTTATAGCCAAAAATGCTATTGTGCTTAATATTTTATTCATACTTTAAGTTGCTCCCAAAAATGTTAATTATAAATTCTCAATATTGTATTCTTTTCTTACTCATTATATGCTTAAAGGATTGATGTTATATGTAAAATCTTATTTTTAATATATAGTACGATAAAATGCATGCAAATATAGAATATAAAAATAGGAATACCTCATGATTAAAAAAAGCATTATACTTCTTTCATTAATATTATTTTTTGTAGGATGTGCAGAACGTGGATCAAATGTTCCAGTAAAACTCATAAAGAGGACCGTTATGAAACACATAGCTAAAGATAAAACTGAATCCTTTCCTACATTGGTTTTAAAAAGCTCAAGAGAAGACAGCGTGCAGGAAAATATTTCTGCTGGTCTCATACTGACTATTGTTCTTGTTTTACTCTTATAACTCTTGTATTATTATCGCTCGCATTATAAAATCTAAATTACACAGGAACAACAATGACAAAACAAACCTTATTACTCTTAACTGTGCTTCCCCTAGTATCTCTTGTTTTCTCAGGATGTGTAGAGCGTGGCTATAGACTTACAAGCCAAATTTCAACCCATACTGTTACTGCTGAATCAAGTACAAACATCTCAGATACAAAGTCCCAAACAAAATCAAAACTTCAAAAGATGCGAGATGCTGTAAAAAAAGAACACAAAATGAACGCATCACTTTCTAGGCAAAGAAGAGCCCAAGATACCATAACAGAAGCAAAAGAGAGAGAGAAAGCTGAAAAAAAAGCACAAGTACTTAGAAATGATGCACTTCGCTCAAAGGTTTTGGAGAAAAATATATTAAAAAAGCAGGCATTAGAAGAAAAGAAGTATCAAGCAAAAATACTTAAAAACAAAAGAGAAGAGATGTTGCATGCAGAAAAAATAAGGCAACTAGAGGCATTTAAGGCTCAAGGTAAAGCCTCAGAACAAAAAGCATTAGAAGCACAGATAATTAAAGAAAAAATAGCACTACAAAAACAAAAGATTGAAAAAGAGAATGCCTTGGCTTCCCAAAAAGCACTAGAAGAAAAAAATACAGAAGCCCTTCGTAAAGCACAGATGAAAGAAGAAAAAGCTTTAGAAGAAAAGAGACTAGAAAAGGTCAAAAGCCTTCAAGCACAAAGAGCAGAACAGATAAAACAAGACATTACTAAAAGAGAAAAAGCAACTAAGGCTTCTACTCAAAAACTTAACTTTATGCCGATAGACAAAATATATCACAAATTTGGTACATCGGAAATACATGGGCATGTCATTTATCTTGATTCCACAGGACAAGAAACAACTTTGGGTCAATCCAAAGTCTATCTTTTACCAATTTCTGCAAAAATGAACCATTGGTTTAAAAACTATTATCTTAAAAATGAAAATGATTCCTCTAGCAATGATACCACAGCAAACTACCTAAATAGCACCTATCTTAATCTAAGTAAAAACTTTGAGTTTTATGGTGTAGCAGAAGGTTCTTACTATATTATAATCGAAGCCGACTATCCTTCATCTACGGCTAAAAATAAAAAAGTATATATAGCCAAGAAAATAAAAGTAGGTAAACATAAAAAAATCATGGCTGTCTTTTCTAAGAAACTATAAGCAAAGGTATTGAATGTTAAATGTCCCTAATTCCCTAGCATTTATACGTCTATTACTTGCTCCAGTGATGTTTTTTTTACTGGTCAATAGAGACAGTACACTACTCATAGACATTCACTACACTTGGCTTGATTATATCGCTGCATTTTTATTTGTAGTGGCATCAGCTACAGACTTCTTTGATGGCTACATAGCACGTACCTTTGACCAGATTACCACTGTAGGAAAAATACTTGATCCACTCGCAGACAAGATGTTAACACTTGCTGGGTTTCTAGGATTAATGATGCTAGATAGAGCTTCTGAATGGGCCGTTTTTCTCATCATAACTCGTGAACTTTTTATCACTGGTCTTAGGGTTTCTGCTATAGACCAAAACATAGATATTGCTTCCTCATGGACGGGCAAAATGAAAACAGTAGTGCAAATGATAGCCATCGGTTTTTTACTTATGCAATGGCCTGGAGCAGAAATTATTTTATGGATAGCAGTCGCTCTTACTCTTTACTCTGGATATGAATATGTTAGAGACTTTTTCAAAAATGCTACACTAAACTAAAATACTCTCATGATTGATTGCTTAATTTACCTTCGCCCCTCTAAGCAAAAAGGGTCTTGAAGATGATACGGAACTATTGATAATTACTTTCATTTTAATCTTTATTCACTATTTTTTTTACTATACTTCTGTATATGTAATCTAAGGGAAAGTTTTGGAAAAAATTGTAATTGCTTTGGCTGGTCAGCCTAATGTTGGGAAGTCATCTCTTATCAATGCTATCTCTAACGCCAAACTAAAAGTAGGTAATTTTTCAGGTGTTACTGTAGACAAGACCGAGGTAGAGTTTAACATCTATGATGATGTCACAAGCAAAGAGTACAAAGCACATATAATAGACCTTCCTGGTGCCTACTCTCTTACAGAATACACCATAGAAGAAAAAGTCACTAAAAGTTTTTTACAATCTGATGAATATGATGTCATCGTAAATGTAGTAGATTCTACAAATCTACAAAGAAATCTACTTTTTACCATACAGCTTATAGAAACTGGCAAAAAACTAGTAGTGGCTCTAAATATGTCTGATGAAGCAAAAAAAGAAGACATACAGATAGATGAAGAGCAACTGTCGCGTATACTTGGCGTACCCTGCATCAAAACTTCGTCTATCACAAAAGAAGGCGTAGATGAATTGCAGCATGCTATCATAGACGTTTTCAATAAAGAAGGCACATCATCAAAAGTAGTTTATTCTGATCCTACAGAAGAAGAGATATCTAACATAACTACATTTTTAAAAGAAAAAAAATACAAATCTGTGCTACCTTATCGACACCTTGCTGTAAAACTTTTACAAGAAAATGAAGAAATATATAAAGAAATGCATGATGGGCCAATATGGGTAGAGCTGCTGCCTATCATAAGAGAAGCATTAAGTCACCTTTATCTGCACAACAACACTAAGGATTTGGAAGAGATATTTGCAGATGAACATTTTGCTTTTGCAAAGGGTGCAAGAATGGAAGTCATGAGTGCAAAGCCTACAAAAGCTAAAAATCTTACACAAAAGATAGATGATCTACTCATAAACAAATTTCTTGGTATTCCTATATTTCTATTCTTTATGTGGGGTCTGTTTCAACTTACATTTGAACTTGGGTCAGTGCCTATGGACTACATAGACAGTGCCTTTTCATGGCTTGGCGAACAGTCCAAAATAGTATTAGGCGATACTGAGCTAGGTTCACTAGTAGCAGATGGAATGATAGCTGGTGTAGGGGCAGTACTCATGTTTTTGCCCAACATAATGATCTTGTTCTTAGGCATAGCTTTGCTTGAGACCACTGGATATATGTCTCGTGTAGCATTTTTATTGGACGGATTTTTTCACAAGTTTGGACTGCATGGAAAAAGCTTTATCCCACTTGTTACTGGCTTTGGTTGCTCCGTACCTGCATATATGGCTGCACGTACACTTAAAAATGAAAAAGATAGGCTCATTACGCTGTTTATCATAGGTTTCATGTCTTGTGGTGCTAGATTACCTATCTATGTACTTTTTGCTGGGGCTTTCTTTTCAGAAGAAAATGCAGGTAATATCTTATTTATTATCTATATTTCAGGAGCTATATTGGGACTATTAGCAGCAAAGGTACTCAAGGTATTTGTCTTTAAGGGCGAAGATGAGCCTTTCGTTATGGAGATGCCAAAATATCGTATGCCTTCTCTTCAACTCATATGGCACACAGTATATGGACAAGCCAAATCATACATGAAAAAAGCAGGTACTTTTATTTTGGCCGCATCCATGCTCATCTGGTTTGCCTCTAACTACCCTAAGGTAGACGCCCCAGAAACCTTAGATGCAAATCAAGTGAAGCTTTATGAATTGGAGCATAGTTACCTAGGCATAGTAGGGCATGCTTCAGAACCATTCTTTGCTCCACTTGGCATGGACTGGCGTATGGCAGTAGCACTTGAAACTGGGCTAGCAGCCAAAGAAGTCGTAGTCTCAACTCTAGGTGTATTGTATGCACTTGGTGATGATGCAGATGAAGGAAACGAAGGACTCATTGCCCAGATAAAAGCCAATATACCTTTTGCCTCTGCTATTGCCTTCATAGTTTTCGTGATGATTTACCTACCATGTTTAGCAGCATCGATGGTCTTTGCTAGGGAAGCTGGAGGGTGGAAATATCTGATGTATTTATTTCTATCTACTACAGCTACTGCTTGGATACTAAGCTTTATAGCGTACAGAGTAACGCTAATGATTACCTAAGGAATAATAAATGCACTTAATAGATTTAGAAAAAGGCAATAAGGCAACTATCGTTAGAATACACGCAGACAAAGCACTTAGAGGTAGGTTTATTTCTTTTGGTGTCATGCGAGGTGAAGAGCTTACAGTTAAAGGCTGTTCACTAGCCAAGCAAACCATGGAGATACAAGTAGGCTCTACTCTCATCGCTCTACGTGCCAATGAAGCAAAGCTCATAGAGATTGTTAAGAGTATGTCCTAGTCTGTATTATCTACTAGGCAAAGTCAGAAACAATCTTTTGCATGCTCTCTTTTGCAGTATGCAAAAAGAGTGTACTTTTACCTGAGAGTTTTTCATCATCCGACATAGCCGTAGCCATGAATTGTGATATATTTTCTATAATGTTTTGTGTGTTGCTCATCTCATGTACCGATTTGTCATGATAGCCTACAAGGCTTGATTGCTTACCCTCAAAATGACGTATGCGTGCTAGTTTAGCATTTTGCTCATTTAGTACCGCCCCATAATCTGCCAATACCTTAATCGCGTCTATAATATGTCCATCCATTCTATCCATTTCTATTTTACAATTGCTATTGTATGTAATGTACTTTTGCGTTTCTTTCATTTGTTTTGTCGCAAAACGAAGATTGGAGCCTCCTTTTAAACTCACGCGCAACACATAAATCAAAGTTACAACTAGCAGCACAATAATACCCACAAATATGCCTCCATTGATAGCATCATCTTCACGACCAAACAATGTGCCAAACCATGCAAAAATACTATGTGTTGTTTCACCTGATGGCACTTTATCGACATAGAGTGTCATGCTTAACTTTTCTGTAGCCAAATATATCAACCCAACAAAAGTAATAAAACCTCCAAAAAGAGACAGTATCAGCCCAGTGAATTTACCAGAATGCACATCTTTTAAAATAATTGGCTTTACATCCTTGTTTGCTTTAAAAACTACTGCATCTTCTTCCATTTTTTCATTAGAAGTTTTTGTGTAGCCCAACTCAAAGAGCAATGCTTTTGCATCTTTTATTACGCCTTTGCTTAAAGCTTCTTTGCTCTCTTTGTACTCACGCATATTGCCATCAAGTACAAGTTCACAGTCATGTACTTCACTTTGTGATGTCTTTGCAATACTTTTAGCCTCTTGGACCAACTTTTTGGCTTCTAAATGTTTTTTTGTCTTTTGAGGCGTAGTTGTAAGTGCTTTATTTTCCGATTTATCATCGCTATTTACTTCAGGCTCAATCGCTATCTCTTCTTTCGTTACGTTTTGCTCTTCGCTCATAGAATATTCCTTCATTACTATATTCAATATATTTGTATTTAACATATTACCTAAATTTTCCATTATATTTTTAAATTACGTCAACTATTTACTACACTTGGATATAATCTAGCAAAAATTACTTAGGGAATTGTATGGGTATCATAGTTGCACTTTTGGTTTTATCGTTTCTTATCTTCTTCCATGAGTTGGGTCACTTTATGGCTGCACGTTTCTTTGGGGTACAAGTAGATGTATTTAGTATAGGTTTTGGTAAAAAGCTCTATTCGCGTACCATAGGCAAGACACAGTGGAGCATCTCTGCTATTCCCCTAGGTGGTTATGTGAAGATGAAAGGGCAAGATGACTCTGACCCAACAAATAGGTCTCAAGGAGTGGATTGTCATATATCCAACTCTCCACAATACGATGATGACTCATACACAACAAAAAAACCTTGGCAACGTATTGTTATCTTACTTTCCGGTCCTTTTGCTAACTTTTTACTAGCCTTTATCCTTTATTTTGCCATTGCTAACCTTGGTGTCCCAAAACTCTTGGCCTATGTAGGTACAGTAGGTGATGATACTCCTGCTATGCATGCTGGACTACTCAAAGGTGATAAACTACTACAGATTAATGCTGTGAACATTGACTATTGGGAAGATATAGGTAAAAATATAGAAAAATCAGGAAATGAAATTAGCCTTATTATAGATAGAAATGAGACTATACTTACCCTGCAACTCGCCCCAAAACTTATAGAAGATAAAAATGTTTTTGGAGAAAAAATTACAAGACGTATCATAGGTATTTCGCCTCTGGGTAAACAAACTACAGTGCATTTTGGATTTATAGATGGGATTGATTATGCATGGGAGGAGACAAAAAAAGCATCTCTTCTCATTGTACGGTCGGTACAGAAGCTTATCACTGGTGCGGTAAGCCCAGATAAACTAGGCGGAGTCATCACCATAGTAGACGTGACTGCACAAGCATCTTCGGCTGGACTACTTGCACTCTTGTTCTTCACTGCACTCATATCTGTTAACCTAGGGATATTAAATCTACTTCCCATTCCTGCTCTTGATGGTGGACATATAATGTTTAACCTTTATGAAATGTTAACGGGGAAAACTGCAAATGATTCAGTTATTATGTACATGACAATCATAGGATGGCTAATGCTATTTGGGCTTATGGGCCTAGGGTTATATAATGATATCAATAGATTATGGGGAAATTAATGAGCATACTAGACAAAGAACACTTAAGAGCTAATTTAGATGATATTATATGGAACATAGAGCAAACACGTATCACAGTCTCTGAACATCATATCGTTAAGCTTGTAGGTGTGGGTAAATATACAGAATTAGAAAACATATCTACACTCTATGAATTAGGACAACGTGCCTTTGGAGAAAACCAAGTACAACAACTCTCACAGCGTATGACCACACTTGAGTCCCTACCTATAGAGTGGCACATGATAGGCACACTACAAAAAAACAAAGTAAATAACCTTATAGATCTAAGCCCTACCCTTCTACAGTCACTTGATAGTCTTGCATTGGCGGAAGAACTCAATAAAAAACTAGTCGCAAAAGAAAGAAAAATGCATTGCTTGTTGCAAATAAATGCTGCAAATGAAGCAACAAAGTCTGGTTTTTCTAGCGATGAAGCACTAGATATGTACCATACTATACAAGAATCCTGTCCAAATATCAAACTCAAAGGCGTCATGACCATAGGTGCATATTCCAAGGACATAAAACTTATACAAAAAAGCTTTGAGCATACTCATTCTATCTATGAAAAGCTACAAAAAGATGGAGCTACAGTCTGCTCAATGGGCATGAGTTCTGACTATACACTAGCCATACAATGTGGCTCCAATCTTGTACGTGTAGGCACTTCTCTCTTTAAATAGGAGAAATTTTCTCTTATTTCTAAAAATAATCTTTATATTAAGTTAATTTTATGCTTAAACGCATATACTCAAAATCTAAGAATCAAAAATAAATATAAAGCAAAGTAATGGAATTTTCTCTTCTTATCATACTCTATTATGGTATTATTCATGCACTAGGTCCCGACCACCTTTCTGCCATTGCTCTCTTTTCTATAGGCAAAAAGAAAAAAGAAACTTTTATGCTAAGCATACTTTTTGCAACGGGGCATGGACTCATGCTTTATTTGCTAGCACTTTTTGCAGAACAGATACTAGATGACAGTATCTTGCAATATGGAGATATAATCTCAGCTAGTGTGATAGTACTTATGGGACTTTATCTAGTCTATTTAGCACTTGCAAACAAGATACGCATCGATAACCATGCACACCATAAAAACACTCACACGCATATCTACTATCAAGATGCCCACTTGCATGACAAAAGCATGCTCATCACTTTGGGGCTACTCATGGGTATAGGTGGTATACGTGGTATGTTAGTAACCCTTAGTGTCATCTCACACCAGTCCATAGGTATAGAAATGATACTCGCATTCATTGCAGGAGTTAGCATTGTATTTTTACTTTTTGGTTATTTTATCTACCTAATCAATACTTCCATAATACGCTCAGCTAACGCCTTGCGTTATGGTATATTTTCAGTAGGTCTAGTCTCCATAGCCATAGGAACATATAGTCTTTCAGGAGTATCTTCTGTCATGTAAGACACTAACCTTTACTACCAACTTAAACTATAGTGTTAGTTTAAGTTGGTAGTATTACGTACCAACATAATTAAAAAAAAGGATATAAAATGTTTAAAGTAAAAGAAGTAGAAGCACATTGTGATGTACCTTGTGGAATATATGACCCAATAGTAGCTCAAATTGCAGCACTATCAGTCATCAGAATGGTTGACCTCATGGAAGTTGGTGTAAAAACTAAAGAGCCTCTAGGTGAAGCACTTTACCAAAATAACATGGCTAGATATATTGCAGTAAAAGAAGAAGAAGCTATCAAATGTAAAGAAGAAATTCGTATCATTTGGGGCGACTTCATAAAAGCACCACATCTCATAGAGCATAAAGATGTGCATACTATAGTACACAACATCATGATGCTTGGTGGAGCTGCGAAACAACAAGTATCACGTGATAAAGCAATGGAATTACTTGCAGAAGTAAATAAATTTGCAGAAATCTTTTGGAAAATAAAAGGTGTTAAAACTAAAGTAGCTAAATCTCCTTATGCACCAAACGAAGATGTGGTATACCCAGTTCTTTAATGCTTCAAATTTTTAAAATTTCTGGCGATTCTCTTTTTCCATTTTATAAAAATGGTCAAAGAGTTCTTTGTCGGAAAATCTTTTCCAAAACCAATATCAACATAAATGACACTGTTGTTTTTGAAAAAGAAAGTTACGGACTCATGATAAAAAGAGTAAAAAAATTAGAAGAAGATGCTTATTTTGTAGAAGGCACAAGCCCAGATAGTATAGACAGTCGTAATTTTGGTACACTCAGCCAAAAAGAACTTAAATACAAAGTCCTCTTTAGATTCTAATCTATGAAGCTATGGCTTCTTTGCAATGGAAACAAACCCCATAAAGATTTATCTGTTGCTTGCTAAGTGAAAAGTTTTCATCTGCTGTCATGGAGTGAAATACTGCGTCTGCACTCACATTATGTGGTCTATCTTCTACCTCTCCACACTGCGTACAAACTAAATGTATATGGTCTATTTTACTCAACTCATATTTGGACTTCTGACCCTCTATAGGTACTTCAACTAAGACCGAATTATCTACCATGAGTATAATGTTCTTATATATAGTTGCTAGAGAAAGTGAGGGGTGCATCTTCGCTACTTCTTCGTAAATCATGTCAATAGACATATGCCCATGAGACTCAATATTTTCTAGTATATGCATGCGTTGAAATGTAGCTTTGAGTCCACTTTCTTTAAGAAGTGCTGCATAGTCTGTCATATATTCTCCTGTAGAGATGTTTTTATATATTTAAATTTAACGCTATAGACTTAAATATATTCCCACAAAAGTGGGAATACTAAAAACTGATTATAACTTATCAGCGTTTTTGTCAAGGTATTGTGCAACACCTTCAGTTGTAGCTGTCATACCCTCGTCACCTTTAACCCAACCAGCAGGACAAACTTCACCATGCTCATTAGTAAATAACATAGTATCTACCATTCTAATCATCTCGTCTATGTTTCTTCCTAGTGGAAGGTCATTGATAACTGCATGTCTTACTGTACCATCAGCATCTATAAGGAATGAACCTCTAAGAGCTACTGCATCATCAAGAAGCACATCATAATCTCTAGCGATTTGCTTGTTAAGGTCTGCTACTAAAGGCATATCAACTTTGCCTATACCACCTTTGGCTATTGGAGTTTCTCTCCATGCGAAGTGTGAAAACTGGCTATCTACAGATACACCGATGATGTTCACGCCTCTCTCTCTAAAGTCTGCTGCTCTTTTAGAAAATGCGATGATTTCTGAAGGACATACAAATGTAAAGTCAAGTGGATAGAAGAAAAGTACTGCACCTTTTTCGCCTAAGTTATCCATGAGGTTAAAATCCTCAACTATTTGACCGTTTGCAAGTACAGCTGTTGCTGTGAAATCTGGAGCTTTTTTTGTTACTAACATATGTTTTCCTTAAAGATAATTTTTATTTACAAAGGAATTTTATCGTATTATGTTTAAAAAATAATTAATTAAATGACAAAAGCCCAAATTTTCTAATAAAAGCCTCATTAATATCAATAAGCCCTTTCTCCTGTAACCTATCCAAAACCTCTTTCGTACAAAAAGTATCTCCAGGCCATTCTCGTGTAAATCCGTCTACCTCAGATTTGTTTGTAGCGTCTATGATGATAAATGGTTCTAGCAATACATCTCTACTTGCATCTATATTGTTTGCCACACGCCATACAAGCATATAGGGGTTATCTATCTGGTTATTTTCTTTTTCTATGATGATAAGAACTTTTATGTGTTCTTGCAAAGTATATATATTTTCTACATCAGACATCATAGACTTAGTTTTATTTACACTTATCACGCATATAGGATTTTTTGTCTGTGTGAAGTATTGTTTCAACTCCAAAATGTTAGAGTCTAAGGCTTGGAACTTTCCTAGAAGTATAGCATCATCTATGGCATGGGTCACACCCTCTTCTACTTCATCTCCCGTTGCATCCACGCCTAACTTTCCACCCACAAACTGCTCCGAAGATGAGTGGTCAAGATGGTCTACTATGCCCTTAGTAATGAAAATGAGTTCAGGGCTAAGACGGTTTAGTATATGCTCACTTAGTGCTTCAAACTCTTCTAACTCTGGAGCATCTTCACCCACAAAAAGGGCATGTTTGACAAAAGACATCTGCCCTACTCCCCAAAATGCATGCATAAACTGCATGGCATGCCCTTTGTAGAGTGTTTTCATCTTAGCCATTATAAGGTTATGAAATACCCCATTTTCAGGCATATTGTAGTCTATAAGGTCTGGTGCCATTGGTTTTAGCATAGGTAAGAATACACGCTCCGTTGCCCAGCCCATGTACTTGTCTTCTAGTGGGGGCTTACCTACTACAGTGGCTACGAAGACAGGGTTCTTTTTCATAGTGATGGTCTCTACCTCCATCACAGGAAAAGGCTCTTTAAGGGTATAGTAACCTGTATGGTCACCAAAAGGTCCTTCTATCTCTGTGAGTGTTGGGTCTACAAAACCTTCTATGACGATGTCTACATCTCTAGGGATATAAATGTCGTTAGTGATGGACTTCACTAGCTGAGCATTTTTATTACGTACAAAACCATAAAGTAACATCTCAAACATCCCATAAGGCATAGGTGCTTGTCCACACCAGATGTACAGAGGGTCACCCCCTATGGCTACAGATATAGGCATTTTTTTTCCAGCTCTCTGGTACTGGTCAAAAAAGTGAGAGGCATCTTTGTGTATCTGCCAGTGCATACCTAGACGGTTTTTATCATACTGTTGTAGTCTGTACATACCTAGGTTTTGCATCTGTCCATCTAAGCTTTGAGTATATACCTGCCCCATGGTAATGAACGCTCCACCATCTTCTTCCCAAGTTTTCAGTATAGGCAGCTTGTCTAAGTCTACTTCGCTTTTTGAGATGATGACTTCTTGACACTCTCCCCTAGATTTCAAACGTTTTGGAAATACATTTTTAAGAGAAAAAAGCTTAGGTATCATGGCAAGTTTTGCCTTAAACCCTTGTGGAGGTTTAAGTTTGAGTAGTTCGTCTATACCCTCTGCCACAAGGTCAGGATGCTTGCCAAATATCTTTTCTGTCAAAGCTTTATTTGCAAAGATATTCATGAGTACGGGCATGTCATACTCTATGCCCTTGGCTTTGTTGATGGGCTTTGTGAAAAGTATGGGGCGTGAGTTATCTGTTTTTACTTCTATGTATGCCACATGTGGGATTTCTAGTTCTACATCTAAGGGAACATCTATTATCTTTAAGTCTCCATTGTCTTTGAGCCACTGTACTAGGTCTTGCATCGTTACATCCCTCTATAAATAATTGGAAATATTATATCCTTAAAGTAATTTGCACTAGATGATTATGGTATCATTGATAATCTATATCCTTACATAAAAGATATACTAAAAAACATACTGAGGTAAGCTATTCTATGTCATTGATTAAAAAATATACGATTGATTTTATTGTTATTGTAACATTGATAGTTTTATATTTTTTCTACACTACGCATGGACAAAAAAGTTTTTACCGTATTATCTCATATGTTGCTAGTAACAAATCTGGCCTTGACATAGACATTCAGTATCTAAACCTGCACCAATACCCTTATGTAAAAGCTGATATTTTGATAGAAGATAAATATGCTATACATATACATGGTTTTCTATCAGATATCTGGTCTAAACGTGCATACGATATGCAATACACCCTTCAAAGCGACCGCATCGTAAACAAGTTTCGCTACATAGATGGAAAAACATACATAGAAGGCAGAATCAAAGGAAAACGTAAATATATGCACCTAACAGGTCGAGGTCAACTGCTTGATGGTAACGTAAGTTATGATTTGACAAAAGAGAAAAAAACATTTAAAAATGTGAATCTTGTATTGCACGACATCAACTCTACAAAACTTCTAAAAATTCTTGGTCAAAAAGCTATTTTTAAAGGACAAGCTAACGCAAATCTTCACTTCGACTACATTGATAAAAAAAACAAAAAAGGAAGGCTTTCTTATAAGGTACAAGATAAAGATTTTCATGGTCATGTCAGCGACTTGGACATCAGCGTAGCCATAGAAGACGAAAAGCATATCTTTACTATAGATGTCACCACGCCCGACCTCTCTCTTAAGCTTAGAGACGGCACATACGACCAAGAAAAAAAGTATGCCCACGCTTTATATGCACTAGAAGTGAAGGATTTAACTGCCTTTAAAAAAGAGTTAGGCGGAAAGTATGTCGGTGCTTTTCATGCCGATGGAGAGATAATACACGATAAACATCTCAAAATTAAAGGCTTCTCAAATAGCTTGGGCGGAAAACTTGATTTTAGCTATGACAAACCCATGCTAGACCTAACGCTTATAGACATTCCATTTTCTTCGCTTATGCAACGCATGTCTCAAACTCCTATACTTGAAGCAAGCACCATGGGCAAAATCACATATAACGTAAAAAAAAGGGAGATGAATGCAAAGATAGACTTAAAGCACACAAAAGTCTTGCCTTCTAAACTAAGTGAAAGTATCTACAAGGAATTTGACTACGATATAGTCAAAGAGTCTTTCACCAAAAGCACTATAGAGGCTTCACTCAAAGACGGAAACTTCTCATCAGAAATCATACTTGCAAACGACAAGAATCACCTTATCTTAAAAGACAGCAATGTTGAAACTGAGAAAAAATCTCTAAAGACCTATGTGCATCTAAAAACACCTAAACATTCACTTCAAGGGCATCTTTATGCTAGGCTTGATGACTATATCACTCAAGATATATACTTAAACTTTGATGGCATAGTTGAAAAACATTATGCATTAAAACTTGACGGTATCGTAAACAAAGATTTTATAAATATGGACTATGTACTTAGAAGTAAACGTCTCCCAAGTCACATAGTAACCATAGAAGACAATGTAAGCATAAAAGGACATGTCAATGGTGCATTTTCTAGTTTACGCATACGAGGAAAAGGTACAGCACTCGATGGAAAGATACGTTTTGATGGCATCAAAAAAGGCTCACAACTAGAAGATGTGACAGTTGCTCTTCAAGACATACATTCTTTAAAACTCTCTACCTTACTAGGTCAACCTATGCTTCCTTCAGGTAAAGCTGATGTAGATTTATACTTTAGCTACTTCAACGCACAAAATAAAAAAGGAAAGATACATTACGCGCTAAAGAATGGTCTTTATAGTTCACTTCCTGTTGACATCGATGCCGATATTCGCATAGAAAACGATAAACATACATTTGTAGCAGATATTGGGCTAGCAGGAACAAAGATAAACATCAAAAAAGGCATACATGATACTAGCAACAATTTAAGCTCTGCATTTTATACCATAGATAGCAAAGAGTTAAGTAAATTAGAAACACTTTTGGGACACAAATACCTAGGGTCACTCTACACCATGGGAAATATAAGCTACAATAATGGAAACCTAGAAGTACGTGGACTTACCAAAAGCTATGGTGGCATGATAGATTATCTCTATAAAAAAGATATACTAGACATTGATTTGCAGGGTATATCTTTGAGTCGCTTTATGAACTTATTTCCTTATCCTTCCATGCTAGATGCCACAGTTAATGGGCACATAAACTATGACTATAGCAAGGAACTCTTGCTCGTCAAAGCAGACTTAAAAAATGCAAAACTACTGGCTAGCGAACTCACAGACACCATTTATCAAAAATCTGGGATAGATTTGCTCCAAGAGACATTTGACAACAGCACCTTGGATGCTAGCTATCAAAACAAAATTTTATTAGGAAACATAAGGCTTGCAAACCAAACTGGATATTTTTCTTTAAGCAACACAAAGATTGACTCAAAAAATAACACAATCGATGCAATATTTGATTTTAAAATGCAAGAACAAGAGTTTGCAGGTAAAATTTTTGGTTCACTAGATAACCCCCAAATCAATCTTGATATGCAAAAATTATTACGCTATCAGATGGATAAGCAACTAGATACATATATGGGAAAAGGAAACAGAAAGATGATGGAGTCTATGCCTATGGGAAGTACGGCTAAAGATGTAGCAGCAGATGTGGGCGGTGGACTACTGGATATGTTTTTTTAACCTACTTTATTGTATGATGACTACAACACATAAGGTTTTAGCTACATATGCATATTATTTTAAAGTACGTTTTTGCTATTATTATTGTTCTTTCTATTGGCTTATACTATCTCCTCTATACTTCCTTTGGCAATGCACATATCTATGACTACATAAGTTACAAAATGAGTAAAAAATCTGAACTAGATATAAAAATAACTTCTATAAATGCTAGAGATTATCCAAACATTCTGCTAGAGATGCTTATAGAAGAAAAAGCAAAACTACTACTCAAGGGTACGATAGATACACACTCTTATGATATGGATTACACAATGAATAGTAACTGTATTGTATCTGAGGCATGCACCATTGATGATGACCTTGATATACAAGGGCATATCAAAGGTGACTATACTAGTGTTTTAATCACAGGAAACGGAAAGGCACTAGATGGAAATGTAAGCTATACAGCTCTTAAGTTTCCAGACAAAGTAGAAGATTTGGTGCTTAGCATGCGTGGGGTAAGTTCAGATAAGTTTTTTACATTACTAGGTCAAGATACGCTCATAAAAGGTAAGGCAGACATACATCTAAGCTTCAAACACATGGATGCAAAAAGCAAGCAAGGTTCATTTACCTACAGAGTAGAAGACAATAATTTCTTAGGCATACCTCTCACTCTGCAAACCACAGTTGCTATAAACAACATGCAGCATGTTTTTGACATGGATATCTATTCGCCCTATCTCACGCTCAACATATTTGATGGCAACTATACTCAAAATAAAAAAATAGCCAAGGCTTCATACACATTGGATATAAAAGATTTAGCTCCACTAAAAACGCTTCTAGGATACGAATATGCCGGAGAGTTAAAAGCAAGTGGAAGCATAAAATACAATAAGCATTTACGCATCACGGGGATTTCGCATACCTACGATGGCTCACTTGAGTATCTCTTTGAAGAAGATGGGCTTAAAGTTAAGCTTGCTGGCGTATCATTGAGAAAATTGATGGGAATCTTTCCTTATCCTGCTATGCTTGATGCAAGTGCGTCAGGTCATATATATTATAACTTTTTACGAAAAACTATGGTAGCCAATACACAATTAAAAAATACCAAATTCATACACAGCAAGCTCGTGGATACCGTCTATCAAAAGTCTCATGTAGATATGCTCAAAGAAACATTTGACAATTCAAAACTAGATGTCGTGTATCACGATAATCTACTAATAGGAGAACTAAAACTACTAGGAGACAACAATCATCTGTATCTTACAAAAACCAAAATAAACACAAAAGAAAACACCATACAAACCCATTTTAACTTCAATATGCAAAAACAAGTATTTTCAGGTAGCATGCATGGTTCACTGCAAGACCCAAAAGTAAACCTAGATATGCAAAGACTCGTAAAACACAACTTAAACAGAAAAATAGACGCACTCATAGGCAAACGCAATAGAAAACGAATGGACAAAATACCTATGAGTGGGATGGTAAAAAATATGCTTTCAGGTGCTGGAGCAAAGATGATAAAACTATTTTTTTAACAACTATGTTAGATACTACAAGTCAGATTTGACTCATCACTAGAGCTTCTCTTAACATTCTTAATGTATAATTGTCCAAACAAAATAAGGTACTTTTATGGACAAAATATTACAGATGCTAGAGTTACAACAAGAGCTCAATGATACTACCAATGGGCTTGGTTGGGAAAATGGTTTGACAAAAAATGGAAAAGTCATAGATTGGAAACGATGTACTTATCTTGAATGTGCAGAACTCATAGAGTCTTACCCTTGGAAGCATTGGAAAGATATAGATGCCAAACCTGATTATGCAAACATAAAGATAGAGGCTGTGGATATATGGCATTTTATCATGTCCCAAGGGCTTGAAGATTATAAAAGAGGCAACCTAGGTAGCATAGATACACTAGCTAGAAACATTAGTGACCTTTCCAATTTCTCAACATTTTCTGCCAACTTAAAAGAAAATTTTGCAGATTATTATGAACAGATATCTGCAGTAGAGGAGCTTATCAGGCTACTATTTTGTGGCGGAAGTACAGAAAAACTCATGGAAGCATTTATAGATGTTTCTATGCAGTCTGGATTAAATCTTGATAGTTTATACGAACTCTATATTGGAAAAAATATTTTAAATAGATTTAGACAAGACCATGGCTACAAAGATGGCTCTTACATAAAGATATGGAATGGCGAAGAAGACAATGTCATAATGCAAGGTATACTAGATAGAGACAAGAGCCTAACGCCCAAAAGTTTATATGAGACATTGGAAAGTGCTTACCAGAATCTATAAAATATCACCTTAGCCACACTAGCTATCTAGACTCTAAGGAGCTAGTAAACATAAGAGAAAATAGCCATAGGTAACTTATGCCTTTTCCTCTTCTCTTCTTATGGCATAAAGTCCCATCATCATAGTCAAAAACATTATAACTATACCTGTACCCATACCCAATGCATCCACTCCATCTGATGTTTGAGAGGAAGCACACTGCACATCTAGTCTGACAGATGCTTCAACCATATCTCCATTTTGATTTCTAATAGAATAGACAAAAGAATCAAGCACATGATTAATATCTGGATAAGCAGAGTACAACACTACTTCTCTTCCATCATCTCCCATAACAATCTCAAGTGTTCCATGTTCTGGTTTTTTAACAATACTTATACTCACACTTCCAGTAAAATGATCATTTGACAATACGTCTAGCACATTTGCACCATAATGTCTTATGATGATTACGCCATCATCTACTGCTTGGAACTCTATAGCTTCTACAGCATCATATTCTACTCTCACCGTAGCAACATTAGAGCTAAGACCTGTGACTATCTCAGTGATGGTATAAGATATTGATCTTGGATTACCTATAAATCCGTCCATAGGACTAAATGTTAACATGCCTGTATCTTTATCATATACCCAAGTACCCTCTCCTGCTACAGTGACAGATCCATCTGCATTTAAAGTAGCACCCGCTGGAGCGACAAGCGTCACATTGACATCATCCGCAACCACTACAGAGCCATCCCATAGCCTGTCATTAGTCAAGATGTCAATGCTCACATTATCTCCTATATCATTTCCTGTTATCGAACTATCGTCCATACTACTAGGTACTAAATCATTATCTAAATAATCAGGTATACCATCTCCATCCGTATCGATGCCATTGCCACCTTCAATCATATCTGATATACCATCACCATCAGAATCATCATCTAAAAAGTTATAAATACCATCATTGTCTTGATCAAGCCTAATGCCATGACCAAGGGCTACGGCATTGTCCC
>CAZNEJ010000004.1:0-28638 GCA_964571975.1 uncultured Sulfurovum sp. | reverse complement strand
CAACCTTTGTCTTTGTCAAGGGTTTATTGGGTTTATGTGTGAATTTGTTGGAATTCTTTTTTTACTTACATTATATAGGCATTTATTTTCATATTTACCTTTATTTAAGCATACTTCTTTATACTATCCTTCAATATTTAGATTATACGAAGGATCTCCATGTCAATACGCTTTTTTGTTTTTGTTTTTTTGTTTACCTCTGGATGTACAAATGTTCCCCAAGTACCAAATTCTAGAGAAGCATTGGCAAAAGAGGAGATAAAAATCAACAAAATAGAAGCAAAACAAGCACAAGATGATTACATAAAATTACAAGGACAACGAAGAAGAAAATAACATTATCCATTAACCTTAGATTAATCTGGCTCTACTATACTTGGTTCAAAATTACTACAAAACAAAGGAATATCATGGCTTTATACGATAGAGACTATGCGTCAACAGAAACAGGACATGTGCAAGAAGGTGCTTCAGTAAGCTTTATGAAAAAAACATACCAGCTTTTAGGGGCAAGTATGGTTGCTGCTGCAGCAGGTGCATATGTAGCAATGCCTTATGCAGAGATAGTAACACAATACAAATGGTTCATATTTGGATTTATTCTTTTTATGCTTTTTGTTGGTCTTGGAATGACAAGAAATAAACCTGGTCTTAATTTGGCTGCTTTATTTGTTTTTACATTTGCAATGGGTGTTTCAATGGTACCACTTTTAGCTTCTTTTATTGGAGCAGGAATGGGTGCAGTGATTGGCAATGCATTTTTAATGACTTCGGTACTTTTTGGTGCATTAAGTTTATTTGCGATTAATTCTAAAAGTGACTACAGTAGTTGGGGGAAACCTCTTTTTATCACGCTTATTGTCATCATAGTGGCTTCTTTGATAAATTACTTTTTGCTTCAAAGCCCTATCATGCACATTGTAATTACCGCAGGTATTTTACTTTTGTTTTCGCTTTTCACAATTTATGACACGCAAAACATTGCAAATGGAGCATATGATTCACCTGTAGATGCTGCGGTGTCACTTTTTATAAACTTTATCAATATGTTTACAGCTATGCTACAACTACTCGGCATATTTGGAAGCAATGACTAAGTAAACTTATTAAAAACTTTTGCCTTCACAAATAAGACTTCAAACTCCAAATAATCTAAAGGATACACGTTCATTAGATGTTTGGTTTCTTTGTAGGATAGTTGCTTCTCCCCTCCACTTACCCCAGACCTTTTGATATATCTAAACATCTCTTTTACTGAAGAGAAATACAACTTATACTTTTTTATCTCATATTGTCCCTTGTAATACTTTGCGATACTTTTCTCTAATTGTTCTTTGCTGTATATAGGAGAGCTGGCATTTGTTATTGTATGTACTGTTTTAAATGTGTTGGCAGTAAAGATAGCAAAATATGCCGAAGGTGCTTTTTTAGCTATGTTTGAAAAAATAAAATCTAAATCTGCACTCCATTGCAATGCAGACGCAGAAACAATAATACTATGCTCATTACTCAAAAAAGAAAAAGCATCTTCCGTGTTGAAGTTGGCACAAATTTTCTGTATGTTCCTGTGCTTGGGGTGGAGATCTAACATTTCAGCAGAAGCGTCTAGTGCTATAAACTGAGACACTTGTATGTTCTTTTTAGTCATATGCCGATAAACTGCCCCTGAACCACAGCCTATGTCAATGACCCTATGACTATGTGCAGGAAGTAGGCCTACAAGTGTTTTAGCAACTTCATCTTGAATCATATTATGTGCATTATAACTGTGAGCAAACCTTGAAAACTCTCTTACAACTGCTACATGTTTCACATTTTCTCCACTTCATCGCTGTTTCAAAGTTATTTGGGTATAATTCCCAAAATTATACCCAAATTATACAAAGAGGCACAGATGACTTCAACACTTTTAATCATACAAATTGTACTTGCTATAGTAATTACTATAGCCGTACTTCTACAAAAAAGCTCAAGTATTGGGCTTGGTGCATACTCTGGTAGCAACGAGTCTGTCTTTGGTGCAAAAGGCCCAACTGGCTTTCTTGCAAAACTTACATTTACCCTTGCGTTCCTATTTATTGTAAACACATTGGCCTTGGGATATTATTATACAACGGCAAACTCTGCATCAGTTTTAGATAACATTGTACCTACAAATAATGCTACCGTGCCAGCAGCTCCAGCAGAAACAGCACCTTTAAATGTAGCACCTCCAGCACCAACTGTACCTACTGCAAAATAATCATTTATCAAGATGGATTTTCCTCTTGATATCTTTTATCTACTCATAATCTAACGACTTAACAAGGTAAAAAAGGGTAAAATCTACCTAAATAATACCAAGGATACAGTGATGATAGATGAAATTTTTGAAAACACGTGTGACAATATGGACAAAAGTATTGCTTCGCTTAAAAGAGACTTTTCTAGCCTAAGAACAGGAAAAGTAACAACTGGCATAGTTGACAATATCAAAGTAGACTACTATGGCACAATGACTGAACTTACGCAAGTAGGTAATGTCATTACTACTGATGCTACAACTATCAGTATCACTCCTTGGGAGAAAACACTTTTACCTGTCATAGAAAAAGCCATTCAAGAAGCAAATATTGGTGTGAATCCTAACAATGATGGCGACTTTATAAAACTTTTTTTTCCTCCAATGACAGCAGAGCAAAGACTTGAGATTGTGAAGCAGGCAAAAGGGATGGTTGAGCATGCCAAAGTATCTATACGAAATGTAAGAAAAGATGGAAACGACAAGATCAAGAAACTTGAAAAAGACAAAGAGATAAGTGAAGACGAGTCTAAAAAATCTCAAGACCAAATACAAAAACTTACAGATGAGCATATCACAAAAGTGGACGAGGCTTTTAAAACAAAAGAAGCTGATATCCTTAAGGTATAAGATGAATGTAGAACAAGTCTATAAAGATGCTGATGCTCTTCTTGAGGGGCACTTTTTACTCTCTAGTGGCAATCACTCAGCTAGATACATGCAAAGCGCAAAAGTTTTAGAGTACCCAAACAAAGTTACACTTCTAACTAATGCATTGACTCAAATGATACAAAAATCTAATATACAAGTAGATACCATATGTGCACCTGCTCTTGGGGGCATGCTTGCTGGTTATGAGCTGGCTCGTTCTTTGGATGTACGTTCTATTTTTGCTGAAAAAAAAGAAGGTGGAGGCATGGAGCTTCGCCGTGGCTTTACGTTAAAGAAAGGCGAGAAAGTTATCATTTGTGAAGATATCATTACTACTGGTGGCTCTGCACTAGAAGCTGCAAAAGCTGTAGAAAATGCTGGAGGACAAGTAGTTGCCTATGCAGCACTTGCCAATAGAGGTTTTTGTTCTAGAATAGAAGGCAACACAAGCACAAAACCTGAATGTAAGTTACCTATTAATTTACCACTTTTTGCACTAGATGATTTTTCATTTGAAATTTATTTACCTGAAGACTGTCCTATGTGTAAAGAGGGTAAATCAAAAGCTATAAAACCAGGAAGCAACTTCTAGAAGTAAGGGCTAAACCTTACTTCTTATGATACACTCCAAATTATGATACTCTCCAAACTACAGCACAATGCTCTACATCTATGTCAGTCTTTCGTGGTTTTATTTTAAATATTTCTATTTCACAACTCTCTACATCATACTTCTCACCCAGTTCATCAATGTCATCTTCAAGCGCATACTCTAAAGCTTCGATATCTTCTCGTACCGTATCCATACGCTCCTCTGCTCGTGACATGTCTCCACGTTCTTTCAGTATGCTAGAACCTTTCTTAAAGGCACGTCCTATTTTTGTAGGACTTGTTCTCCCAAATAATGCACCAAGCACAGCAATCCCTGCCTCTATCATAGAAGATGTAGAGTCTGCTGCTTCTTTTTCTACACGTTCTCTAGCACGACTTAGTCTAGTAAGTAAGGTTTTCTCTTTTTTTTCAAAACGTACTTGAAGTTTTTCTATCGCTACTTCTTTTTTGTCATTCAACATATCCTGAAGTCTAACTTTAAAATCTGACTTAGACTCAAATACTTTAGATTCAAACTTTGGAGCATTACAACGTAAAAGCTCTAGATATTCTTCTCTATAAAGATATTCTTTTAATTGACGAATTGCTATCCTAAGCTTTTTGTCTTCTAGCACTATGTCAGGTAAAGCTTGAAATTTTGCCTTGCTTGCTGCTACACTTGGGTAGTTTTCGAAACTTTCTTCTTCTCTTTTTGCTTCTTTCCAATCAATATTTTTTTGATTTTTACTCAAAGGTAACGAGAGTGTAAGTTCCTTGCTTTCATCTATGCCCTTACGTGCATTGTAAAAGTGTACTGTAGCCATAGCACCTAACGTTGGACTAAATTCATTGGTCAAAGAACTATCTATTTCAAAATATTGTGGGATAGAATCATCTATCTGCTGAAAGCTTGTTAAAGAGTTTTTGTTTTTTATCATCGTATCTACAGTTTCTAACTCTATATTTTGTGCCTCTTTTTTATCATGCATAAGTGTGCGTATCTCATCACGCTTGAGTGGGCCTTTTAGGTATGACATGACCCAACGCGTAGAAAAAAGTCTAATATCATCTAAATGTGCTGACTTTAAAAAAAATGTTCTTTTTTTGAGATTTGCCAATAAAGTTTTAATCTCACTCTTTGTATAGCTCGCCCCCACTTTCCCGCCTAGTCCGTCTATGACACGCTCAATGTCTTGAGTGGTCTGCAACCTACCTATGAACCACGTACCAATGTTAGATAGTCCTTTGTAGTCTAAGTCTACAGGGTTTTGAGTGCTTAACACAACGCCAACACCAAATGCTCTTGCTTGCTTGAGGAGAAGTAGCATAGGTTCTTTGCTTGGAGGGTTTTTAGTAGGAGGGAAGAAGCCATATATTTCGTCCATATAAAGTATGGTTTTTAATGCAGATGTTCCAGACTGTCTACGCATCCAAGAGATATACTTGTTTAGCAATAATGTAACAAAAAACATACGCTCATTGTCGTTGAGATGAGAGATGGAGAAGATGGCTATCTTGGCTTTACCATCTTCGTCGTAGAGTAACTTTTGGATATCCATACTGTCGCCCTGTAGCCATAAGGAAAATGAAGGACTTGCTAAAAGGGAGTTAAATTTTGTAGCGAGTTTAAATCTTGCATCTTGTGGATAAAAAGCATCCAATGGTAGTACGCCTATTTTTTTAAATGAAGGTTTTATAATTTTACCTATAAGACTTTCTATGCCTATACTTTCGTAATTTATCCATGATTTGGTAATAATTTGTGCAAGAAGCATGTACTCTTTTGACTCTAGTGGATCTGCATCTATGCCCACTAACGAAAGTAAAGAGACCGTGGTGCTTTTTAGATATGAAGTAAAAGTATCACTATCTTCCATAACCTCAGCAGGAGGTGCTTCTAGTGACGACATCACATTTATGGCTACACCTGCTGAAGACCCTGGCGTATAAATGGTTTTAGGTACAGCTTGTAATTTGGCTACACGCTGGGTACTTTGTCCCCATGACTCAATGCCCTCTTTCCACATCGCAGATATTTCTTCTGCATATGCTGTGACATCTTTCTCCTTACTTATGGCCTCATCTTCTACCCAAGGTTTAAATGCTTTGGATGAAAAATCACTGTCTACAAAACAAAGGTTTCCCATGTCTCCTTTAGGGTCTATGATAATCGAAGGGATATTGTCAAGAGCTGCCTCTTCTATGATGCCTACGCCCAAACCTGTCTTTCCAGAACCAGTCATCCCTATAATAGCTGCGTGTGTTGTAAAGTTTTTGTTTTTCAATAGAGTGAGTGCTTCACTAGCCTTCATTGTATCTTTTTCTAAATCTTTACCTAGATAAAAAAGTCCTAGTTTTTCATATATCTTTTTCATTATTTTCCTTCTATTTTCGTATGTTTTATTGCATGGGCGGTTTAGGATTTCTTTGGGATGAACCTGCTGCTCCTCTGGGTTGTGTCTTGCTAGGTTTAGTTCCTGCTCTTGTCTGGTTTGGTCTTTGCCTGTTACGACCTCTAGGTCTAGTTCTTTTATTTGTCGCAGGAACCACAGTACCATCTGCTAATATTTTTGAACCATCTTTAAATATCTGCGTACCGTCTCGTAGTATTTTTCGTCCATCACGCATGATTTGAGTGCCGTTTGCCAACACTTCTAGTACTGGATTGGTGATGCCTTGTAACATAAAACTTATAGGTTTTTGTCCCTTTTGCTGTATGAACACAAGTACTTTATCTTTTTTATGATAAACATCAAAGAGTTCTACTCCTGTCATAACGGCATCTACTTCGACTCTATCTTCTGACTTTAGTGGTATTTTGTAACTATGTCCTTCTATGCGTGCCAATGTATTTTTATCTTTTAGCACAACCCAACAAACTTTCGCTATGGGTAGATTATAGAGTGAATTTTTAGTCTCTTCTATGCACAGCCTAGTAAACTCATCTTTTATGATGACAAGTCTGCCATCTGAACTTAATATATCTAAGAAAAGTACTTTAGTTGCTTTGGTGATTTTTTTGGATCTCTCCAATGATTTTAAAAGACGCTCATTAGAATTTCGCATCATATCAACCACTGAAAACAATGGCACAATAATCATTCCTAGTAAAGCAATAGAAATAAGGACTTCGATAAGAGTAAATGCTTTACGATTTTTCATTTTTCTATCCGTCCATTATCCCGACACGTACAGCTTCTTCATAAGAGGTTGTGCCTTTTATCATCATACTTCTTAACTTGTCTGCGATGGTTAGCATGCCTCTTTTTTTCATAGCCTCTCGTACCTGATGGTCATTAAATCCGTCTTTCATCATCTCTTTGACGTCATCGTCTATCAAAAAAAGTTCCCCTATGGCTTGTCTGCCTTTGTAGCCTGTAAAACCACAGACCTTGCAACCTACAGGCTTAAAATAGAAACTGTCTTTATCTAAATCAATCTCTTCACATGTTGCAGGGGCAAGCTTGGTCTCTTCTTTGCAATCTACACATAGTTTACGTGCAAGCCTTTGTGCTAGCACACCTAAAAGTGTAGAGGAGATAAGAAATCCTTCTATGCCCATATCCATCAAACGTGAAAGTGCTGATGTAGCATCATTTGTGTGTAATGTAGAGAGAAGCAAGTGTCCAGTGAGTGCCGAACGTAATCCTATTTCTGCTGTCTCTTTGTCTCTCATTTCTCCTATCATTATGATGTCTGGATCTTGTCTTAGTATGGAGCGTAGTCCCGCAGAAAAGGTGAGTCCCACTTTTGTATTGACCTGAATTTGAGAAATGTTATCTGCATTGTACTCTACTGGGTCTTCAACGGTTATGATATTTTTATCTGGTGTTGCTACATGTTGCAAACAAGCATGCAGAGTGGTGGACTTACCCGAACCTGTTGGTCCAGTGACCAGTATCATCCCATGAGCATGGCTAAGCAACTTATATAAATCTTTTGTAATATCTTTTGTAAACCCCAAAGATTCGAGGGTTGGTATATGTTCTGACTGAGACAAGATACGCATAACCACTCTTTCGCCATGATAGGTTGGCAATATGGAGACCCTTACATCAATCTGTTTACCCGATATAGTCAACTGCGTACGCCCATCCTGAGGCACTCTTTTTTCGGAGATATCAAGATTTGAAATAACCTTAATACGGTTAATCACCAATGAGGTAATACTCTTGTCTAGGTCAAGGTGCTTTTTCAAAGCACCATCCATACGCAAACGTACTTCCCCCTTACGCTCAGAACTCTCTATATGAATATCACTTGCACCCTTTTGTATGGCTTGAAAAAAAAGTGAGTTTACAAGCTTGATAATAGGTGCTGATTCTTCCGACGAGAGTAGATCTTGCGAATTACGGATAAACTCCAAGAGGTCTGACTCTACTTCTATAAGTTCCTCTGAGGTAGTGGACATTTCTTCAAAGTCTGAACCTGTCTGAATCTCTAAAAATTTGTTTTTAAGTCGTTCAAAACTTTCACCATCTACTATACTTACGGGATAATCCAGAGAAAGTTTGGAGAAGTAGTTAAGTGCATCACCAAGAGTATCTTCTTCTACGATACAAGTTTTAACATTGTCTAACTCACTAAAAAGCAAAGAGTGCTTTATGGCTAACTTATGGTTTATCTCTTCTTCCCATAGTGGGTCAAGATTCACATCTTGGAGGCGAGGAAAATGCATTCCTACTCCTCTTCTAAAATGTCTAAGTTTTGTGTACTAGCAGATACTTCTTGACGTTTTATGCGGTTACTTGCTTTTCCTGAATTTCTATGGGTTTCATTGTTATGAGCTGCTTTCTCTTTTAAGCCCCGTCTGACAAAACTATTGTACTTTGTTTGAATTGATTCCAATTCAACCAATGCTTTACGTAAACGCTTCAAGTCCCCACTTTCCCTTACTATATAAGGTGTAAGGTAAATTACAACGTTTACCTTTCTTTCTGCTTTTGCATCAGAACGAAACAGTCTGCCCAAAATAGGAATCCTTCCCAATACTGGTACTTGAGTGGAATTTTCACCAGCTGAACTTTTAATCAATCCACCCAATATAATAGTTTCTCCATTGTTTACAATCGCACTGGTACTTACTCTTCTGTGGGTAGTTGTCGGCCTATCTACATGTGCTTGTGAACCGGGTAGAATATCTTCTATTTCTGCCTCTACATCAAGTGTTACTTGGTTGTTGCTAGAAAGTCTTGGTGTAACCTTAAGTGTAATGCCCACATCTTCTCTGGAAAAGTTATTTATAATATTTCCCTGTCCCATTGTTGACTGCTGGGCATCTGTCATAATGGACATAGTTTGTCCTACTTGAATGACTGATTCTTTATTGTTTGTACATAAAACTGAAGGCTCAGATAAAATCTTTGCAGCTCCACCTTGCTTAAGTAGGTCTAGTTTTGCTCCTAATGCAAATACTTGAGAAATGCCTGTATCAAACTGAAAAGGTCTCTCGTTGGTCATAAAAGAATTACCATTTTGGTCAAATCTTGTTGTTTGATTGTTCAAGAAACCCATTAAGTTTTGTGAGATATTCAAAGAAGATGCTCCAAGATTTGCAGCCGCAGAAAAAAGTCCTCTAGATGTAATCTTCCCCCCTTCAAAGCCATACTTCATTCCTAATTGTTCAGATAAATCTGTATCAACCTCAACGATGCGTGCCTTTACATATACCTGTGCCTGTGGTACATCTATCTTATCAATGGTCTCACGTATGTTTTTTATCTGTTCTCCTGTTGCTAGTATGATGAGTGAATTTCTCTCCAAATCAGAAACTACCATAGCTTTACTAGGTGGCTTTCCTCCCTTTTTAGGACTCTTTACTGCTACCGAATTCATCTGTGCTACTAGTTTGCCCAATATCTTTTCCATCTCTTCTACATTAGAGTTTTTCAAAGGGATAACGTACATTTTTTGCGTTTGGTCTTCGCCTTGAATGTCTAACTGCTTAATGTAGCGTATCATGCGTGCATTATTTTCAGCTTTACCTACCAAGATTATGGAGTTAGTTGCCTCATCTTTAAGTACATCTACTTTTTCACTAACTATAGTTTGAGGGAAAAGTTTTTTAGACATGGATTGTGCATTGGTAAAAACATCTTTTACTGAAGAATTTTTAAGATTAAAGATAGTGGATATCTTCTCTCCTCTTTGCTCTACTGCCTTGATAACTTTAGCGATAGCACGTAAGGTTCTTGGATTTGCGGTAATGGCTAAAACATTGTTTTCCTTAAAAGAAATAATCTTAGCACTCTTATGAAGCAAAGGCTTTATCTTTGCACGGATGACCGCCGCATTTGAATTTTTAAGAGGGAACATTACTGTTTTCATGGTGTCGCCACTCAAAGTAGAACTTACTTCTAGCCCTTCTCCCGCCGCGTTAACGGCCTTCACGACCTTATAGTATTCACCTTGGTCTATGAGTGCTAAACCTTTACCTCCCAAAATAGAATTGGCCAAAGGCAAAAGCGATGACTTTTTGATAGGCGTAGTAGAGACAAAATTAATCTTACCTTTTATTTCACTCTCTATCAGTATGTTTTTTTGCGTTATTTTAGATACCATCTCTATAAAATCTTTTACAGAAAGGTTGCGAAAATTTACATCTACCTTTTCTTCTTCTGCTAGTCCTGCCGACAATATAAGTAATACGCTCAATAATATTTTAGTTAATTTCATATTCTAACTCCATTTCTTCTTTACCTCTTTCTATCACTAAAGTAAGGTTATCTACATTTTGAATGTTTTTATACATTCCAAAGGCTGCATTATAGCTGTTTATCTCTTGTCCGTTGATAGACTTGATAACATCATCACGCTCTACACCAAGTTTTGCAAAAGGAGAATCTTTACGCACAAAAGTAATGCGAAATCCTGCTAAATCTTTTCCATTTTTAACCTCAGATATGCCTATATTCTTATAGATATCATCCATATTTTCTGCATAATGCTTCATCAATGAACGGTCTATAACTTTATGGTCTCCCGCATCCGTTACATTGCCTTTGGCTTTTTTAGATTTTACCTTTGCTTTTTTAGGAATACTTTTTATAGCTCTTGCTTTTATGCCTGCATCAGAAGACCCCTTGCTTGCAAGCAACATCACCTTATAAGTTCTGGACTTTTTAGAAAAAGTAGCGAAGTTGATGCCTGCACCTTGAAGCACAAAGCCATTCACCTCATCACCGCGTGAAAGCACTTTGGTTTTTGACTTATGCTCTATGGTGACTACTGTAATGTCTGATGCATTATAGATAGCCAAAAGCTTAATGTCCTTTATGCTTCCTGCTGCATGTTTTACAGGTGCTTGTGTAGGTTTTTTTACCGTAGGTGCGGCCGCTTGGTTTGGTGTAAGCTTTACTCTATAGTAAAGAGGCTTAGCGCCTTTTTCTGCCATTTGGTCTATACCACTTGAAGGCAACCACAACATCTGCACACTAAACCATAAAATTTTGACAAAAAGAGCAAGCGCTAAGAGTGCCAAAATACTTTTAAATATCTGTGGATTAAAAAGATGTTTCATAGTACCATCCTTTCTCGTCTTTCTTTAGTTTAGATTGTATATTCCCTATGGCTTTACTGTCGTTAAAGTCTAAACGGACTGTTTTGTCAAACAGATGAATATCTCCTACCAGCCCAGCAAAAGAACCCTGTGCTTCTACGTCTAGTAAAGGTGCAGACCATATAGCATGTGTGATCTGTGCATGTTCAGTTTTTGTTGGCGCCATTGCTTTTAACGATTCGTCCAAAAAGAGATTGTCTATCTCTACTTTTGAGTAAAACAAAAGTGTGAAAATACTTACTTCTTCAATATTTGCTAACTTTATGCCCTTAACATACACTTCTAGGTCTCGTAAGGTCAAAGAAAACCAACCCTCTTCTATACTTTTTTCGTTTATCTTTATACCTTTACTTGCAAGTATCTGCTCTAGCTTATAGTAGAATTCTTGTTTTGGCATAAACACAAGCACTACAAACCAAAGTACTAACAATGTGATGAAAATCTTTTTTACCATTTGCATTTGAACTCCACATTATAAGTTGAACCTTGTTTTTTTATATCTAAAAGACGTATTTCAACTGGCATATTTAAAATCTTGCTGATGAGCTTATTGAGTTCATTTGAGCTAAGCCCTGCATAAGTGGCTGTGACTTTTTTACCTTTTTTGCTCCATTTTAGCTTTGAAGCAGGCACGATCGTTTTGAGCTTATTCACTTTCTTACTGATTTTTTTATCTGCCCATACTTTCCTCAAATCTATGACCTCTTTAATCTCTTCGAGGGAATGTTTCACTGTCTGGGCTTGTGCTATTTGTGTACTAGCTTGGTTGCTCTTGTACATATATGTTAGAAGCATCAACACAAAAGTAGCAAGTACTATGAGTTCATTTTGGTACTGTTTCCAATTCATAATGCCCCCTCTATACTTATGTCTGTACTGTCTTTAATTTTAGATGTACTAAACTGTGCTTTTTTTGCCAAGGCTTTAACTTTTTTGGCCACCTCTGAATCTGCAAATGAAAACTGTGCCTGAAAGGATTTTTCGTTTAGCCTCAAGGAGGTCAATGTTACCCCTTTAAAAATCATGCCAGAAAATGCTTTAATAGCATCTCGTTTCTTGCGTTCTGTCTTGTCAATGAGCGCATATTTTTCTAACTCTGCTTCCCTAGTATAGCTACTACTAAGTGATGGATAAGATTCATACAAATTCTGCATTTCTTCTTGACTCTCAAATCCATTTCCTCCATAACGTGAACCCTCAAACACAAACATCCCTGCAAACAGCACAAAAACTGCTCCAAAAGACAATGCTTGGTTTTGTGTCAATAAAGAAGCTGCATTCTGCGTCTTAAGTGTCACGCCTTGTTTTGGAGTAAACCCTGTATCAAACACCAACGAAGGCTGTTCATCCTCTTCCAGTGCGATGATAGGCACTACCACTACAGTCTCGTCTATAACAAGCAACACTTCTTTATCGCTTAGTGCCAAAGGTGCAGTAAAAGCATCTACAGACTGCTGTGCAAAAAAGAGTTTTTCGATTTTTTGCGTACTTATGCCTTTGCTTTCTAAAAATGTAGATATTTTGTCTACATCATAGGCTATGAATACCCACGTATCTTCTTCTTTACTTACAGTATACTCATAGTGTACACCCTCTTCTAGCAAGCCCTCAAAGAGCGAAGGTGCTATTTTTTTCGCTTGGTGGGCATACTTCACAGGAAGTGCCTCTTTTTTTACTGTGTAAAATTGGGGCGTAAGCATTACATTTACGCTTTCTACCAAAGCTACTCTTTGCATAGCAGTATGCACAAGAAGTAAATCTTTATTATTTCCCATAAAATTCAAAATGTTTTGCCTCTCCTTGTATGTATTCAAATCTAAATTTGTACTGTCCACCTGCACTTTCATATGCTACTGTGCATTCGCTCTCTTCTAAAAATTCTTTTCCTACTATAATATTTTTCCTAGAAGCATAGTTTCCGCCATTGTCTTGTACAAAAGATGAAAGGCTTGCCCTTTCAAGACTACCATGCCATTCTCTAACCGTTTGTAAATCAATGTCAAAAAGCAAAGAGATTAATTCTGGGGAACTATACTCCGCATCGATGGCTCTAGCATCACGCGAAAAGGTAAAATATTTTTGCCATGGTACACGACTTGCAGAAGCATCATCTACTTCAAGCTGATAAGCACTTACAATTTGTGCAAATTGCTTGTATGATATAATACCATTTTTTTGCCTAAGCCTGCTGTATTCTTTCTTTATAAATTTTTCTTTTCCACCCGTCTCTTCAGCTAACATCTCTTGTAGCCTTGAAGCATCTTCTAGGTCGTAGTCTTGTGCTAGTGTATCGAAAATCGTTTGTGCTATGGAGTATGCATCTCTCATATTGGTTTTTTCTTCCATGGCTAGCCAGTTAATATTGATACCTTTTGACAAAGGTTCACAACGCAATAGCATCATAAACCTACCATCAGGAGAACGTAAAGATACAGGAAACCTATAGAGGGTAGAAAAAAGAGATTTTTTCTTCTTGAAGCGTGAAAACACACTGCTAACATCTGCATAAAATACATTAGCCTGTATCATAGCTGTAGTGTTAGCCGCATCATGCTTTACCATTTTAAAATAACTCAAAAGGGACATGGTGAGTCCAATGATAATAAGTAAAACAGAAAAAGTTACCATCAAGGCAAATCCTGATCTCTTGCGAACAATGATATTTGTACTTTCTTCTTTATCCATCTAAAAGCTCTATTAAAGTAAAATTTGTAAAACGATATTATAATTAATATTATACCAAAGCAAACTAAAGGATGCTAATGCAAACAACAAATACACTCAGAACAGGCTTTTCTCTCATAGAACTTCTTATCGTTATCGTGATACTTGGAGGTCTTATGGCCGTGGTAGCTCCTGGTCTTATGGACTCACAAAGAAAAGCAACAAGAAACACCATGTGTCTTTCCATGAATGACTTAAAAGGCAGATTTGAGCAGTTTGAATTGGACAATGGCATGCTGCCAGACACAGGAGAAGGTGTACAGGCACTTCTTTCCAACCCAGATGCAGACAAGTACCCCAACTATCCTATCGCTCCCTACTTAAGAAAACCAAAAAAAGATGCTTGGAATACGCCTTTTGTGTATGTCAAAAAAGGTTCAGAGATTGAGATTATCTCTCTTGCAGCAGACAGAAAAGAAGGTGGCGAAGAGTGGGACAAAGACATCCTTCTTACTAAAGAGTGTAATAAGTAATAATTAATGATCCCTCGCAAAAGACAGCATTGGCACAAGGGTTTTTCTCTAATAGAGCTACTTATTGTGGTGGTGATTATCGGTCTAGTCTATGCGATGGGGTTTTCAAATTTTCAAATACGCAAATCTACGCCCAAGGCACTCACTCCTCTAAACCTTAAAGAGACTATCATAAAATCAGAATTCTTTTCTGGACACGCCACGCTCATATGTGTAGATAAATGCAAAAAATGCTACCTAAGACAGGGGATTTCTTCTACATTTGAAGCCTACTCAAACAAGATAGACCTTACAAATATTAAAGCTTATACCCTAGATGAACGTGAGTCTTTGAGGGAGCTAGAGTATGAACGGTATGATGACCAAAAGATTTGTCTTGTGATGGATTTTTATAACAATGGAAGCTCTACACAAATCATCCTAAAAGACGAAGAAAGTGCTTATTTTTTACCAGCATTTTTTGGAGAAGCTAAAAAATTTGACTCAGCAGCAGATGCCAGAACATACTGGCTAGAACAGAGCCATAGTGTATCAAGAAGTGGTAATATTTACTAATGCAAACATTACGCCCTGCCTTTACTCTTATAGAAATCTTGATTGCTATTAGCATCTTGTCAGTTACTTTTCTTTATGTTTTAAAAGTACATAGTGACAATGCAAAACATATTGTATATTTGTCAGAAAGAAACAAACACTCCTTGGAAGACTCCTTATATCTAAGTACCAATATCTTACGCTACCACAAAGACAGAAGATCTGCCTACGATATATTGGAGCGTCACATAAGAGTAGAAGAAGATGAGAGTCGCAAAATCCTTAAAAAAAGTGAAAGAAGCATTTTTATCCCCGAAGAGATAAAAATCATCCCTCCACCAGATACCAGAGGTCCTACTGCCATTGTCAACGAAATCAAGCTAAAAGACAAGCACTCTGCTATATATTGGCACTTTAAGATTCAGAGCTTTTAGAGTCTAAATCTTTCGCCACCCTAGAAGAAGTTTTTATAAAAGCTATAAAAAGTCCTAGCCCTGCAAGCATCAAAAGTGTATTGCCCACAAGGTCATGAGACCAATAAAAATCTTCTTGTCCTCTGCCTGCTTCTGTGACATACACCACGAGCAATATACGTGCTACATTCACTACAGAAAAGACGATATAACCTAAAATCATCCAAAAGACTTTATGTCTCCATCTTGAAGGGTATGCCAAGATAGAAGCAAACAAAAACAGTATAGGTATGACCCCATTACATGCTTTGTTGATGATGATTTTATAGTGTGGGTTTATCCATATATCTATGCCCTTTAGTTGATCTGGCTTAAGGAAGATGTCTAAAAAATAAAGCGTGAGGTTGACTTGTCCATCATTCAATAGAATTGAGACTATGGAAGTTGGTGCATAAAAAAGCACAAACAATACAAGTAAAAAAAGTAAATACAGGGCTACAAATTGTTTCATGGGGTACTATAACAAGATACAGCTAAAAAAGTTATAATACATGTAATCTACATCAAGGACTACAGAGAATGCTTTTCAAGTACAAAGGTTTTGACAAGACAGGTAAAAAAGTAAAAGGTACCGTAAATGCAAATACTGTAGAAGAAGCAGCGAAAAAGCTTAAGACTCAGGGCATTTACCATGAAGGGCTAACACCCACTAAAGAGTTTTCACTCGATGCACTCTCCAGAAGACAAATGCCAGGAGAGCTTTTAGCTACTTTTTCTAAAGAACTATCTTCTTACCTCAACTCTGGCATGACTATACTCACAGCCATTAAACTACTTGAAAATCAACACGATGGAGAAAAGCGTTATGTCTCTTTCCTCAACTCCTTAAAAACTATGATAGATGAAGGGAAATCTCTTTTCATCGCACTCAATACCCAAAAGGTATATACTTTACCAGACTTCTACCTGCAAAGTTTAGATGTCGCAGGGCAAAGTGGTAAGATGGTAGAAGTACTAACCAATATGGCAAACTTTTTTTCCGCACAAAACAAAGTCAAAAAACAAGTAAAAGGTGCTATGATTTACCCTGGCGTTATCTTTGCGGTAGCCACTTTGATTATCTCTTTTTTATTGGTATCCGTAGTACCTGAAATTACGCAAATATTTGAAGACACAGACCAAGCACTGCCTCCCATTACACAACTTGTTGTGGATGCTAGTGACTTTCTCATCGCAAATTATCTTGGCTTACTTGTTGGCTTTATACTCATCATCATTCTCTTTAAGGTTGCCTATGCCAAGAGCGAAACTTTTCATAGACTCATAGATGGTTGGATGCTCAAAGTTCCTCTCATAGGTACACTCATACAAAACCATGAACTGGGACGATTCTCTTACATTTTGTCTCTCATGTTAAGCTCAGGTGTCGCCTATGCACAGGCAGTACAACTAGCCAAAGCAACCTTTGGGAACTTCAGACTTAAAGACCTCTTTGACAAAGCCTCTGTCAAAGTGATAGAGGGGAACAAACTTTCCAACTCCTTGGCACTCTCAAAAGGTGTGAACCTAAAACGAAACTTTATGCAAACACTTGCCCTTGGTGAAGAGTCTTCTGAAGTAGCAGAAGTACTAAGCAATACTTCGGCTCTATATGCTGAAGAAAATGACGATAAACTAAACATATTATTATCATTGCTCAATCCCTTTATGATGCTCTTTATTGGTGGATTCGTGGGCATCATTATCGCGGCCATGATGCTACCTATTTTTACCATGACACAAGGTCTAAACTAGATGGCGAAACAACGCTTTAGAAATATCAAACAAGCCAAGACATCTGCTTCTTTAGAAAATAAAAAATCTAAAACTACGCAGACACAACACTATGCAAGTACTCGCAGTAAAATAAAAGCATATTTAACTGATGCATTTATGCTAATCATGCCCATCATGTACCTAGTGTTTTACCTAGTAATGGACGGTAGAGAGGGCTTTGCTGAACAGAAAATGCTAGGATGGCTTTACATACTCATTCCCTTAGTTATAACACAAACAATTTTTTTTTACCTCAACGCACAAACCCCAGGATATAAAGCCTACAACATCATACTTATAGACGAAAGTACGCAGAAAAAACCAAGCCTTTTCATCATACTTTTTAGAAACCTCTGTGCGGTACTTTCTTTGTTTACTTTTGCATGGATACTCATGTTTTTTAGAAAAGATTCCAAAACCCTACATGACCTCCTCTCTGCTACTGCTGTTGTTTATACTGATGCAGACTAAACTTTCTCTTCTCACGCCTTTTTCCATACTTCTAGGAACATACTACTTTTTTTACTTTGCCCTCGTAGGTGTTTATGTTATTTTTATGCCTAAGGTACTTTTAGATCTTGGATACACTCCATTTGATGTAGGCATCATCTACGCTGCTGCTCCATTTATGCGATTTTTGCTCCCTTTTGTCTTTCGAAACTGGGTGACACTTGGCTCCAAGGTTTATCTCCTAGCACTCGTACTCACTTTTGTGGGCACACTCATTTTCATAGGTACGGTAGATGACTTTTGGTCTTATCTCTTAGCTAACCTTCTTTTTGGAGCAGCTATGGGAGTCTCTTTGCCATATGTCGAAACCATAGCCCTAAGTACACTCTCAAGGACACATTATGGGAAAGTGCGTCTTTGGGGTTCGCTAGGATTTATGGGCATTGCCTTATGGCTAGGAAAAGTGCTCTCTTCTCCTCAAGAAGCATTGTATTATCTTTCTGCTATGGCATTGTTCACACTACTCTTTGGTGCATTTCTTATCCAGTATGACGATACTTCGCATGTCTCAGCAACAGATGATGCTTCATTTTCTTTAGCAAAGTATTGGGCATTTTGGCTCTCCATATTTCTCATGCAGGTGAGCTTTGGAGGTTTTTACAACTTTTTTACAATTTACCAAACTTCTCATGGAGTATCCCTAGAAATGATTTCATGGATGTGGAGTTTTGGCATCATCGCCGAAATTTTTATGCTTTACTTCCAAGGACCACTACTTCAAAGAAACCTTCTCAATATCTTGCAGTTTGCTACACTTGCAACTGCCTTTCGCTGGTTGCTTCTCTACGCTTATCCTGATTCCATCGGCATCACTTTTGCATCGCAATCGCTTCATGCCATTGGTTTTGCCTTGTACCACACAGCTGCTATTACCTACGTCTATTCACTTTACACGCAAAAGAAGCTTGCACAGCAATTTTTCTTAGGCATTGCCTTTGGTTTAGGTGGGTCAATGGGTGCAATACTTTCTGGTCAAATCTACGGAGAGTACCTTTTTTTAGTAGAAGCGTTCATTGCATTTTTGGCGTTTATAGCACTCTACGTCCACCAAAAAAGAAAAGACCATATTAAGGTAGACGTACATGTATGACATCCCTGCTGTCATTTTCGCTGGAGGGAAAAGTTCTCGCATGGGAACAGACAAAGCCCTTTTGCCTTTTGGAGGACACTCGACACTTAGTGAGTTTCAGTACCATAAGCTCTCTAAACTTTTCTCTCAAGTTTACATATCTGCTAAAGAGAATAAATTTGATTTTGCCTGCAATATCATAGAAGACAAGTATGCAGAAAGCTCTCCCCTAGTAGGTCTCATATCTATTTTTGAAACCCTAGATGTCAATGCAGTTTTTGTCTTAAGTGTAGATACTCCTCTAGTAAATACAAAAACTATAGAAAAGCTATTTTTAGAAAGTGAAGAAAGCAGTGAAGAAAACATAGATGCAATCATCGCACAAAGTCCTAGTGGTTTACAAGCACTATGTGCCATCTATAAACGTTCTATCTTGCCCTTGGCACAAACACATCTTGCACAAAACAACCACCGTCTACAATCACTCTTAGAAGCATCTTGTCTTCGAGTTGTTAGCTTTTCTACTAACACGCCCTTTACAAATCTAAACACCCAAAAAGAGTATGCTGATGCCCTACTTCTTGGTTAGCTCAATCGCACAAAGTTTTTGATCACTGTCTAACATTTGTGTCATCAATTTTTTGGAGAAAAAAACAAATTTTTCAAACAGTGAAGAGCGGTACTTGTCTTTATGGTTTATCATCAAAAAATCTCTTTTGCATTCAAAGTTTTTTACCTTTACTTGAAAAAGTGTTTTATCATTGAGTTCTTTATCTACAGATATCTTTGAGATACAAGTTAGGCATTCACGATTTTTTAAAATACTTTTAATCGACTCCGTATGCCCAAGCTCTAAAAAGATATTTAAATCGTCTACTTTTTCTTTAATGTAGTCTAAAAATACCTCTCTTGTCCCAGAACCCTCTTCCCTAAGTACCCAACGCATTTCTGCCAAATCTGCAATGTTTACCTGTTTTGACATGGACAATGTTTCACTTTGCGTAACAATAAGTAGTTCGTCCACGCCTATCTTTTCTTTTATGATATCTGCACCCGAAACAAAACCTTCTACAAAGCCTATATCCACAGTTCCTTCTCGTATCATATTGGCTATATCTTTCGTATTGCCTTCTTTGAGCGTTATCTTCACATCAGGGTAGGCACTCATATAGGCACATATAATAGACGGCATCAAGTAGTCCACTATGGTTGTACTAGCTCCCACGCGAATCATGCCTTTGTTTTCAGAGTTTTTAAACTCGTACTCTATATCTGCTAATTTTCTATAGATAGGGTCTACTTCTTTGTAAAAAGCACGACCTACTTCATTGAGTACCAGTTTTTTATTGATTCTATCAAAGACTGGACGTCCCAATATACTTTCAAGCTCTTTAATGGACATAGATACAGCAGACTGACTCAAGCTCATGCTCTTTGCAACGTTAGTTAGATGTCCTGTTTTCACTACATTAAGGAAGATTTCCATTTGTCTAAGTGTTAATTTCATTATGTCTCTTTTATAATTTATTCATAATTATATCAATATTATAGTATAGTTTTAAAATTTTAATCAAAATATTTGAAGAACAACTTAAAGGAACTTGCATAATATGATACTTTCTACATCAAATCGCAAAGGTACGCTTGCTGGTATCTTTTTTGTCACAATATTTGCAGCCGCGGCTACATTTATATCTGAGCTATCTGTTCCCAATACATTAGGTCTTTCTCCACTGGTGATAGGTATTGTTATGGGTATCTTTTATGCCAATACTCTTCATAATCAAACCCCAACACAATGGCAAAGTGGCATCACTTTTTCAGCCAAAAAAATCTTACGTTTTGCCATCGTACTTTATGGCTTTCGCATTACCTTTCAACAGATAGCTGAGGTAGGTATAGATGGTTTTTTGGTATCTCTCATCATGCTAAGTTCTACACTTATACTAGGCTCTTGGCTGGGCATGAAAGTCTTTGGCATGGACAAAGATACCTCCATACTCACAGCTTCTGGAGCTTCAGTCTGTGGTGCAGCAGCAGTTCTAGCCACCGAACCTGTGCTTAAAGCCGAGGAACACAAAACTGCCATCGCAGTATCTATGGTAGTTCTTTTTGGTACAGTTTCCATGTTTCTATACCCTATACTCTACACATCCATCTTTGAAAATGCTTCAGGATTTCTGCACATGTCTCCTAGGGAATTTGGTATCTATGTTGGAGGCACTATCCATGAGGTAGCTCAAGTTGTAGCTGTTCCTGCATCCATACCTAACTTAGCGACAAGTTCTGCAGAAGAGATGGCAAATACAGCAGTCATCGTGAAGATGACAAGAGTCATCATGATAGCCCCAATGCTCATAGCTCTTGGGTTCTACCTTGCATGGTCCGCCAAACATGTAGATCAAAAAGAAAAGATGAAGCTAGTTATCCCTTGGTTTGCTGTATATTTTGTGCTTGTAGCAGGCTTTAACTCTTTGCATCTGCTTCCTCAACACATAGTAGACCTCATCAACCAAGTAGATACATTTTTACTCACCATGGCGATGACTGCCCTAGGTATGGGAACTGTATTTGCCAAGTTTAAAGGGCTAGGGCTTGCCCCTCTTTATACCGCTTCTTCGATGTTTGTGTGGCTAGTTGTAGCTGGTTTTGTGGTAACTAAGTTAGTATGCATGCAAACCTTACTTTCTCCGCCTGTAACTCAAAGCCTCTAGTATATCTTTTTTTGCTATCTGCACATTAGCATTCAAGTCTGCGATTGTCCTGCCTATCTTTTTCACAGATGCTATGCTCCTATGCGAAAGTGCAAATTTTGCAATGGCAGTTTCTAGTATCTTCTCTGCCTCATCACTCAAGAAACAATACTTCTCTATCTCGTCTTCTGCAAGTTTGCCATTGAGCCGTATCTGCCCTCGTTCTTTTTGAATCTTAAATGCCTTTATAACCGCTTCATGCATGGATTTTGATGTGACATCTCCCTTATCAGAACTCTGCACTTCTTGCATGATTACAAAAAGGTCTATACGGTCTAAAAATGGGTCGGAGAGCTTGTTACTGTAGCGTTTGATTTCCATTTCTGAACAACGGCAAGATGTGACCTTGGATAGTAAATTTCCGCAAGGACAAGGGTTTTGAGCCGCTAAAAACATAATGTCAGCTTCATACTCTATCTTGGTATTAACTCTTGCTATATGTACTTTTTTGTCTTGTAAAGGCTCACGCATGGCCTCTAGTACTTGCTTGGAAAAATGAGGAATTTCATCGAAAAATAGTATGCCTTTAGATGCCAAAGCTACCTCTCCTATACGTGCTTGTCCTGAACCTCCACCAAAGATGGAAGCTGACGTTGCTGTATGATGAGGAGAACGCATAGGGCGTATGGCCTTAAATGTTGGCTTTTGCCCATCTAAAAACTGATGTTTTGCAATGGAAAGCAGTTCTTCTTCTTGCATAGGGGGCAGTATGTCTTTGATACGCTTAGCTATCATACTTTTACCACAGCCAGGGTTTCCTTCCATAAATAAGTTGTGCATACCAGCAGCAGCTATAAGTGCTGCTCGTTTAGCTACCATCTGTCCTTTCACATCATAAAAATTACTCTCATATTTTTCTTCATAGTAGTATGCTATTTTGTCTATGCTAAAAGATTTTGCATCATAATCGAACTTCTTTACATTGCTTGTAAACTCCCCTTTACCAAGCAGTAGTATCGCTTCATTTAGTGTTTCTACTGCTATAAAATCTACTCCTGAGATATGACTCAAATACACTATAGCTTCTTTTGGGATAATAGCTCTTTTGATAAGCCCCTGCTCCTTAAGTGAAAGTATAATAGGAAATATCATAGAAGAGCCCTTAACCCGTCCATCAAGCCCAAGTTCACCAAAGACAAAAAGCCCTTTTTCTTCAAAGCTTTTTTTGTTGAGTGCTATGAGCAGTGCCAAAGGTAAGTCAAAATGAGTTCCACGCTTATTGGCAAGGTCTGAAGGACTTAAATTTATTGTGATTTTAAGTGGAGGAAATATAAACTCATTCACAAGCAAAGCAGACTTCACCCTCTCTTTGGCTTCTTGTATGTCAGTTGATGCTAGCCCAACTACAGAAAAACCAGGTAAGCCTTTGGTAAAAGTGGCTTCTACTTCTACCACTTTGGCATTTACTCCATCCAAGGTGGCACAGGTCAGCCTATTGACTATGCTCTCTTTTTTGACTTTTTGTTTTTCTTTATTTGTTTTTGAGGAAATTGTTTTAGGTGGTGTACCACTATCTATTTTTGCATTCATAGCTAGAGTGTGACACAGATTTGAGAAAAAAGCTAAAAACATGTCAAATTGACATACTTTTTAAATATTTGACTCTTTTTGCTTACGCTTCCATTCTTTTTCAAACTTTTTTCTTTTGATATAAGAAAGTTTTTCTATAAAAACCTTACCATCCAAATGGTCAATCTCGTGCTGTATAGCGATAGCTAAGAAATCATCATTGCTTATTGTTTGCTTCTTGCCTTTTCTATCAAAGTACTCCACCACAACATGCTTAGCACGCTCTATGTCTTCATATACGCCAGGGATAGAAAGGCAACCCTCTTGGAAAATCTCTGAACCATCTTTTTCTACGATGACAGGGTTTATCATCTCCAAGGTGTTTTCTCTTGGCTGGTCATGACTAGCATCTTCCACTTCTAAAGGAATATTGATAATAAGGGTTCTACTATCTACCCCTACTTGAATAGCTGCAAGACCTACGCCATTTTTAGCACACATCGTATCATACATATCATCCAACAAGTCATGTAGTACCCCATCAAAAAACTGCACTTCTTTAGAGACTAGTTTTAGTCTTTTGTCTGGATATACAACTATTTCACGAATCATCTAAGCATCCACTTCTATGCAAAACTTTTTGTTAAAATTTTGTCAATGAGTCCATACTCTACAGCTTCTTCTGAAGACATAAAGTTATCGCGTTCTGTATCTTTTTCTATCTGTTTTGCTTTTTTACCTGTTTTTTCTGCAAGTATTTGGTTGAGTGTATCTTTAAGTCTTTGTATCTCTTGAGCTTGTATCTGTATGTCCGTAGACTGCCCTTGAGCCCCACCAGAAGGCTGATGTATCATGATGCGTGCATTTGGTAATGCATAACGCTTGCCTTTTGTCCCAGAAGCCAATAAAAATGCTCCCATAGAAGCGGCTTGCCCCATACAAATAGTCACGATGTCTGGCTTAATGTAGTTCATAGTGTCATACATAGAAAGTCCTGATGTGATTACACCACCTGGAGAGTTGATGTAAAAATAAATGTCCTTATCTGGGTCTTGTGCCTCAAGAAAAAGGAGCTGTGCCACAATGGTAGATGCCACTTGGTCATTTACCTCACCACTTAACATAATAATACGGTCTTTAAGTAATCGGGAGTAAATATCGTAAGATCTCTCACCTCTACCTGTTTGTTCTACAACGTATGGAATATAACTCATTTTTTTCCTTTTTTAGCATAATATATAAGACTTTAGAGCCTTATAGATACTGTATTTTACTTTTCTAAGCCTAGCATTTTGCCAAAGAGCTTATCTTCAATCATGCCCATTTTTACTGCGGGGAGTAGATTATTATCTTTGTAATATTTTATCATTTCTTCTGCATTTTGTCCAGACATCATAGCCTCATAATAAAGAGCCTGAGACACTTCATTGTCATCTACTGTAATGCCTTCAACTTTCGCCAATGCGTCTACTATAAATGTCGCCTTCACGGAGTCTCTAGCCTCATCTTTTACAGATTCTCTAAGTTTGTCTAGCTGTTTAATGTCTGTTTTGTACGTATCTAACTCTTTTTCATCCATCTTTTGTGCCAATGCATTTACTTTTGCATCTATTTCTTGCTCTACGATATTATTTGGCAATGCAAAGTCAAACTTTTTTACTAAAGCTTCAACCATTTGAGGCTTTAAATCTTCGTTGTAAAGTTTAGAAAGTGCTTCAGAAGCTACCTGCTCTTCTAGCTTCGTTCTCAATGTATCAAGTGTTGCTTTTTCATCATTGAGTATCTTCTTGGCAAAAGCATCATCTGGTTCAACGGCCTTTTGCTCTTGGATTTCGTGGAGAGTTACTTTAAATGTCGCTTCTTTTCCTGCAAGGTCTTTTGACTGATACTCTTTTGGAAATGTAACTACTACGTCTTTTTGTTCTTCATATTCCATGCCGATTATTTGTTCTTCAAATCCAGGGATGAACTGAGCAGAACCAATCTTTAGTGTAAACTTCTCAGCCTTGCCACCATCAAATGCTTCACCAGCCACAAAACCTTCAAAGTCTATGAGCGTTGTGTCGCCATCTTTTACCGCTCTTTTTTTAGCTATCTTTTCAAAAGGTGCTTGTTGTGAGGCAATCTCTGCAAGTTTTGCATCTACATCTTTTTTTGCTGCTTTTGGCTTAGTAAACTTAGGTGCTACGTCTTTATAGCCTTTTGCGTCAAATGTAGGTCTAGTAGAAAGCTCTATTTCCACTTCGATGTTGTCTTCTTTTTTCTCATACTTAAGAAAAGTTGGTTGCCCTATAAGGTCAGCTGATTTAATCTTTGCTTTTTTGATACCTTCATCCATAAGTGCAGAAAGTGCTTCTTGCTCTGCATCTTGGGTTAGCCTCTCTCCATGTAGTTTTTTAACTACATGTGCGGGTACTTTGCCCTGTCTAAAGCCATCTACCTTAAGTTCTTTACCGGCTTTAATTGCCAATTTGTCTACATTTACTGCTATCGTTCCTGCATCTAGTGTTCCACTTACGATGACATTTGCATCATCTATTTTCTTTACTGTAACTTTCACTACAATCCTTTTGTTATGTTTATAGTCGTGATTTTACCCAAAAAATCATAAAATCTAAATATACATTTTTAAGTTCAGATCTAAAGTAGATGAAAAAATACTTAAATTGTATTTAGATACAATACAAACATATTAATATTGGAAATTCACAATGACAAAAGATGAAGAATTTGAACAAGCCATTACAAAAGTGTTGGAGCTCATAGGAGAAGACCCAAAAAGAGAGGGTCTACTCAAAACACCATCACGTGTGGCAAAAGCTTTTAAGTTTTTAACAGAGGGCTACGAACAAGACCCAAAAGAGATACTCTCTCAAGCACTTTTTACTACCTCAAATGATGAGATGGTTCTGGTGCGTGACATCGAGTTTTACTCTATGTGCGAGCATCACATGTTACCCATCATAGGACGTGCTCATGTGGCGTATATACCAGATGGTAAGGTAGTAGGGCTTTCTAAGATTCCTCGTATCGTAAACGTCTATGCAAGGCGATTGCAAATACAAGAGCAGATGACAGAGCAGATAGCAGATGCTATCAAAGAGAGTATCAACCCTAAAGGTGTAGCGGTTGTGCTTCACGCACGTCACATGTGTATGGAGATGCGTGGTGTAGAAAAAGTAAACTCTACCACTGTTTCTTCCGCATTACGTGGACTTTTTAAAAGTGATGAACGTACTAGGTCTGAATTTTACAACCTTATAAACAGTCCAACTCCATCTCATTTTTAGAGGCATACGATACTTTAAGGGCATTTATCTTACATTAAGAATAACAGCGTATGATGCAAAAAACCAAATTAAGACCAATTTACTCTTAGTTAAAATGACTATCAAAATTAAAATATCTCTCTCTAAAAGTTCGTTTTAGTGAAGGAAATTTTAAAGGAATATATTCCTTAATAAAAGGGCAGCTTACTATGCAAGTTTACTTAGACAACAATGCAACTACTATAGTAGATACAAATGTGTTCACAGCTATGGAGCCTTACTTTATACAAAAGTATGGCAACCCAAATTCTTTACATGCCTACGCATCTGCAACACATCCTGCCATAAAACAAGGCATGGAAAGAATCTATGAAGGTATCAACTCTCCTAGAGAAGACTCTGTCATCATCACGTCTTGTGCAACAGAAAGCAACAATTGGGTGCTTAAGTCCATATACTTTGAATATATACTCACAGGAAAAAAGAACCATGTCATGATTTCTGAAGTAGAGCATCCTTCTGTCATAGCCACCGCAAAGTGGATAGAAGACATGGGCTGTAAAGTCACCTACCTTCCCATAAACGATGAAGGCATCGTAGATATCCAAGCCCTAAGAGACAACATCACTAAAAAAACTGCCCTAGTCTCAATCATGTGGGCAAACAACGAAACAGGTGCTATCTTTCCCGTAGAAGAGATAGGTGACATCTGCGAAGAATATGATGTACTTTTTCACACAGACGCAGTACAAGCCATAGGAAAGCTTCCTGTAGATGTACAAAGTTTCAACGTAGACTATCTTACATTTTCAGCACATAAGTTTCACGGTCCCAAAGGCGTAGGAGCGTTATATGTGAAAAAAGGCAAAGAGCTTATGCCTTTACTTCATGGCGGCTCTCAAATGGGTGGACAGCGTTCAGGCACACTCAACGTACCAGGCATAGTAGGTATGGGAGTAGCTATGGAAGCTGCTGTTTCGGCACTGAAGTTTGAAATGACAGAGATACGAGAGATGAGAGACAATTTTGAAGACGAACTGCTCAAAATTGATGATACATTTGTAGTCACTCCAAGAAATAAACGCACAGCAAATACTATCCTTATCTCATTTAGGGGCATAGAAGGCGAGTCAATGTTGTGGGACTTAAACCGTGAAGGCATAGGGGCAAGTACAGGTTCTGCTTGTGCCTCTGAAGACCTAGAAGCAAACTCCGTTATGGAGGCCATAGGAGCAGCTGAAGATTTGGCACATACGGCCATACGTTTTTCACTCAGTCGCTACACTACACAAGAAGAGTTAGATCACACTTTAGCGGTGGTCAAAAGAGCAGTTGCAAGACTAAGAGAAATCTCATCTTCATTTGCCTATGCACCAGAAGGTCACGTAAGTGGCTTAACTGAAGGACATTAACAATAGATAAGCGACTTTGTCGCTTGAGTCGTCTGCTGAAGACAGTGTGTGAAGAGAAGCTCTGCTTCACGAACAATACGATAAAAAAGGATACACAATGGGTATAGATAATTTAGTAGGCGGCACCATCTGGGATGAGTATAGCGACAAGGTAACAAACCTTATGAATAACCCACAAAATATGGGCGATATCAAACAAGAAGAAGCAGATGCTATGGGTGCAAAACTTATCATAGCAGACTTTGGAGCTGAGAGTTGTGGAGATGCTGTACGTCTTTACTGGGCAGTTGACCCAAAAACAGATAAAATCCTCTCTTCAAAGTTTAAATCATTTGGTTGTGGTACTGCCATAGCATCATCAGATGTGATGGCTGAGTTATGTAAAGATAAGACTGTACAAGAAGCAGTCAAAATCACAAACATAGATGTAGAGTTTGCTATGCGTGACAACCCTGAAACACCTTCAGTACCACCTCAAAAGATGCACTGTTCTGTGATGGCGTATGATGTCATCAAAAAAGCAGCAGGACAGTACCTAAACGTTGATATGGAAAGCTTTGAAGAAGAAGTCATCGTCTGTGAATGTGCAAGAGTAAGCCTATCTACGCTTCAAGAAGTTATCAAGCTAAACGGTCTTGCTACCGTAGAACAAGTAGCTGACTACACTAAAGCAGGTGCATTTTGTAAGTCCTGCATCAAGCCAGGAGGACATGAAGACAAAGATGTTTACTTAGTAGAGCTACTTGAAGAAGCAGAAAAAGAAAGAATGCTAGCTGGTTCTACCCTAGGAACAGACACAGACGCCGTAGCATCTGTAGATTTTGGAGCGATGACCATCGTACAAAAACTCAAAGCGACTGAAAAAGTCATAGACGACAACATACGTCAAATGCTAATCCTAGACGGAGGCGATATGGAAATCTTAGACATCAAAGAAAACGGTGAAAACTTCGACATATACATCAGATACCTTGGTGCCTGTAACGGCTGTGCCTCTGCCGACACAGGAACACTTTTTGCCATAGAAAACACTTTAAAAGAGAAACTAAGTGACAAGATAAGAGTACTTCCTCTTT
>CAZNEJ010000003.1:0-28979 GCA_964571975.1 uncultured Sulfurovum sp. | reverse complement strand
TTAGAGCTTGAACTGCCCTCCCACGAACCTGAAGATATGATACGTGCTTTGCGTCGCGTATGGAGTGAAGAAGGAGCTGGAACACGTGAGATGATAGTCTCTTATCTTACAAAAGGACATAAGGCAGTCCATCACGGCGAACGCACAACACATGGTGATGATAAAGTGGGAAAAATACTTTCTATACTCTCTAGCATTGAACATTCCAAAAAAGAAGAGAACATTGTATTAGAATCATTTATAGATGCAAAACACTCCAAGATAACACCTGATAAGATACGTAATAAATTACACTACATGCGTACAAAAAATAGACAACATTCGCTTGAAAAATCTTTAGATATACAGTTCAATACGAGTAATGAAATGGAGTTTTACCATAGCTTTACTTTTAGCCTTGAAAAGTTAGACTTTAACAGACTTCTTTTATGTCAAACTAAGTCTCTAGGTATGGATGATATCTGGGAAGAAGATGATGAAGTGCTTGTAGCTAAGTTAAATGAAATAAAAGAACAAACTATCACACATAAATCTGAAGAATTAAATCATTTTCTTGAGCATATAAATACTGCCAAGCATCCCTACCTCAGTGAAGATGAAATACACACTTCACTCAAGGCTATGCCAGCAGAATCAAGTCTATATCATGCCCCTATTGGCTTGGAATTAATAGAAAAGATATTAGTTAATATTAGTGATAAATATAACATCTTTGAGAGTACAGACCATATCATCATCGAAAAAGAAAAAAGCCATAATTTATTTGCTACAAACCTACACTATAATACCTCCGTATCTTATGAAAAACCTTACCTCTACAACCTCTTATGGAAAGGTGTAGAACTACCTATAAAAGACGACATAAATAGAGTCAATGATGACCTACTTTCCCACTTTAAAGTAGCAGTAAATGATGTGCTAGAAGAGATGAAAAATGAGAGTGAAAAACTAGGTATTGCAGAAGATGTTTTGCATGAGTTTATCCTACGATTTGTAGAGCCACAGATACGTGCTTCTGCTACACTTAAATTTAAAGAAAAAAGCAAACGTCGCATACTCTTTCACTTTAGCGAATACATCAAACCTTTAAAAGACAAACAAAAACGCGAAGAGTTGCTAGCAAAGACCATACGTGACTTTAAAAACCTCTTTCCTTTGGCACGCCATCTTAAACGAAAAATAACCTTCCATGTAGGACCTACCAATTCTGGTAAAACCTACGCAGCACTCAAAGAGCTAGAGACTGCTACAACAGGTTACTACTTAGCTCCTCTGCGGTTATTGGCACTTGAAGGTTATGAAAACTTACAAAAAAATGGCGTACATGTTTCTCTCATCACAGGAGAAGAAGAGATCATAGACGAAGAATCTACACACATAAGCTCCACCATAGAGATGATGAACGGCTCTGTAGATGTTGATGTCTGTGTCATAGATGAAATACAAATGATAAGCGACCGTGACCGTGGCTGGGCATGGGCAAATGCACTTATGGGAGTGCCTGCTAAAAAAGTGATACTTACAGGCTCTTCTAATGCCTTACTGGCAGTAAAAGAACTCTGTGAGTATTTGGGAGAAGAGCTAGAAATAATCTACTTTGAGCGTAAAAATGAACTGGCCATGATGCATAAAGCTGTGTCTATAAAAAATATAGAAGCCCAAACTGCCATAGTGGCATTTAGTAGACGTGATGTACTTTCACTCAAGCAACAATTAAGTGAGCATTACAGCGTCTCAGTAGTCTATGGTAATCTTTCTCCTGAAGTACGCCGCGAAGAAGCCAGACGTTTTAGAGAAGCAGAAAGCCAGATACTAGTTTCTACTGATGCCATCGCTATGGGACTTAATCTTCCCATAAAAACCATACTCTTTGCTAAAGATAACAAGTTCGATGGCATACGCAGACGCGAATTACTTCCCACAGAAGTCTCACAAATAGCAGGTCGTGCAGGACGCTATGGCATGCAAGAAAAAGGTTATGTGGGTGCATTGGAAGAAAATACACTTTCTACTATAGCCTCACTCTTTCATGCACCATTGCCAAATATAGAACTGCCTGTATCGGTTATGGCTAGTTTAGAACATGTTATGCTCATAGGTGAGATACTAGAAACTGAAAATGTCACTACTATACTAGGTTTTTTTGCAGACAATATGGAGTTTGATGGTCCATTTATGGCGGCAAATATAGACTCTATGTTAGACATTGCCGCCATCGTAGATGAATATCACTTAGATTTAAAAACGCGTTACTACCTTAGTTGTGCCCCTGCGAGTGTAAATTCACCCTATATAGAGTCTGTTTTTCATCGCTACATCAAACAAGTAGAAGCTGGGGGGAAAGTTCTGTACATCCCCCCTCGCGACCTTCCTGCTTTTGCACAAACCAATGACATGCTACTTAACGCAGAAGATAGAGTAAGGGAAATATCACTTTACTTGTGGCTAAGTTTTAAATTTCCAGATATCTTTGAAGATGTAGACAAAGCCTTGCAAGCTAGAGTACGCCTAAATAGCTACATAGAGAACTCTTTAAGACAGGGACACTTTACTAAGCAGTGTCGTAAATGTGGGAAAGTATTAGATTTTTCTTATAGATTTTCAATTTGTGACAAATGTCATACTTCTGGAAAACGTGGATATACCAATAATGGTTCTCGTGGTGGATATAGGGGTCGTAAAAGAAAGTCTTAGTCAAAGTAAAGATATAATGCCGTATCACTTTTTAAGGCTTGACAATGGCAGAACAATATAAGGTAAGCAGTAGAGGGAAACTTCTTTCATTTCTTTTTGAAACACTAACTACAAATGGTAGCTGGTCTAAAAAAACAGTAAAACAACGCTTGCAAAGTGCAACTGTATTTGTAAATACAGAAGTACAAACAAAACATGATTACATCGTAGTACCTGGTGATGTTGTCAGCATTGGGGTAGCTCAACGTACAGGTCACCATACCCATACACAGCAAGTAAAACTAGACATTATACACCAAGATAAAGACCTCATAGCCATCAATAAGCCAGCAGGACTGCTCTCAGTTGGAACAACAAAAGAAAACAAAAATCATGCCCTAGCCATACTTCGCAACCAACTCATAAGAGGTAAAAACAAAGTAAACCTTTGGCCCGTACATAGACTAGACAGAGAAACTTCTGGCATCTTACTTTTTGCTACGTCCAAAGAAGTGCGTGAAGCTGTTATGGAAAAATGGGGAAGCACACAAAAGGTATATTTGGCTATTGTGCAGGGTGTGCCTAAAGTAAAATCAGACAGCATTACCGAGCCACTAAGACTTGATGAAAAAGAGTATCGTATGCATGTAGGCAAACATAAACATGCAAAGTCAGCTATCACACACTACGAAGTAAAAGAAAGCACAGACACGCGCTCATTGCTTGAAGTTGGCATAGAAACAGGCAGACAACACCAGATACGGGCTCACGTGGCATGGATGGGTAACCCCATAGTAGGAGATGAGCGTTATGGTAAAAAAGGTGGACGTATGGGACTGCATGCTACTAGACTTTCTTTTATGCATCCTGTCATACACAAAAATGTACTTTTAAACGTAGATGCTCCTCATGATTTTTATGCTTTGTTAAAATAAGATATAATACCTTAAAATATAACTATTCGTACACACTCATTGCCTAAGGCGATGTAGCTTTTTGGTTTTGCCAAAAAAGCTATATACATAGTTCAAGGACATAAGCATCAAATCATTTGAAAAACTAAATCTCCATCCAGACATACTTAGAGCTGTAGCACTAGAGAACTACCCTAACACTACAGCTATACAAAACAAGGTCATCCCTGCTGCTATGAAAGGTCGAGATGTCTTGGGGGCTTCTAAGTCTGGCACTGGGAAAACAGCTGCTTTTGTCTTACCTTTACTAAACAAGCTTCAAAAAGTAGTAAAGAAAGAAGATAAGGTTGTACGTGCCTTGATACTAGTGCCTACCATAGAACTAGCAGACCAAGTTTCTCGTACCATTGTCTCATTTTCTAAATACTTGGACATACGGACAGTTAAGATACAAGGTGGCTCTAAAAAAGCAGACCAAATTCAAAAACTAAAACAAGGCGTAGACATAGTAGTAGCTACTCCTGGAAGACTTCAAGACTTTATACATGACAAAAAGATAAACCTAGAGCATGTAAGTACTGTTGTACTAGATGAAGCAGACACTATGCTAGAACTAGGTTTCTTATCTGAGATAAAGAGTATACTCAAAAGCTGTACGCAACCAAAGCAAATGATGTGCTTTTCTGCTACCATTTCTCAGAACATAAAAAAACTAGCCAAAGACTTTTTACGTGACCCTACTATAGTGGAAGTATCCAATAGACGTGATGTTGTAAATGCCATTAATCATAGAGCCTACAAAGTAGACAAAAAACGCAAGGCCGAACTCTGTGTAAAACTCATAAAAGATTTGGGTACGGGTCAAGTACTGGTATTTGTAAATAAAAAAGATACTGCAAATCAACTTTTCGAGTACTTTAAAAAGTATGATATCTGGACAACAGTATTGCATGGAGACATCAACAGAGGTGGGCGTGCCAAGGCTCTTACTCTTTTTAAGTCTGGCAAATCACAAGTGCTAGTAGCCACTGATATCGCAGCACGAGGCATAGACATACCTGAGCTACCTATGGTTATAAACTATGACCTCCCCGAAGAGACGGACAGCTTTACACACCGTGTTGGAAGAACTGGAAGAGCCAACAAAAAAGGGGGTGTCATTACCCTACTTACTATCCATGACTATAATGCCTTTACTACTATGGAAAAACACTTGAAACTCAACGTAAAACGTGAGATAATGGATGGCTTTGAAATCACGGACAAACAGCCACGCCAAGCTAGACCAAGAAAAGTAAAACTTTCTGAAAAAAAAGGCAAGATAGACTACGACAAAAAACGTAAATATACCTACGCAGCACAAAAAAAGAAGAAAGAAGAAGGTAAAGGGACAAAGAAAAAAGGGTTAAAGAAGAAATGATAGAAAATGGATTGACCTACCTAGCTGTCTTAATGATGATAGCATCAAGCATCGTATACATCGAAGAAAAGAACCAATATAAACTCTTTAAGTATTTGCCTTCTATCGTTATCATATACTTTCTTGTCATGCTAGCTTCTACCTTTGGGCTATGGGAAAAGACAGAATCGGTGACTACTACATATAAATCTGTAAAATCAAACCTACTCCCTGCCATGATATTTTTAATGCTTTTACTAGCAGATATGCGTGAGATATTTAAACTGGGTAAAAAGATGATACTCACTTTTTTACTAGCCTCCACAAGTATAGCCCTTGGGTTCATAGGTATGTTTGCTCTACTTCACGGCTCTTTTGGAGAGGAAGCATGGAAACCTTTTGCTGCACTATCTGGCTCATGGATGGGAGGTACTGCCAACATGATGGCCATACAAGGAGCCTTGGACTTACCTGACTCTGCTATGGGCTACACTCTACTCATAGACTCTATCAACTACGCCATTTGGGTCATGATACTTCTAGCTCTTGTGCCCTTTGCAAAACGTTTTAATACATGGAGCAAGGCAGATACATCTGCTATAGATAAGGTGGGGGCTAGACTGGCACTCAAAGAGAAAAACAAAAAACCTATGGACTTTGCTTCAATCTTCTTCTTGCTAGCTGTCTCACTCCTCGTCTCATCTGTAGCACAGTATGGGGCAAACTTTCTACCTACTGCCTCATTTCTCACTACTGGCACGTGGATAGTTATCATCGCTACGCTTGCTGGCATACTATTTGCCATGACTCCACTAGCTAGAATCTCAGGTTCATCAGAACTAGCAAACATCATGCTCTACCTCATAGTAGCCCTCATAGCAAGCCGTGCAAACTTTGCAGAACTTACCCAAGCCCCACTTTACATCTTTGCAGGGTTTGTCATCATAGCCATACATGTCATCATAATGCTCATCTTTGCTAAACTCTTTAGGCTTGATTTGTTTAGTCTAGGAGTAGCATCGCTTGCCAACATTGGTGGCGTTGCCTCTGCACCCATACTGGCTTCAGCCTACTCAAAAGCTCTCATACCCATAGGTGTACTTATGGCTATGATGGGATATATCTTGGGTACTTTTGCTGGGTTGACGGTTGGGAAGATTTTGGAGATGATGTCATGAAAATCACAAACATCCACACAAAAATCCTAAAAGCTCCACTCAAAAAGCCATTTATCACATCTTTGCGTCGTGTTGATGCACTAGAGGACCTAGTAATAATCATAGAATGTGATGATGGCTCTGTAGGGTATGGTGAGGGTGTGCCTACTCCTGTGATAACTGGGGACACAATGCAGTCAATGATGGCAGGTATTGCAAATATCAGACCTAGTATGATTGGAATGGAGATAGAAGACTTTGATGCAATACTAAAGCTAGTACACACATCTATGAAGAAAAATACAACATTAAAATCTGCACTAGAGATAGCCCTCTATGACCTAAAAGCAAAATCTGAAAAGCTTCCACTCTACCGTATGCTAGGTGGTACACAAAGAAAGTTTTCTACTGACATTACCATAAGCATGGGTGAGATAGACAAGATGATAGCAGACTGCCATGCTGCTGTGAGTCTTGGCTATGACACTCTAAAGATAAAGATAGGCGATAATCCTCAAAAAGATGTGGAGCGTGTGAGAGCCATACATGATGCACTAGATAAAAGTATAAAACTAAGGCTAGATGCCAACCAAGGCTGGACTGCACAAGAATCTGTCAAACTCTTACATGCACTTGAAAAGCAAGATATTGTAGCTGAGTTTATAGAACAACCTGTAAGGGCAAACGACATAGAGGGGTTCAAATACATCAAGCAAAGAGTACAAACTCCCCTACTTGCTGATGAGAGTGTATTTTCCGTAGATGATGCACGCATATTACTAGAAATGCAAGCCGTAGATTATGTCAATATAAAGCTAGCAAAAAGTGCAGGAATCACTAAAGCTTTAGAGCTTGCAGACTTGTCGCAGTCATTTGGCATAAAATGCATGATAGGTTGTATGCTAGAAGGACCTATAAGCGTAGCTGCTGCTGTACATGTAGCATCTGCCAAGGCTGATATCATCACCATGCTTGACCTAGATGCTGTGAGTCTTTTGGCTTCTCATCCTGTGGATACTGACATCATCTTTAATGAAAGCGAGATAGTGCTTAGTGATACACAAGGGCTAGGAGTTAGTTATGTATGCTAACGCATTGGCTTATGTATAGTGGACAAGATGGAAGATAATTCGAGAAACCTTTTGGCCCTACATAAACCCAAGGCTTATGTAGTCACGCGTTCGGATGAACGTGGGAGAAAAACAGTATATGACCTTCTTCCAAACTGGGTTTTTGATGATGGATGGATGCCCATAGGACGGCTTGACTTAGAATCCAAAGGGCTTCTACTCTTTACAACCAATGGTCAAATAGGCAATGCACTAACCAAGCCTGGAAACTGCATGAAAGTATACGAGATATGGGTGAGAGGTCATGTAACATACGAACATATAGAGATAGCAAAAAAAGGACTGACAATCAAAGGTGAGCTACTTAAAGCCCTTATCATTGAGAAGATAGGTATGGGCGGGGCAAAAACAAAACTTAAGGTAGTTATAGACGAAGGCAAAAATAGGCACATTCGCCGTCTTTTTGGAGCTTTAAAAGACCCAAAATTTGGAACACCTCTAAAGGTTTTGGAACTGAAACGCGTTAGCATTGGCAGTTTTAAGCTGGATATACCAAGTGGCCAGTGGCGTCATCTTACAGCAAAAGAAGAGAAAAATCTCATAGGCAATCTTACTTAACGTAAGTGTATCCTAGCTACTTCCTTGCCTCTTTTATCACTTGATATGCTTGGTTTATCTCTTGCATCTTAGATGTTGCTTCTTCTATATAGGCTTCATCTTTCTCTTGTGATATCATGATGTCTGGATGGTACTCGCGTACAAGATTTCTATAGGTCTTCTTGATACTACTCATATCATCACTTGCGTTCACACCTAGCAATACATAGGCGTCTTCTAGATTTATGGATTGGGATTGTCCTTTTTTCATGTTTTCAAACTTATGTAGCATCGCATCATATTGGCTAGAAGTGATGTTTAGTTCAGCCACAATAGTACGTAAAACTTTGTCTTCATCGGAGCTAAGTCCATCGTCTACAAAGGCAAGTTGGATTAAGAACTCTATAAATTGTCTAGGTTTTAATCTACTTTTTCCAAGTATCTTATGTAAAGATTGTGCTACTTCTTTGGTGTCAGTAACCCTCTCTTTTTCTTCGTTAAATATCTCTTTTAAAATACTTCTTGTTTTTTCTTTTTCTATAAAAATTTTGGATATATCATCAAACATCATAGATATGAGCTGTGCTTCAAGTTCACTAACTCTCCCATCTGCCTTAGCTACTTTTGCCACCAGCGCGATAAAGTGACCTATCTCACTCTGCCTAAATAACACTTTTGAGGTAGATAGCTTGTTTAACTTGTTTACTGCATAAACCTTATAGAGTCTAAAGGCTATATATAAGGCAGCAAGTACCGATAGTGTTACAAATATATTGACGATGAAGATATAGTAAAGTAGTATTAAAGTGACTGCTAAAACTATCCATTTTTTAAATTTAATCATTTCTGTCCATTTCAAATAATTTTAGTAATTTTAGCAAAATTTACCAAGTGTAGAGATTATTTGATATGTAAATATTTAGCTATACTCCCATGATGAAAATAAGACTAGGCACATTTAACCTTTTTCAATTTGTAGAGCCTCCTTACTCTTGGTATACTAGAAAAGACAAGTTCAATCAAAGCCAATGGGATGAAAAAACTAGGTGGATTAAGCATCAAATAGTAAAAATGGATTGTGATGTTATAGGGTTTCAAGAGGTATTTTCACGTGACGCCCTACGTAACCTTGTAAATGCCCTAGGTTTTACATATTTTGAAACTGTAGATATAGCAAAATTAAGTACCAATGATCCAAAAAAGTATGTCACTACAACCGTTGCTATCGCTTCAAAGTACCCTATGTCAACTATGCCAGAACCCAAAATACACCCTCCTAGCGTAAAAAAACATAGACTTGAAGGTACTTTTCAATTTTCAAGGATTCCCATAAAGACTATGATAACTCTTCCTTGCAAAAAAGAACTTTTAGTATATGTATGTCATCTAAAATCAAATAGAAACAACGAATTTGAATATATATTCAATAAAAACCATACCCTTGAAGATAAAAATGAGCTAGTATCAAAAGCCCTAAAAGGGAAATACTCTAAATCTTTGAAACAAAGATTGTGTGAAGCATCCTCACTTTTTTATGACATAAAGAAACATAAAAATATGCCTACCGTACTACTGTGCGACCTAAATGATAAAGAGTTTTCCATAAGCATCGATGCCTTAACAAATCACAAATACCACGACAATACACACCCCTATCATTTTGTCTTACATGATGCAAGTTATGAATACACCCAAAAAATACATAACCCGCACCCTGAAGCCAAGAAAGCAAAAAGAGAGACAAAAAGAAAAGCAACAAGCTACTTCCTAGGCAAAGGAAATGTATTGGATTACGTGTTCATCTCAAATGACCTAAGAAAGAAAGTAACAGGTTACGCTGTTTTTGATGAACACTTAAAGGACAAGAAAGATGGTTCTTTGCTTACAAGTGACCATGCACAAGTAGTTTGTGAATTGAGTTTTGCCTGATGATCTAGGGGCAAGAGTAGAAGATAAAGAGTATTACAGTATAGTCACACAAATAACCTAAATAACGAAACAGTAAAAGGAATACAAATTGGTCTATGACAATATAATCTTGATAGGCTTCATGGGAAGTGGCAAAACAAGTGTGGGCAAAATACTTGCAAGAAAACTATATAAAGATTTCGTGGATGTTGATGCTTCTATAGAAGCAGAAGAAAAAGCTAGCGTGAGTGATATTTTTAAAGATAAGGGCGAAACTTATTTTCGAGGTATTGAGCAAAAATGCATTGATACACTCACTCAGAAGAAAGGTCAAGTGATTGCTACTGGTGGTGGACTGCCTATATATAGTTCTATACCAGAAAAATCTCTTATCATTTATATAGACACTGACTTTGATGTGATACTAGGTAGATTGTCAGAAAAAGAACATGCCAAACGCCCTTTGTTGCAGGACGAAACTAGAGCTAGAAAGTTGTTTGGTGAGCGTGCAGATACCTATAAAGAACTGGCACATTACAGTGTTGATGCAAATCAAGTCATCACAACTTTCATACATCGTATCTGTGATTATGTTTTAGACCAGAGGGTTTTGTAGATTGATTTATCATTACAGCTATTTTGGGTTCAGTACACCATCTATTAACTATAATAGTCTATCATTTAGTTAAAAACAAAGACTATTATCATGTATAAAAACTTCACACTTGCCGCGCTTTTATTATTTTCATTTTCAAGTCTGCATGCAACATACACTCTAAAAGAGAGTAAACGCATAAAATCTAGTATAGACCGCATGCCTAAAAATTCTGTAGCAGACATGAAACGCATACCCCAAGACCCTGCTTTTTATGCAAAACAAATCAAACCTTTTTCTAAGTCTCATCAAAAAAACCTAGACGAAAAGTACAACAAAAAGTACTTTAAGCCTTGGGATTTAAGTAGCATAAGCATCCCTAAAAAAGACTTTGGATGGGAGACACGATTTGTGCGAAGAAAGCCCATATATAGGTCAAATGGAAAGGTTATACCGTCATCTGTGTATGAAAAGTGGATACAAAATGCAAACATGAATGCACTTAATAGTAAAAAATATAAAGCTATCACTATACGTCGTACGAATGTGCGAGCACTGCCTACATCAAACACTTTCTATAGAGACCCAAAACGTACAGGCGAAGGCTTTCCTTTTGACTACAACCAAAACTCTGCACATCACATAAATATACCTCTTTTTGTTTCTCATTTTTCAAAAGATAAGCTCTGGACATTTGTGCGTGGTTCTTATGCATTTGGCTGGGTAAAAACAAAAGACATCGCCTTGGTCTCAAAAGACTTCATAAAAAAGTTTAGAAATGGGTCGTATGCTATGACCATAAAAGACAATATGAGACTCTACAATGAGGAAGATGAGTCTATTTCTTTTGTGAAGTTGGGTTCTCTTTTCCCTATTGCAAAAGACAAAAAGCACTATCTTGTAGCAAAACGCAATAAAAAAGGTCATGCACAAATACAAAAGGTATCTGCAGAAAACCCAAGTACCATCGCAAAGAAGCCTCTAGCATTTAACGCTAAGAATGTTGCCATGCTAGCAAAGGAGTTTTACGGTGAACCCTACGGCTGGGGTGGACGCAATGAATGTCGTGACTGTTCTGCTACAACGAGAGACTTCTTGGGCGTGTTTGGTATATTTTTACGTCGAAACTCCTCTAAACAGGCAAAAGATGGTACATCTACCTATATCAAAGGTCTAAAAAAATCTGCAAAGAAAAAGAAAATCATTCAAGAAGCAGAACCTTTTCGTTCATTGCTTTATGTGCCTGGTCATATAGTACTCTATTTGGGTCAATACAAGGGAGAACCTGTGATTATGCACACCTATTGGGGCATCCGTAAAAATGATGGCTCCAAGCTCATCACTGGACGCACCATCATCACCACAACAGAACCTGGCAAAGAACGCTCTGATATAAAAGAACGTTCTAAACTCATAAATACACTTAAAACGATTGTAAATTTCTAGTCTTGAAGAACTACTTTACAAACGAATTTAGCTCACAACTACTCTGCCAGACAGTAAAGCATCCCAACATATCTATAGGTGCTTTTAGTTACTACTCTGGCTACCATCATAAACACTCTTTTGAAGAATGCGTACGTTACTTAGACAAGAAGAGCAAAGATGTAGACAAGCTAATCATAGGCAAATACTGCTCCATAGGTTCTGGTGCTGTGTTTATGATGGCTGGAAACCAAGGGCATCGCATGGATTGGGCAAGTACTTTTCCTTTTTACTTTCAGGCAAATATATTTAGAGACTCTAAAAATGCTTATGAAAAATATGGGGACACTATCATAGGTAACGATGTTTGGATAGGTTCAGAAGCGATGATAATGGCTGGTACGAACATAGGCTCTGGTGCAGTTGTTGCCACCCGTGCAGTCGTTACAAAAGATATACCTCCTTATGCTGTAGTAGGTGGAAACCCTGCACAAATCATCAAGTATCGCTTTGATGAGGATACTATTTCTCAATTACTTAAGCTAAAGTGGTGGAATTGGTCAGAAAAAGAGGTGAAAATGGCAATGCCTTTCATATGCTCTAATGATATACAAGGCTTAACAGACTTTAAGATAAAATTAGGAATGAAAGAAAAAATTAAGATATTTACCACTACCATCACCGCAGGAACGCATAAAGGCAAAAAAGTAGAAATACCAGATATTTTTACCACAAGAAGCTCAAAAGGCATACTCAAAGAGTCACTTTTTAACACCTTGCAGTTTGATATCATAGACAAAAACTTTGTAGAGGTATTTTCTGGTTCAGGGTCCATTGGGCTAGAAGCACTTAGCCGTGGTGCTGGACAATGTTATTTCATGGAACATAACAAAATAGCTTTTCACTGCTTAGAGGGCAATGTAAAACGCTTGGATCCCTCTAAATGCCTCTTGTTTCTAGGTGACAGCTTTGAAAAGTTTTCCATCATACATGATATGGTTAAAAAAAGCTCTGAAAAAACCTACTTCTACTTCGATCCACCATTCTCTACGCGTGATGGCATGGACGATGTATACGATAAAACCATAGCTCTCATAGAAAACATAGAACCTGAAGTTTGTGAGATGGTCATAGTGGAGCATATGTCACAACTAGATATGCCTCAAAACATAGGCAAGCTAGCTAAGATGAAAAAAAAGAAGTTTGGTAGAAGTACCATGACCTATTATAAACCCAAGGAAGCATAATGGCACGCACTAAAACAGAAGACCACATCGCACTTTTTATAGACTGTGACAACATTTCCCACCGTTCCATAGAGGGCATCATAAATGAGCTTAGTAAGTATGGGGTAGTAAACATACGCCAAGCCTATGGCAATTGGACAAAAGACAACCTTAAAAACTGGGAAGACAAGCTCTTAGAGTTTGCTATCAAACCCATACAGCAGTTCGACTACTCTAAAAATAAAAATGCTACAGATATACTTATGACCATAGATGCCATAGACTTACTGCACACCAAAGACATAGATGCCTTTGCCTTTGCTACTTCAGACTCTGACTTTACACCTGTAGTGATGCGTGTACAAACCGAAGGTATAAAAGTCTATGGTTTTGGAGAGAAAAAAACACCTAAGCCATTCATGGCTGCTTGTTCACAGTTTATCTTTACCGAAAAACTCATGTCAAATTATGTAGACCATGGTCAAGACCAAAATAATACACATGTAGATACGCGACAAGCACTTGAACGAAAAACAGGAAAAGTAATGCGTCAAGACACATGGCTAGTCAATGTTTTGCGTACAGCCTTGGAGCAAACTATGGATGAAGATGGCTGGGCAAATTTAGCAGGTATTGGTCAGTACATCAACAACTCCACTTCATTTTCTCCTATCAACTTCGGGTACAAAAAACTTTCCAGCCTAATCTATGAGATAGACTTGTTTGATATCTATGTAGATGAAGAGACTAAGATTATGAGTATTAGAGACAAGAGAATGGGAAATTAAATTTACTCTTTCTTCTTCCGAGGTTCTTTTCTCTCAGGCTCAACAAAATCTCCCTTAATGAGTCCAGCTTCATGTAAAAATTGTGAAGGTTTATAGTCTATCTTTTTCACTTTATCAAACTTAGAAAGAGAAAGATAGAGCTTGTCTTTGGCTCTTGTGACTGCTACGTAAAAAAGTCTACGTTCTTCTTCGATGCTAGACATCATTTTTCTATTTGGGAAGCGTCCATCTACCAAATCTATGACATATACTTCTGGAAACTCTAGACCTTTAGAAGCATGCACAGTTAGCAAGTTTACGCCCTCTCCCTCACTAAGTTCATTTCCACCAAGCACCATGGCGTTGACAAAACGTCTTAGTTCTTTGTATTGGCATGAGATATTGAGCAGTAGATTTGCTTTTTTATCTATGCGTTCCTTGGCTTGTTTCTTTTTGTCTTCATCTATTTCTCCAGATTTAAGGCGTCCTCTTTGGGTAGCCAAAAGCTCTACTATACCCTTGTATAGGCTAGATGATATGGCATTTTTTAAGACATCAGAAGGGTTTTGGAGTTGCTGTACTGCATCCATAAGCGTATGATACTCTTTAAAATAAATCACAGCATCAGAGCTAACCTTTGGGTGCTTTAGTAGGGGGTGTGCCATGAGAATAGGTCCCAAGTTTAAGTCTTTAAACCTAGCAGCAGTACCTATATCTTGATCATCATCAAAAAGTCCAAGTTGTGTGTTTTTATTTGGGTTTAGCTTTGGGAGGTCATGTACTTTAGGGCATAACACGCCTTGCATCAAACGTCCTTCTCCAAAATGCAAAAAACACTGAAACAACTCCTTAGACAATGCAGACCCCACGCCTCGTGCATACTCAAACACATGTATGAACGCCATTAGATCCTTAGGATTTATAAGTAATGACATCAAATCAAGTAAAAACTTTATCTCTTTGGCATCAAAGAAACTTGTACCTCCCTTGCGTTTACATGCTATGCCATACTCACGCAATGAAGCTTCTACACCATCAGCAGAAGAGTTATTGCGAAAGATAACTGCTATTTGGTCATTAGGCACATGGGTATGCTTGATGCCTTGTGCTATAGACTGATATTGCTCAAAAAGGTCGTTATATATGAGTAATTTAGGTGGGTGTGTCTTGCCATGTCTCCCTACCTCTAGCTTCTTGGGATAGATGCGCTCATTACGCTCTATGACTCTATTGGCTAGTGAGAGTATGGGTGCAGTTGAGCGGTAGTTGGTCTTCAAGGTAAATACTGTTGCATCAGGATAACGAGTAGAGTATGTAGCGATGTTTTCTATGTTTGCACCATTAAAGGCATAAATACTTTGATCATAATCTCCCACGCAAAAGAGTGATTCTGGCTTAAGCGCGTCTATAAGTGCTGACTGCAAGGTATTGGTATCTTGATACTCATCGACTAAGACTTCCTTAAAAGGAATGCTATTGTCTTCTAGGTGACTTTTCATGCGTAAAAGCAAGTCATTAAAAGAGGCAAATCCATAGTCTACTTTTTCTCGCTCGAACTCTTCAGCGATATCCATATATATATCCATAACAGCCTCGTGGTCTTCATACTTTTCTAAAAACCACACATCAAAGCTTTCGAGTGAAGCATTTTGATAAAGAGTATACTGCTCATAGAGGAAGGTAGCAGAAAAAGGCTGTAGGGGTAAATTCATACGCTCAAAGTTACGCTTTTCATAAATACTTCTAAAAAGTGTTTTTAGCTCAGAAGGCTGCTTAAGAGCTAGGTCTGGATGTATATCTTTTAGCCACCTATAGCTTACTGCATGAAAAGTGCCTGAGACTATCTTGGAGACTATTTTTTTAGAAAAGAATCGTTCTAGTCTAGCTATCATTTCTCCAGCTGCCTTATTGGTAAAGGTCAAAAGTAAGATACTTGAGGGTTCTATGCCAGAGTTGAGCAAGAACGAGATACGCCCTACAATGGTAGAGGTTTTACCTGTACCTGCAGATGCGATGATAAGGTTATGCCCAAAAGGTGCAGTAGCAGCAGAAAGTTGCTCACTATTGAGGGCAGAAAGTGGCAACTACTTTTGTCCTATTATATAGTAAGTATTTTTACCAGATACTTGTTCTAGTTTAAGTTTATATTTATCTGCCCAGCTACATACTAAGGTAGTAAAAGCAGACAGATTATCTGCTGAACTGTCTTCATTGCATTTAATTTTGAGGTATTTTTCTGAATTAGACATAGCAATAAAACCTTTTTCTACAGCCAAAGCATCATTTAGTGCTGGCAAATGTTGAGAAAATTTTTCAAAACCTATTGTATTTTCTATAATGTCATTGACTTGTCTAAGTGTATGCTCGGTTTTTATGTATCCAAGTTGAGCCAAGAGTGCTTCTGATGTAAGTTCAAGGTGCATATATATCCTAAGTGTTGGAGTAGAAATATATTGTAACAAATTTTTGATTAGTGTGATGCTAGGGGAGCAAAGTTTATCTAAACTTTAAGATGATGTATCGCCTGACATATCTACTCTTGAGATAAGGTCTTTATAGTGTTCAAGGTTCTGGAATGCTTTTTCATAACGCCAACGCAAGACGAACTCTATAATTTCATTTTTTAAGGCTACATCTAAAGTTTCTGCTTTACCAAAATAGCCTAAAGAAATGTTTTTTGCTTTTTTCTTACCGTTTTTATCTGGCTCATAGGTGATAGCAATGACTTGAATATATTTACCTGCACGCACCTGTGCAAAATCTTCTTCCTTTAGCCCAATACCAGAAAGGTTCATCGCTTTATAGATAAATATGTTTGAAAAGTCTGGTGACTTCTCAAAAATCTTAAGCTTTTCATGGAGAACCTTTACACGCAAGATATTTTCACTACGCACAGCATCTATATATGAAGTATCTATGTTCATAGATTGTATAAAACTATGATCGCTATCTTTAAGCTCTGCTTCTGTGGCTTTGTCTATTTTTACAGTCTTGTCTACTTCTATTATATTCTCTGCTTTTATAGTCTTCTCTCCAGAAAAAAGATTTTCTTTTTCTCCAATCTTATTTTCTAGTCGAGAGGTAAGTGCTTTTAGTTTATCTAAACTACTTGACATATCTTTCCTTAATCTAGGGACCAATACTCCCCTATTGTTCATACATATTATAAAATATTCTACATGATATTTATTAATAAACAGATTAATTAATATTAAATTTCTATTTTTTAATACAAGAGTTGCATATTTATTTATATTTATAAATATAATTTTTCTCTCTTCTGGCATTAATCTATCTTTAGGTAAAATCTGTATTAATTAATAATTGGGACGGAAGAAGGTAGTAAAATGGATTATTTGGAAATAGTAGGTGGAAAGAAATTATCTGGCTCAGTAACAATCTCTGGGGCAAAAAATGCCGCTCTGCCTATCATAGCAGCAACAATTTTAAGTGACAAAGAGCTTAGGCTTACAAACCTACCCAATGTAGTAGACATTCGCACACTACTCAAGCTTCTTTCTATGCTAGGTGGTACTGTAGACCACGAAAAAACAGTGGCCAATATAAACAATGGTACCATTAAGTCTACCAAAGCTGTCTATGAGATAGTATCACAAATGAGAGCTTCTATCCTAGTACTAGGTCCATTGCTTGCTAGATTTGGAGAATGTGAAGTCTCCTTGCCTGGTGGATGTGCCATCGGGCAACGTCCTATCGACTTACATCTTAAGGCCTTGGAATCAATGGGGGCTAGCATAGAGATAAAAGGCGGTTACGTACATGCCATGGCTCCTAAAGGTCTTAAAGGTGCTAAAATAATCTTCGATAAGATTACTGTAGGTGGTACAGAAAATATAGTTATGGCAGCAGCTCTAGCTCATGGTACGACCACTATCATCAATGCGGCAAAAGAACCAGAAGTTGTACAGCTTTGTGAGATGATAGCTGATGCTGGAGTTAAGATAGATGGTATTGGCACGGGCGAACTTACCATTGAAGGCACTTGCGGAAAACCTCTTACATTTCAAGAAGTTGAAGTTATACCCGATCGTATAGAGGCAGGAACGTATCTTTGTGCGGCTGCCATTACAAATTCTAGCATAACACTTCACAAAGTAGACCATAGACATATCGGAGCCTCTATAGACAAATTGGAGTCCATGGGTTGCACTTTTGACTTGATGGATGACAGTATAACCATACATCCTAGCAGCAACTTAAAACCTGTAAATCTAATCACTATGGAATACCCTGGTTTTCCTACAGACATGCAAGCACAGTTTATGGCACTAGCAGTCACAGTAAGAGGAGAGAGTCTCATAGAAGAACGTCTTTTTGAAAACCGTTTTATGCATGTGTCTGAGCTTAACAGATTGGGTGCAGATATATGGCTCAAAGGCAGCACAGCCGCAGTTAAAGGCGTAGAAGAGCTTTATGGTGCAGATGTTATGGCAACAGACCTTAGGGCTTCTTCAGCACTTGTATTGGCAGCCTTGGTAGCCAATGGTACTAGCAACGTAAGACGCATCTATCATTTAGACAGAGGATATGATGATTTAGAGGGTAAATTATCTAAACTTGGTGCAAACATAGCAAGGAAAAAAGAGCCTAATCTATAAGGAGGGCCATTCCCATTCCAAAACTTCTAGCACATAAAAAATCTCACAAAAGAGGTCTGCAGATATTTATTTCTTAAAGTATTTATTTGCATACAACCACTTATATATATCAGCAGCAATTGGTCCTGCAACACTTCCTCCATGCCCACCATGCTCAACCAGCACCGTCACTATATATTTTGGGTCATCGTAGGGTGCGTAGGTGGTTATCCATGCATGAGAACGATGAAAGTAAGCCAATTCTGACTCTTTCAAGCGTTTGATAGTAGATTGAGGTATGGATGTAACTTGTGAAGTACCAGTTTTTCCTGCTACAACGATGGGTAATTTACCCATTGTTTTAAATCCAGTACCGCCCGATGTATTGCACACATCATACATGCCTTGCCTAATCTGATCCAAGTAATTCTTGTTGAATGTCATTGGCTTCTCTATGGCAGTACTAATATTATTGTCAATTACTCTTGCTATGCGTGGTGTCACAAGTTTTGAAGTTGCAAGCAGAGCCGTATGTCTGGCTACCTGCAATGGTGTAGTCAGACTATAGCCTTGTCCTATAGAGGAAATTACTGTCTCACCCATATACCATGATTGCTTAAATCGTTTCATTTTCCAAGCTTTGTCTGGCATTACACCACTATATTCACGTGGCAAGTCTACACCTGTTTTAACACCTAAACCAAAAGAGCGTAAGTGTTTTGCCATGTTATTGATACCTACTTTTAAACTTTTAGAATAAAAATAAACATCACAACTTTCACGGATAGCCTTACGTAAACGCACCGTACCATGCCCCCAAGATTTCCAGCACCTAAATTTATGTTTGCTTTGACCTAGTGTAATGTGACCATTACAATTTTCACTATTTTCCAAAATATCCTCAGAAGATTTTGAAAATGCCAATGCCATACCCATCTTAATCGTTGAGCCAGGTGGATAAGTTCCGTGTATAAACTTATTTGTAAATGGGTGAGCAAGATTATTTAATAAAGCTTTCCATTTTTTAGAGCTTATGCCCCCAACAAATAAATTGGGGTCATAAGAAGGATAAGAAACAGCAGAGAGTATTTCTCCATTTGTCTTCATAACTATGGCTACCCCAGTTGCATCACCAAAACGTTCATAAATCATCCTCTGAAGATTGATATCTATATTGAGCTGTATATTTTTATTGTCATGTGGTAACTTTTTTTCCAATACTTCTATGGCTTTATTTGTAGCTGTAACCTTAGAAATCTCATATCCAAGTTCGCCCTGAAGTACCTTGTTATAATATCTTTCTAATCCTGTTCTGCCAACTGTTCCTATCTTGGAAACCACTTCATCTTTTTTATTTTCTTTCAAGTTTGAACGACCAGTGTAGCCCACTATATGTGCAGAGAATTTTCCATAAGGATAATAACGTTTTGTCTCAGCTTCAATTTTCGTATCTTTATACAAGCTAAGTTTTGGATAAGCACCCATCATGTCTGGATAATGTATAAAATCTACAACTTTTATGAACTTATGATTATATGGTGAATTATGTTTTTTATAGACTTTTAACATAATGCTCTTATTGAGATCTGGGAATGTTTTTACAAGCCTGTCCACCACAGCCATCAGTTTGCTATCTTTTTTCTTAAGGTGAGGCACAATAGAAATAGAAAAACCTATCTGATTCATAGCAAGTAAATTGCCATTTATATCAACAATTTCACCCCTAACAGGCTTAATGAAATGCTTTCTTTCTATATTTTCTTTTGCCAAACCTTCATAATAAAAATTCGACTTAATGCTCACGTGATATAGTCTAGCAATCATAGCTCCCCAAAAAAGCATAAATATAAGTATGACAATTTTGTACTTCATAATATAACCACCACTAGCAAGTCTACGATTAAAGAATAAAGCAATATAGTATCAAGCGCCACAGAGGATGTTTGAAATATAAAGTCATAAGCCAATATACAAGCCAAATAAATAATGTCCAAAAGAAATACCGATAAAATAGCTTTACAAACTTGGCATCTTTTGAAGTACATTAGGTTATGGTAAAACAATACATACATCAACAAAGAAGACAGCAGTGTTAAGAAAAGTGGCAAAGAGAGATTGACTTCAAGATTTATAAAGTATACAATACTAATCAGTACATAATGAAGTTTACTTTGCTCGATACCAAGTATCATCACGTATCCCATAACACCAATAAGTAAGGGAAGGAAAACATAAATCGAGATAAGCATAGGATAAAAAATAATGAATAAAAGTATAAAAAGCCATATCAAAGGACGATATAATGATTGCAATAATATATCCATATATGTCACAACTCGCTAGATTATTTTATATACTAATGCAATTTCATTACATACAGGAAAATGAATACATTTAATACAGTCAGCCCATATCTTATGCTCAGGAATCCGCTCTTTGCTGATCTCCATAAAACCTAATTTTTTAAAATATAATGGCAAGTACGTGAGTACAAGGACATCCTCTGTAATGCCCAATGACTTTGCTTCACTTAGTGCAAAACTTACAATGTCCTGCCCTATTTTTCGCCCACGATATGCCTCATCTACTATAAAACTTCTTAGCTCTGCTAAGCGACTAGAGTACACATGTAAAGCCGCATAACCTACTAATTTATCATTATTCATCGTATCTTTTGCCAAAACATAGGAGCGTATGTTCGTTGCAACTTCATCATCACTTCTGTTTAAAATCACACCATCTTTAACTTCAGAAATGACCAATTCTTGCATCTTTTCGATATCAGAAAGCTTTGCTTTTAGTAATTCTATCACCTAGCTATCCTTAGACTTCTCTAGCATAGTTTCGTTCAAAACAAAGATGCTGTCTAGTATCTCATAATGGACTCTGTCATGCCCATTCTTTTTTAGATTAGAAACAGTGATAGACCCTGGAAATTCGCGTTTTAGCTTGTTGCGTTCTTTTTGGTTAAGCTTATCTATTTTGGTAAAAACTGTAAGATATTTCTGGTCTGGGCGTATAAACTCTGCTATATATGTTTTCACATCATCGTCTATCTTTGCGTGAGGATGTCGTGCATCTCTTAGATGTATAAAAAGTCGTATGGAGACCCGATGTTTTATAAATTCTACAAGGTTTTTTTGCCACACCTCTTTGAGTGTTTTGGATACTTTTGCATATCCAAAACCAGGCAAGTCCACAAAACGAACAGGATAAGATGCTTCATCATAAAGGTATCGTGTTTCAAAAAAATTGATAAGTTGTGTTTTACCCGGCGTTGCAGAAGATTTTGCTAAATTTTTACGGCTTGTTAGTGAGTTTAGTGTTGAACTTTTACCGACATTTGAGCGTCCAAGAAAGACAACTTCAGACATATCTTCAGGCAAGGAATCTGCTATGCTTTGGGCAGATTTTATAAAGTTTGCTTCTACAACACGCGGTGTACTCATTTAGATTTCTCCATATCAAATATAAATTTCACGGGCTTCTTTTTATTGCCTGTGACTTTAGCATTGCCAGTAAGCATATTGAGCAGTATCTCATCGCCAGTCATATGACGCTTATTAATTAGGTCGTCTATTACTGCATTACCCTTGAGCAAATACTCAGATTTAGCAGGAAGATAAGTTACCTTATCGGCCAAGCCTTTATAGTGGCTATTTTCTTTTTTAAATTCAAACGATACAGAACCTATTGCTTCATATTTTTTGCTTTCATTGTTTTCATCAAAATAAACGATGACCCTATCTCCATGAAGCCAATTTTCCAATTGTTTTATTTTTACATTCCCTGCAAAATGTACCTCTTTTTGCAAATTTATTGCATTCATTGCATCTGAAGTAATTTCTACTTTTTCTGCAAAAAGAGTAATGCTTAAACATAGTGAAAATAGTATTTTTAAAAAACCCACTAAAAACCCTTGGTAAATATAAATTTTATTACATAGTTTGAGATTATAGCATGATATTACTTACCCACCGTATAAACAATTGCATTGATTATTTGTGCATTAGCTTCTTGTTTTACGGCATCATAGTGCAGCAACTTACCAGATATAATATTTTTACCCATCTTCGCCTCAAATTCTGAAGTGATTTCTAATATTTCTGTTTTTTGATTATATTTTGCATGTTCAGTAGTATACGAGAACCCTTCTTTTTCATGCAAAAACACATTTCCATCCAAATACAGTACATTTTCCTTGTATACGCCTTTGTCTGCGACAAGTTTCTCTATATTATTCGTATGATACACAAGATTCTTCAAAGATAAAATACCTTTTTCACGCATACCATGCACAGCAAAAGATTTTGCTTGCATCTTCTGCTTGTCTACATCTACAAAAGTTGTATTTTTAAATTCAAGTTCTACATTTGAAGTATTTTTATGTTTTTTACTATCGGACAACTTTAGCATACTAGACATAAAGACCAGCAGTACAATCATCACAATCAATATGCTCTCTAGTCTTAGTCCCATAACTCCAAGTATTTTTCTTCTAGTCCTTCTTTGATAATAAGATGTTCCACCATCTCTCTTACTGCACCATCACCACCACGCTTAGATAAGATAATATTTGCTATTTTATCTACATAAGCAGAAGCATCACGTGGAACAAAAGAAATTTCTGCAGCCTTGAGCATACTCAGGTCATTTAGGTCATCACCGATAGCCGCAACATTTTCCATCTTTAAATTTAATTTTTCTAGCAGTTGTTCTAGTACTTCTCTTTTGTTGTCTATGCCTTGATAAAAATGCTCTATATGTAACTCTTTTGCACGTCTAGCAACAATATTGGATGAGCGACCAGTAATGATAGCCACTTGCTTGCCAAGCCTTCGCCATGAAGCTATCGCCAAACCATCTTTGACATTAAAAGATTTAATCTCATCACCATTTTCAGAGTAGGTAATGCGAGAATCCGTCATAGTACCATCGACATCCAATACTATAAGTTCAATACTCACAGAACACCTTTTGTGCTTGGAATACCTGCATTTTCATTGACTGTGACCGCTCGTCTTAATGCCACAGCCAAGGCCTTAAAGGCTCCCTCGATGATGTGGTGTTTGTTTTTTCCACGGTTATAAATAAGATGTAAGGTCAAGGGCAAGTTAAAGGCAAATGCTTTAAAAAATTCTTCAACAAGCTCCACATCAAAGTCTCCTACTTTGCCACCTATAGGTAACTCGTATACCAAAAAAGCACGATTTGAGAGGTCAATATCACAAGTAATGGAGGCTTCATCCATGACTACTGTTGCATTACCAAAACGCTCTATGCTTCTGACTGGATAGATAGCTTTTCTAAGTGCCTGCCCTATCACGATAGCAACGTCTTCAACACTATGGTGATCGTCAATATGCGTATCGCCAGTGCAAGAAACATCCATATCTATATGAGCATGTTTTGTAAAAGCTTCAAGCATATGATCATAAAAACCTACACCTGTATTGATATTGGCTTTACCTGTACCATATAATTTTAGCTTTACAGTGATTTGTGTCTCTTTTGTTTTTCTACTTACTTCTATCATGTATTGTCCTAATTTCTTACTATAAACGCGCCCATTAGGTCGTTATTATTTTTAAAATCTCTTGCTTCTTGTTCTGAGCCAAAGCCCATGAGCCATACCCTATAAAGCACTTCTCCATCTGCACCTGTAAAGGATTTTACTATAGGCTTATAGCGTTTATGTATAGCTTCATATTTACGCTTTGTCACCTGCGCGCCTTCATGTCGCTTAAATGCACCCACCTGCACGCCAAAGTTTGAAAGAGCCACACGTGTTTGCGTATGTTTTCTTTTATGCTTATCCATGCTTGCTGGTGATTGCACTTTTCCTGCAAAACCTAGTACCTGTACGCTTACTTTGGCAATGCCTAGTTTATCTAGCCCTATTTCCTTGCCCGCAGTATAAGAACAATCAATAATGCGTCCTCTCACAAAAGGGCCTCTGTCATTAATGCGTACAATGGTACTTTTTCCATTTTCCTTATTTGTAACTTTTACCATAGTATCCATAGGCCAAGTCTTGTGTGCTGCTGTTCTAGCATGCATATCATATATCTCGCCATTGCTAGTATGTTTACCGTGAAAATTTGGGCCATACCATGAGGAGATACCATGTTGTACTTGACCTACCTCTACATAAGAAGGATGATAGCGTTTACCCAGCACTTTATACGAGCGCATAGTCGCCCTATGTCTTGCCGCAGAGGTGTGCTTGCTGGCTTTTGGTTTTTTGATTACTTTTGTCTTTTGAGAGCAACCTGTGGTAAAAAATATCAATGCTAACATTAGCATAATATGCATGGTTGCTGAAGGTTTTTTTCTAATCTCTAGGCACCTCATGCTAGCCATCCTCCTTTAGAAAGTCTCCCGACAATACCTTGGCAATAAAGTCGTCTTCTTCTTGTGCTCTCATCTTCATGGGTATATCAACACAATATTCTTTTATGATAGCATATATTTTATCTGATTCAAATGGTTTAGAAATAAAATCATCAATCCCTAACTTTTTATTTGTTATGTCATCATTGTTCTCTTCGTTTTTATCTAGGGCAACGATAGGCACATGCTTGAGTTGATTTATGCCCTCATAGTAGAGTATTTTTGAAGTACACTCATGCCCCTTCATGGCAGACATATCCATATCCATAAATATAATATCAAAATCTTCTTCTTGTCGTAAAGAAAATGCTTTCTCGCATTCAGTGGCTACAGTGACATCTATAGATAGGTTATTCAATATATCTACTATTATTTTTTGAGAGATTTCATTGTCCAGCACAACAAGTGCATGAATATTTTCAAACTCCGTTGAAGTTTCAATGTCTTCCTTGGTATCTATAATATCAGTAGTATCAGTAGTGGTACTGGTAGTGCTGGTATCATTTTGGACAAGCAAAGGCATATCTAGTTTGCTATCTGCAAAAGTGCGTATTATTTTTCGCATACTAATCGGCCCATAAACTATACTAGAAAAGTTATATTTGTCTGCATTGATCCTAGCACGTAATGCACCTGAACTAATCATCACAGTAGAACAAGACAATTTAGAAAACTGTTCTAGTTCTCCTTCTAGTCTTGCATAGTTATGATAGAAAAACATTAATTCTGGCAACTCAATATCATTTTCTTCTGAAAAAAGTGTATCATAATAATAAATCTCAAACCTTGCACCTAGATACTTAATGTATGCTTCTAGATTATGGTCAACTTGACGCTCGATATCCCTAATAGGAAGTGCTAATCCTACTCTCATTCCATCAAATGTAGGTAGTAGTTCCGTATTCTCAGATGTATCCTTTTCAAAGCTCAATACAAAGTAAAATGTAGAACCCTCACCTTTTTTGCTTGTCAACTCAAGTTTGCCACCCATGCGCTTAATTATTTTATTGGACTTACTTAAGTTCTTGGTATCAAAATTAGGTATAGATTCTGTAGAGTCAGTATTTTTAAGGGCTTTATTGATCTCAACTAGTTCATCTTCTGTATATCCCAATCCCTGATCTTGTATAGAGAATTTTATAGTCACCAATTCATTGTCACCGTGTAACTTCTCTACAAAAATATTTACGCTATCATAAGCTTTGCTTGATTCCAAAGCATTGTCCACCAAGCTAGTGAGAACCTGTGAAAGCTTTGCACCATCTCCACTTACTTTGTCCGAGAGCATTGGGTCAAGATACAGCCCCAAGACAATATCTTCTTTATCGGCTTTCATCACATATGCTTCAGTAACGAACTCAACTTTTCTAATCATATCAAAGCTGTGGTTTTCTATTACTAGTTTTTGCACTTCCATAGTGTCATCATTTATAATTTTCTTCAAGGCAGCGTCAAGATTCTCAAAGCTATCCTCAATCACCTCAAGATAATCGTTTTGCTCTGCATTCAAAGGTGTTTCTTTTAAAAGTTTTGTATATCCAGATATTGCATCTAAAGGAGAGGAAATCTCATAAGACATATTGTCCAGAAAGAGTCTATTACTTTTGTTGTCATGATTAGACTTGCTCTCTTTATCGTATAAAGTTTCAAAACTAGAAGATATATATGCGTATGCAACTTTTTGATTTTTATTGTTAACGGATAAATTCTTCATTTCACCGTCACCTGAAAGCGTAGATACTTTTGTAAGCAATCCGCTAAGAAAGTTATTTTTAATATTAAGATTTTTCCACAAAGAATACAATAACCACAAGCCCAAAAGTGCCAACATCAAGGAAGCGATAGAGAGTAGCAATAGCAGAGATGTATTTTTATTGTTTCTATCCACAACTCCATAAATATAATCCAATATTTTTGTCTCTATAGTATTTAGTACTTTTTGTTTTTTATTGATAAGACCAACCCATGTAGAAACATCATATCTATATAGCCCAGATGATGCATTTGACATGACATCAATACGCACATCTTCTATGCTTCTTAAAAGAGATTGAAATGCTTCATCCTTTATATAGTCATTTAGATACGGAACATTTTCACTTTTACTCTCAAGTACATCAGCATGCGAAACCCTTTCGTCCCAATAAATTAAATTTTTATTGGGGATTGATTTTTGCAACGATAGGTAATATGAAACCAAAGCTTTTTCTGATGCAGTAGCACGAGATATATCTGAAATATCGAAAAACAACCGTATAAATTCTTTTTCCTCATGCAAAATATTATTATCTTTAAATTTAATTTTATATTTCTCAATCAAAGTACTTATTTCTCTATCCAAGTCACCATTTACTAACTTTTCTACTGCAATATTGGCACTATTTTTGATCTTGCTACGCATGGTGGCCACTACTTGTTTTAATGCATGCAAGCTTGTATCTTCTTGTTGGGTCAATATCTCATCTATCACACTGTCTGTTGTTTTTTCAGTAGGCGTACAAACTTTTTTCATAAAATTTGCATTTTGACTCATGGTTGCAACACATACAATTTCATTTAAGACAGAGTATTCTAGTGATTGCAGTAACTCAACATTGTTAAGTTGAATCTTCAAACTACTAGTTTGACTATATTTTTTCCAAGTATCATAAGCAAGGTATACGCCTCCGCCAAGCAGTATAGCTGCAGGTAACGCTATTAGCACAATTTGTAAATAATTTTTAAACATGTATTGAAATCCCTAAATTACATAAGTACAACATAAGCTTTTCTGCTAGTCTATCGTGGCATCATTCTAGCATAAAGTATATTTATAAACCCTATCAAATCATTCTGCCGATACTTTCTCAAAAGTTTTTTTACTCACAGGAATGAGCAAAAATTGATCTAAAGTCAAATAATCACTCTCAAGATTGTTTGCCACAGTAATTTCTCTAGCACTCGTATCATATTTATTTGCGATGCTTACAAGGGTATCACCCAGTAAAACATAGTGTTGCAAGAGGTGAAGATTTGCATCTTTTTGATTATGTGCTAGTTCATATCTCAAATAAAACGAAAACACCTTATCTGTAGGTATATATATACTATATTGCTTTTTACTTCTTGGCACAAGACCGTTCTTTATGGATAAATTAAGTTTTTGTAATGTGCTGCATTTCATATCTATCTCTCTTGCAAGATTTTTCAACTGTGTTCCAGCATTCACTTTCACTTCTATAGTATAAGGCTCTGCATGGCTGTCTTCTGCATTGTCTTCTCCTATCATAGCAATCAATAATATTTTCTTAATATAATCCCTTGTCTCCTTGGGAAGATATTTGGTAGTATCGTCTATGAGTACAGACAGGTCATCTGTACCTGCACTCTTTATGGCTTTTTCTACGCATCCTTCACCACAATTAAATGCCATTACAGCTAGATACCATTTATCGAATTGACGGTGTAACTTACTTAGATAACGTATGGCTGCAGATGTTGACAAAGCAGTATCATAGCGTTCATCATAGTCTTCACTTACATTTAAATTATAATGCTTGGCAGTTGCTGGCATAAACTGCCATAGCCCTACGGCTTTCTTGGAAGAAATAGCCGCAGATGAAAAACCTGATTCAATCATCGAAAGGTATATAAACAGGTCACTAATGCCCTCCCCTATAAGCAATCCTCTCATGATAGGCAAAACTGATTTACCCTGCTTTAGCGAACGCGTATAAAACCTATATAAAAATAATTCATTTTTTTTTGAAAATGCCCTAAATGCCTCATTGTGTATATATGATTTGTCTACGCTAAACTCATTAAATACATACCTATAAGAGGGGTATTTGTCTTCTAGGTTCATGGCATAGATAGTGGCATTTAAACCCACAATCAGTAAAAAATATTTGGATAACTTAGTCTTCATATTTAACACTAAAATCCAAAAAGTCTTTGGGCATTTTGAGAGGTTATGTCGGAGACCATTTCTACACTTATGTCACCTAGTTCACTCATCTTTTTAGCTACCAAAGTAGTATAACTAGGCTCATTTCTACTTCCCCTATGAGGATGTGGTGTGAGATAAGGTGCATCTGTTTCTATCAGTAGCCTGTCTTGAGGTATCTTCCCATAAACATTGATGAGTTTTTTTGCATTTTTAAATGTAAGCACACCACCTATGCCATAATAAAAATTCTTAGTAGCCAACTTCAATAAAGATTCATCCGCGTTATAACAATGCAACACACCACCTTCTTCTCCAGCATATTCATCTAA
>CAZNEJ010000002.1:0-31662 GCA_964571975.1 uncultured Sulfurovum sp. | reverse complement strand
AAAGAAGAAGTGTTTGTGCAAGATAGTATCTTGTATATGGTAATGATAGGTGGTAAGAAACGTACAGAGATAGAGATGAGTCCCACGGCTTCTAAGGAAGAGATACTTAGTGCGGCAAAAGATGTAGGGGCTAAGTGGTTAGAGGGTATGATTATCACTAAAGAGGTGGTCGTACCCAATAAATTGGTAAATTTGGCTGTGAAGCCAAATTGATGGATAGGAGATAAGATGCGAATAGCCATGATGATAGTTGGATTTATGTTTATGATGACAGCTTGTGGGTACAAGCCTTCTTCTCATGCTATCAAAAATATCTTTGCAGATACTGTGTATGTTGAGGTATTTGCAGACAGGGCAGAGCCTGAAAATGCTCCTTTCTTGAAAGATGAGATGAACCGTTTGGTCTACACTCGTTTTAAAGGACGTGTTACATCCAAAGAAGAGGCCAAAAGTCATATACGCATTACCTATGGAGGAAGTACTTTTTCGCCACTTGCTTTTGAAAATGGATATGTCACACGTTATCGTGTAAATATACGCGTAAACTTCGATATGTTGACGAAAAAAGGTAAAGTTAAAAAAGATATATTTACTATACATGAAGCGGATATTGAGTACTCTTCTGTTGCTTTTGCTACGGTAAGAATAGAGGCTATTCGTCAAGGTTTAGAAAAATCTTTAGATGAGTTTTTGTCTTATGCTTCTGCCAAAGGAACGCTTGATGCAACTGTGTCAAAATGAGGAATGAGGAATGAGCAATGAGGAATTAGAGGTTTTTTTGAAAAGTAAACCCCTTTACTACAAAGAGATAGACCATGAAAGAGTACATGTAGCTTATATGATACTAAAGCCTCATGTGAAAAGACCAAAAACTATACATGTAGTAGGAACCAATGGCAAAGGCTCAATAGGGCGTATGGTGGCACATCTTGCCTATGAATTCAGTCAGGGTCAGGTGATTTATGATTCATTCCTGAAATCACAAAACACTAGACCCCTAAGTGTGGGGCATTATTCTTCTCCTCATATTTTAAAATTTAATGAACGTATTTGGCTTGATGGTGCTGATGTTTCTGATGAAGTACTGGACACGGCACATCAAAGGCTTTTTGGTATTTTGGGAAGTGATATATCTGAGGCTTTGAGCTACTTTGAATACACGACACTTTTGGCTTTTATAGTCTTTGAAAACTGTGACATCATGGTACTAGAGGCTGGGCTTGGTGGTGAGTTTGATGCGACCAATGTTTGTGATAAGGAACTTTCTATCATCACACCTATAGGCTTAGACCATCAGGCATTTTTGGGAGATACTATAGAAGAGATAGCGGGGACGAAGATACGAAGTATACAGAAGCTTGTACTACTGGCACCGCAGGTTTTTGATGAGGTGCTGGAAGTGGCGAAAGAGATAGCAAATGATGTAGGGGCAAGATTGTTTACTCTAGGATCGATGATATCGACCGATGACAAGATGCGAACAATGGTAGAGGATATCGATCCTATGGTGTTGAAAGTAGCCAAAGACAAAGGTTGGGGAGATTATCTCATAGACAATACCTCTGTAGCCCTAAAAGCCTTAGAACTATTGGAGATAAAATATGATGTTAATGACTTAAAAACATTAGAACTTTTCGGACGCTTTTACCCTTTGACTCCAAATATACGTATAGATGTAGGCCATAACCCTTTGGCAGCCTTGGCTATAGAAAAAGCATTAGATGAAAAGGTAGTTCTTATCTATAATGCTTTGGATGATAAAGATTATGAAGAGGTGCTGAGGATACTAAAGCCTAAGGTAAAACGTGTAGAAATCATAGCCATACATTCACAGCGTGCCACGACATTGGATAAGATAGAAACAGCGTTAGAAGTTCTTGGGATTGAATATAGCTATTTTAAAAACAACATAAATAAAGACGAAAAATATTTGGTTTTTGGCTCATTTTATGTGCTGGAAGAATTTTTAAAAAAAATGGACAAAAATGTATCAAAGTAATATCTACGAATACCTAGAAACACTAAAAGAAGAAAAACTACTTATCTGTAAAGATGATAAAGAAGCCGTGCAGATACGTGATGTGGCAGTATTGTTAGGGTATGACACTTTTGTTTTGCCTGATTTGCGTGTAGGAGTAGGTGAGGATTTTCGCACTTATGATGAAGATGTACAAGCATTTCTTATCACGTTAGCAGGGTTTTATAGAAGTGATAAAAAGAAAGTTATTGTCTCTCCTGTTCGGACCTTACTCGTGCCTTTTCCTAAGCCAGAACTTTTTGATTTTCAAACTATAGAGTTTGGCGATACGCTTAAGCTAGCCCAACTTAAAGATACTTTGTATCACTGGGGCTATCATTTTACGGACATTGCTGCAGGACGTGGAGAGGTTTCTTTTCGTGGGGACATCATGGACATCTATCCTATAGATGCAGAGAAACCTTACCGTGTATCACTATTTGATGAAGAAGTGGAAAGTATACAATATTATGATGCAAACACACAAAAACGTGAAAGCGATGAGTTGGAATCTCTAACATTTGCACCTGCATTTTTAGCACTTGACAAAGCAGAATACGAAGCCTTAAAAAACAGAACAGAAAGAAGTAGGTACGACACCTTTGTCAAAGATATAGACTCTCTTGGACTCTGGCATTTGGATGATTTAGGACAGAGTGCTTTAGAGCAGTTTTCTGGGGTTTGGGCTTCTAATTTAGAAGATGAATTAAAAGAGATTTATGAACTCACAGAGCCACTTGTGGAGCGTAAATCTTTTTTACTTGCGGTCATACCAGAAAGTAGCAAATACAGAGACATAGAAGCTATCAAGCCCAATAAACTTTTAGAGTCTCACAAAGACAAACAAATAACCATACTTGCAAAAAATGAAAGTATCGTAAGGGGTTCAGAGTTAGATTCTTTTGAAAATATTGCATTTGTTTATCAAGATGGTATTGTCAATATCATAGGCTCAAATAAGCTTATACTCTCACTAAATAAGCCCATCAAGAAAAAGCGCGCCAAGAAGGCATCTATCATACTAGATGAACTTAAGACAGGCGACTATGTAGTGCATGAAAACTATGGGGTAGGCATCTTTAAAGGCATAGAAAAAAGAGAGATACTAGGCTCTCTTTCTGAGTTTGTGTTAATGCATTATCAAAATGAAGATGCTTTGCTTATACCTGTTTCAAACCTAGAAGTCATAGACCGTTACGTAGCAGAAGGTGGCTCACTTCCTGTACTTGACCGTATGGGAAAAGCAAGTTTTAAAAAGCTTAAAGCAAAAGTAAAAGAAAAACTTTTTGCCATCGCTTCACAAATCATAAATCTTTCGGCTCAACGGCATTTGAAAAAGGGTATCAAGCTTAAAAATGACTTAGAAGAACATGCTATCTTCATGGAAGAAGCGGGATTTGTGCATACGCAAGACCAAGAAAAAGCCATTACAGATATGATTGATGACATGGGTTCTGGTCGTATGATGGACAGACTGCTCTCAGCAGATGTGGGCTTTGGTAAAACAGAAGTAGCGATGAACGGTATGTTCGTAGCAGTCAAAAATGGCCATCAAGCTATGATGATAGCACCTACCACTCTACTTTCTTCACAGCATTTAAAAAGTCTTAAAGAGCGTTTTTATGGGCATGGTATAAGTGTAGGAAAATTGGATAGATTTTCAACAAGCAAAGAGAAAAATGCTACTCTAAAGGCGTTAGAAGAAGGCAGGCTAGATGTAGTTGTAGGCACGCATGCACTACTTAAGGCAAAGTTTAAAAACCTAGCCCTTGTCATCATAGATGAAGAACATAAGTTTGGCGTGAAGCAAAAAGAGGCACTGAAAGAGATAGCCATAGATGTGCATCTTCTTTCGATGTCTGCAACACCCATACCACGTTCACTTAACCTTGCCCTCTCAGATGTGAAAAGTTTTTCTGAAATCCTCACTCCTCCAACTGAACGTCAAGGGGTGCGAACCTTTGTGAAGTCGTATGATGATAAAGTCATCAAAGAAGCCATCACTCGAGAGATGCGTAGAGGTGGGCAGGTGTTTTATGTGTTTAATTCCATCGCAGGGATAGAAGCAAAGAAAAAAGTGTTGCTAGAGATACTCCCCAAACTTCGCATAGCAGTACTGCACTCTAAAATCTCAGCCAAAGAGACAGAAGACGAGATGATGCTTTTTGAAGATGGCGAGTATGATGTACTACTTTCTACTTCCATCGTAGAGTCAGGTATACACATGCCTATGGCAAACACGATGATAGTAGATGGTTCAGATAACTTTGGTATAGCAGACTTGCATCAGTTACGTGGGCGTGTGGGGCGTGGAACTAAAGAGGGCTATTGTTACTTTATAGTGACAGATAAAGAGCGTTTAACTGAAAATGCCAAACGGCGTTTATTGGCACTTGAATCTCACTCCGACTTAGGTTCTGGGGCAGTACTTGCTTTTCACGACCTTGAGATACGTGGCGGAGGAAATATCATCGGTGAAGCCCAAAGTGGGCATATCAAACAGATAGGGTACTCACTCTATTTGCGTATGCTAGAAGATGCTATCAAAGAGCTAAGTGGGCAAGATAAAGAAGTGTCACACAACATAGATATGAAACTTTCCATAGATGCCTACCTCAATGAAGAACTTATAGAAGAGGATAGGCTAAGACTAGAGCTGTACCGTAGACTTTCTCTATGTGAGACTAGAGGAGAAGTGTATGAGATAGAAGCAGAAATCGCAGACCGTTTTGGCAAGCTAGATACCATTACGAGACAGTTTATAGATGTCATAGTGATGAAAGTATTGGCACGAGAACAAGGCATTTCTAAAGTCTCTTCTTATGGAGAAAATGTCTATATAGAATTTAGAGAAGAAAGTATAGACAGGGTGATATTGAAATCTAATTCTAAAGATGATGACGATATTATCGCTACGGCAATGGGGTATTTGAAGTCTAAAATGATAAAATAATCACCAAGATGTGAAAATAAAGAAGGCAATATATGAACTTTATGGACGATGTACTAAAAGGAAAATATTTTCCTCAAAAAAGCCTAGAGAGACGCAGAGCAACAATGATTTCTTTGTTTCTTGTGTTGGCAGAAGTTTTGTTTTTTATCGACCTTTTGGAAAGCCACACTCACGGGTATCATTACTCATTGATTATTGAAATGGGAGCTATGCTTATACTGTTATCGGTGCATGTTTTGTTTCCTTATATCATTTCGTTGAAGCCTGCAATTTACGTTACTTTGCTTACAGTTATAATTTTCATTTTTTTATCTTTAGGACTTGAAGATTTAAACCATGAGCTTAGTCTTTTTTACCTAGCTACGATACCCATACATTTATTTTATTTTCTCGAAGTCAAGCAGGCTATACGATGGAGTGTTGCAGTATTTATGATGCTGATGGGCATTTCATTGGCTGTATTTTTGGGCTGGTTGACGCTACAGTATAGTGCCTCATTGGTATTTCAAGTGTCACTAGGTTTTGCTGCTATTTCTTTATGGCTTTATATCATAGAGGCAGAACGAAATACATATAAAAGTGAGCTTTCTTCTGCCATGAGGGGGCAAGAAATCCTTTTCAAAGAAGTGCATCATCGTACTAAAAACAATATGCAGGTGATGATGGGACTCTTGGAGACGCAATCTTTTAAGATAAAAGACCCAAAGTATAAAAAAATGTTTCTAGCCCATGTAGATAGGATAAAAGCCATGTCTATGGTGCATGAGAACCTATATAAAAATGGTAATTATGAAAAAATAGATATGCACAAGTACCTAAATGAGCTTTCGGTAAATTTACAAAAACTAACAGCACATGTCATCATAACAGATATTGATTTTGTATTTTTAAATATGCGTACAAGCATGAATTTAGGACTGATATTTAATGAAGCTGTAACAAATGCCATAGAGCATGCATACGTAGTAGGAGTAGGGAATATAGATATTTCTTTTAAACGAATAGATAAGCAGTGTGTGCTAAATATAAAAGATTATGGACAAGGATTTGACGAACATAAGGCATACCAAACTCTAGGCATGACGCTCATAGAAGATCTAAGTTCTGGGCTTCCAAATGGTAGCATGAGCATCAAAGTTGACAATGGCACACAAATTCAAATATACTGTGATATAGAAGGAAAATAAAATGTTATTGCCAAAACACATAGTTATCGTGGAAGACGAAGCGATTACACAACGGTACCTAAAAGATATTTTAGGACAGTATGATGTAGAAATATCTGGATGCTTTGACAATGCAGTAGATGCGAAAGAAGGACTGAAACATTGTAACTGCGATATGCTCTTAATGGATATAAACATAAAAGGTTCGATAGATGGCATACAACTTGCAACGGAGCTTGTTAAGAAATATACTTTTCCTATCATTTTTATCACTGCACATAATGATGAGGGAACATTTCAGGAAGTTTTGGAGTTGACACCATATGGTTTCATAGAAAAACCGTTTAGTTCGAGGGATATTGTATTTTCCTTGCAGCTTGCATATAAACGATATCTGACCGAAAAAAAGAGCATGAAAACTGAAGTTGTTAGTGATGTTGTTGTTTTAAATGAGCACTATACGTATTCACGAAACTGTGCCACTTTGTACCATCATAATCAATCAGTAAAATTAAATGTAAAACAAAATAAGCTTGTAGCAGTTTTGATACTCAGCCTTAACAATGCCGTTAGCTATGATGTGCTTATGTTTGAAATTTGGGGAAATGCTACAGTATCAGATTCTTCTTTGCGTACGCTAGTCTATGGGCTTAGAAAGGATTTTCCTGAGTTACCTTTGGTTTCACATAGTAAAGTGGGGTATTCTTTAAGTGCAGATGAGACTTTCAAATCATAAAACCATGATGGGGATGCTTAACAATAGGTAATATGTTGTTTTCAAGTATAGTTGGACTATACTATAAAGAAGGCAAAAAGAAGAAAAATAAAGAAGAATAGAATAATGAAGACTTTAATTATAAAACTATTACTATCAGCTATGTTGCTTATGAGTATACTCAATGCAGGAGAAAAAGCTGTAGTCCCAGTAGATGCAGAAGTGATTCCTCTATCAGAGGATATCTCTGCTTGGTACCTAGGCATAGGCTTAACAGCAGCCAACTTCAGTTCTTGTGGCAATGGCTGTGCTTATGAAGATGAAACCTATGGAGCTATGTTAAGAGGTGGATATGAATTTAATGAATACTTCGGTGTAGAAGCCAGAGGCATAAGAACTTTCTTGGATGAAGGTCCTTTTGGTGGAGTACCTTTACAGCATATGGGCATTTACGCTAAACCACAATACCCACTAAGTGAAGATTTTAACATCTATGGGCTACTAGGATATGGATATACACAAAACCTAGGCAATGGTGGAAGACTAAACTACTTCGACAATGACCACGGTTTCTCAGCAGGACTAGGACTAGAATATGACCTTTCAGATAAAGACGGTGACTTCACTAGTGCTGCTAACTATGACAGAACATTTGATGGACATGCAGACCAAGGACAAGGTTGGAGTCTATTTGTAGATTACCAACGTTTACTCATTAAGTCTGATGTGCCTGACATGGATGCAGTGTCTGCTGGTTTGAGGTATGACTTTTAAGTAGTTTTTATTTAACTGCCATTAACCTCAAGTAAGTACACTTCTTCTAATAAACATGCAGGAGAAAGACTTGAGTCAAATCATAGAAAATATCAAAACAGAAATAGCAAAAGTTCTTGTAGGACAAGATAAGATGGTAGAAGGTTTGTTAGCAGGGCTTCTTTGCCGTGGTCACATACTTCTTGAGGGTGTACCAGGGCTTGCAAAAACCACGGCAGTAAATGCTTTAGCAAAGACACTAGGTCTTGACTTTAAGCGTGTACAGTTTACACCAGATTTGCTTCCCTCAGACATCATAGGAACAGAAATATACGACCCCTCAAACAATACTTTTAAAATCAAACATGGTCCCATATTTACCAATCTTTTACTAGCAGATGAGATAAACAGAGCACCTGCTAAAGTACAGTCAGCATTGCTAGAAGTGATGCAAGAAAGACAAGTTACTATCGGAGATGAAACTTTTAAGATAGACTTGCCGTTTTTGGTTATGGCAACGCAAAACCCAGTAGAGCAAGAGGGGGCTTATGAGCTTCCTGAAGCACAATTAGACAGGTTTATGATGAAGATTGTTGTGGGCTATAACACAAAAGAAGAAGAGCTAGAGATAGCAAGACGTGTAGCCAACAATAGCTTCGGAACCATAGAGCAAGTGGCAAACATTGATGACTTAAATCAAATACGTGAAGAAGCCTTGAATATACATATGGATGAAGAGATAGAAAAGTATATCATAGAACTTGTATCTGCTACACGCGAGCCTAAAGCTTATGGTTTAGAAGAGCTTGAATCCTACATTGAGTTTGGGGCAAGTCCAAGAGCGAGTATAGACATGTATAAAGCATCACGTGCCATGGCATACCTTAAAGGAAAAGACTATGTGTCTCCTATGGAGATAGCGTATATTGCTAAAGAGATACTGCGTCATCGTATCATACTCTCTTATGAGGCACAAGCTGAAGATGTGACTACTGATGAGATAATAGAGAAAATATTGGCTGCGGTTCCGATTCCATAAGGTATATATTGTGAACAAATCTGTTAAGAAAATAATACTTAAAACTAAGAAGCAAGTCTACGGTGATATGCTTGGAAATAATGCATCCCTTTTCCAAGGAGAAGGTTTTGAATTTGCAGAATTACGTGAGTATGTGTATGGCGACGACATACGCAAGATAGACTGGAAAACTACTGCAAAACTAGGCAAGCCTTTTGTGAAAGTATATAAAGAAGAACGAGAGCTTAATGTAGTGGTAGTCTCTATGCTTTCAGGCTCTATGTACTTTGGTACAGTCAAGCAAAAGTCTGACATAGTGGCTGAAGTGGTGGCTACGCTTGGGTTTTCAGCAGTTAAAAATTCTGATTTATTCTCACATATGGTATTTGCAGACAAGATGTATGGTTTGTCTAAGAGCAGTAAAAAACTCTATTCTATACATAGGGCAGTTGAAGACATACTAGAGTTCGATCCTCTTGGAAAAGAGGCAGATTTTTCCGCATTGGTGGAGACACTCGTGACACGTTTGAAAAAGAAAACGTTGCTTTTTATAGTTTCTGATTTTGTAGGCGAGATAGACTTAAAACTCTTGTCTAAAAAGCATGATATATTTGCAGTTATAGTACGTGATAGGTTTGAAGAAAACCCTAGTGAGCTTGGCTATTTGAGACTTATTGACATGGAAACAAAGCAAAGCTATGAAGGTGATGTAGATGCTGGTACTTTGAAAAATTATACAAAAGCCTTACATGATAATGATGAAAAACTCTATAAGCAGTTTAAAAAACAGGGCATACGTTTTACAAAGATATATACAGATGAAGAGCCTACCTTAAAATTAATGAAAAAGATGCGATGATGGATAATAATATTACAGAACAGCTAAGAGACATAAAGCCACTACTTGAAATACCAGATAACTCTTTTTATATCTATTGGGGGCTTATCGTTTTTGTTTCTTTGTTGGTTTTTTCTGTTCTATGGTTCTTTTTTAAGAAATTTTGGGACAATCGAAAAGAAAATCTTGCCAAGAGTTACTTGGTCTGCATAAAAAACATAGATTGGAAAGACACGAAAAAATCAGCCTATGATGCTACGCACTATGCAAGACTGCTGGCAACAGATGAGAGGAAAAAAAAGCTTTTTTCTAAGCTTGAACCGATGCTAGAACAGTACAAATATAAAAAAGTGGTAGATGCACTAGACGCAGATACGCAAAAACAATTCAATCTTTATGTGCAGGTAGCAGATGAACGGATTTAGTTTTGAATACCCATTTGTATTGACCTCAGTATCTCTTTTTGTACTTTGTGCTTATTTTTGTAAAGAAAGAAGCAAGGCTATATTTTTCCCTCATGTCAAAACGCTTATGGTGCAAGGTAGAAAAAGTTCGTCTTGGTTGAGTGTACTTAAGTGGATAGGTATAGTTTCTGCAGTTGTCGCTTTGGCTTCTCCTGTAATCTCAAAAACCTACTCTAATACCAAAAAAGAAGGAAGAGATATAGTCATCATCGTAGACTCTTCAGACTCTATGCGTCAACGTGGTTTTGATGTAGGTAACCCTTGGAAAAATAAGTTTGATGTAGTTAAAGAAGTAGTGGGTGACTTCATAGAGACAAGAGAACATGACCGTATAGGCATGGTTACATTTGCAGATATTGCCTTCATAGCTTCGCCACTTACTTTTGAAAAGAAGTTTTTAACAGACATCACTAAAATGCAAGAGATGGGTATGGCAGGAAAGCGTACAGCCATCAATGATGCCATTGTGCAGGCATATAATCTACTAACTAAAAGCAAAGCAAAATCCAAAATAGCCATCTTGCTAACTGATGGTGTGGACAATATGTCTAAAGTGCCTTTTGCAGACGCGGTAAATATGATAGAAAATCATGATATAAAACTTTATGCCATAGGTATAGGAGATGAGGGTGACTATAACGGACAGTATCTACAAGCTTTGGCAAAAGCTGGAAAAGGACTTGCTTTTGGAGCAAGTGATGCTTCAAGCCTTTCGCAAGTATATAAAGAGATAGATAAACTTGAAGCCACAAAAATAGATGACAAAAAGATAGTACAGCATAGGTATCTTTACACTTATCCCTTGTTTTTGGCGATACTCTCTTTGTTGTTGTTTGTTTACTTTAGAAATGCGAGGGGGCTATAAATGAGTTTTGTAAATCCACAGTTTTTTTGGGCGATGATTGTTCCCTTTTTACTTTTTACTTTTATACTTACGTCAAACAAACAAAGATTATCTAGGATTTTTGATGAGAAAGTTTTAAAACGTTTGTCTGTAGCAGATGATGGTATGCCTATAATCATCCGCAATGTACTGATGCTGTTGAGTATATTTTTGATGATAGTGGCTCTAGCAAGACCCGTCATGGAACTAGGAGATAAAAAGGTAGAGATACAAGGGCTTACGCTTTTGACTGCACTTGACATCTCTGGGTCTATGCGAAGTACAGATGTGTATCCTAATCGTTTGGAATTTGCCAAAAAGAAAATGGCTGTACTTTTTGATGCTATGCCAAGCGACGAGATAGGCGTAGTGGCATTTGCTTACAGCCCATTTGTATTGGCACCATTTTCTACAGATAAAGAGACACTTAAGATGATGATAGAAGGAGTAGATGATAGCTATATCAACATGGGTTCTACTGATTTTTCTGCACTAGGTGAATTGGCTTCTACAACTTTAGAGGAGAAGAAACCTAAAATTCTTATACTTTTTACTGATGGTGGAGATGAAGAAGCCATAGCAGGATTTTCAGACATACTCGAAAGAGAAAATATAGACTTGTATGTTGTGCTTGTGGGTACGCAAAAAGGCTCTCCTGTCATAGATGAAAATGGTCATCCATACACAAAAAAAGATGGCACTATAGCCATAACCCAAAGAAATGATGCCTTGGGTAAAGTAGCAAAAGAAAACGATGGTGCATATGTAGTAGCAAGTGCAGGAAAAGAAGACATAGAGGAACTAGTTTCCACGATACGAGGTAAATATAAAAACCAACAGCAAGGAGAAATGACAGTGAAAGAACGTGTTGAATATTTTTACATACCTTTGGGTCTTGGATTGTTGTTCTTACTGTTTGGCTTGTCTTCTTTGCCAAAAAGGAGACAAACATGAATAAAATGATTTTAATTTTACTAAGCACACAGGTCTTACTCTATGCAGGCTTGACTGACTTTAAGACTATAGAAAAAGCCAAACTGGCGTATGAGGCAAGCGAGTATGAAAAGAGTATTAGATTGCTAGAAAGTATAGATACAGTAACACCCCAAAAACAATTTAACATCGGTAATGCACTATATAGAGATAAAAAATATGATGAAGCCATAGAGGCATTTGGAAAAGCAGAAGGTATAAATGAAGCCCAAAAGCTGCACAATATAGGCAATAGTTATTTTCAGAAAAAAGAGCTAGATAAAGCCATAGAGAATTACGAAAAAGCGTTAGAAATAAAAGAAGATGAAGATACAAAGTTTAACCTAGAATTGGCGAAGAAACAAAAGAAAAAAGAAGAAGAGAAAAAGAAACAAGATAAAAAAGATGACAAAAAGAAAGACGACAAAAAAGAAAATAAAGATAAGAAAAAAGACGAGAACAAAGAACAAAAAAAGAACCAAGATAAAAAAAATAAAGACGACAAGAAAAAAGACGACAAGAAGAAAGAAAAAGACAAGAAGAAACAAGAGAAACAGAAAAAAGATAAAGACGACAAAAAAAAGAAAGACGACGAAAAAAAGAAAGATGATAAGAAAAAAGATGGGGACAAAGATAAAAATGATGCCAAAAAGAAGAAGCCTAAGGACAAAAAAGGTGACAAACCTTCTGCTAAAGCAAACGAAAAAAAGAAGATGAGTAAAGAAGATAAGCTCAAAGAACAAGAATTAAAGCGTCTGATGAAAAAGATGCAAAAAGGCAAAACACCTACAATGATGTATCAGATGGGTGAGAGTAAAAAAAGTCAAATAGAAGGAGATATTAATCCATGGTAAAGAAAATATTATTGACACTGTTTAGCATACATTATTTGCTATTTATAACCCTACAAGCTGATAGTGTAGAGGCTACAGTAAATGCACAAGAAGTCGTAATCGGTAACCCTGTACAACTGAGCATTAAGGCTGTGGGGAAAGCTGTGGCATTTCCAAATATAAACCAAATAAATGGCATGAATGTAACAAGTTCTGGTAGCTCTCAGTCTAGCTCCATGAGTATCACCTCACAAGGCATGGTAAGTAGGATACACACGGTCAGAACGTATTTATTTGTGCCAAATCGTGATATGATTATCCCTTCATATACTGTCAATATTTCGGGCACAAAGCACAAGACAAATCCTATACAAATAAAAGTTGTACAGTCAAAAGCACCCACGGTACAAAATAATAGTAAATTTTCTTTTGTGCTTAAGTCAGACAAGCAGTCTGTGTATGTTGGAGAGTCTTTTGTGGTGACACTTTACATTTCTGTATCCAATGCCTTGAGGGGTATGCAGATAGGCAATCTTGTTGAGCCTAGTTCGCAAGACTTCTTTATAAAAGCTATAGAGGGAAAAAAAGAGTACCAAACAAGAGATGCTTCGTTCATAGAAAAGCAGTACATAGTCACGACAAAAAAAGAAGGTAACTTTACCATAGCTTCAGCATCTGCAAGACTAGGACAACCAGACAGAAGCAGGCAAGACATCTTTGGTAGATACAATATGCGTTGGTCAGCTATAGCCTCCAACAGGCTAGACATAGAAGTTAAAGCACAAGAAAAGGAGACAGATTTAGTAGGTGATTTTAGTCTAAACGTGAAGATAGATGCACAAAGCGTAAAAGCAAATAAACCTGTAAATCTTACGATAAAAATAGAGGGAAAAGGGAACTTGGAAGATTTTGAGTTTCCAAAGTATGAGATTGATGGTGTGACTATCTACTCAGATAAAGCAAAAGTAGAGAGTCGTTTGGTGGGGAGTGAACTTGTGAGTACTTATGCTAAGAGTTTTGCGTTTATCGCAGAGAAAGATTTCATCATTCCTAATCGTATCATCACTGTGTATAATCCAAAGACTAAAGAGGAAAAAGTACTAGAGGTGAAGCAATATACAGTAAGTGTAGAGGGAAAAAAGGTGACTGCTGTTACTTCAGTATCTAGTAATGTTCAAACAAATGAAACACAATCAGGAAAAATCAAAGAAGTTATTGTAGAGAGGAAGGTAGAAGTAAAAGCTATCGCATGGTGGATTTTAGCCCTTGCATTTGTTGTGGGCGGTATATTTGTCTATTTGTTACGTTTTATGCCTAAGATATTTGGAAAAAAAGATAAGCCATACAAAGAATCCGAAGCTTTAAAAATACTTTATGCGCACATAAGTGAAGGCAAAGAAGTAGAAGAAATGGTACATAAACTCTATGCGAAGAAAAATGGAGATAAGTCTATAAAGATAGACAAGAAAGAGCTTAGGGATATGCTAGATAGGTTCGTCTAAGTTTTTTTACATATTGAGAGAAGATATAAAGTCTATATCAATCTAAGATATCATGTAAGGTATTGGCTTCTTCCATCCAAGTATTTAGGGTACTCCACTCTTCTTTTTCTACCATCTTTTCGCATTTTTTAAGTTCAGATTGCAAGGCATGTATGGCTTCTAGAACGTTAGACTTGTTTTGTCTAAAGATGTCTTCCCACATGTTAGGACTTGACTTAGCTATGCGACTCATGTCCTTGAATCCACCACCTGCAAGAGAGATGATGCTTTTTTTTGCCTCTTGTTTTAGTACCGAATTAGCAAGAGCATAACTTAGAGCATGTGGCATGTGCGATATGAAAGCAGCGTGTCTATCGTGTTCTTTTGCATCCATGAAAACCAATTGCATACCGATACTCTCAAAGATTTCTTTGGCTACTTCTTTTTGAATGGAACCAGATTTTTCCATGTCACAAAGGACTATAACTTTGTCCTTGTAGAGGTTTGGAATGGCTGCATGTGGTCCAAATTTTTCTGTACCAGTCATGGGGTGAGCTGTCACAAAATTGGCACGTAGTTTTAGGGGAATGGACTTGGATATCTTTTCTTTTGTGCTGCCTAAATCAATGATTGTACAATGTGCATCAAGTACTGTAATCTGATCTATAATGGAGATGATTCCATCTACTGGTATAGAGAGAAAGACTATATCGCAAGTGATAATCTCTTCTAGGTTTTGGACTATCTCATCTACCAGTCCCAAGGAGAGAGCTTGGCTACAGTGTAGCTCGTTATGGTCAAGTCCAACAAAATAGAAATTTTTAGAAGTCTCTTTTAGGGCAATACTAAGAGAGCCTCCTATGAGTCCAAGACCAATAATTCCAATTTTTTGCATTTGCATAATTACTCCCTCAATTTTGAAGAATTATAGCATATATTATGCATCTCTTATGGTAATAAAGATAAAATATTAGCAAATTAAACAAGGTTGTTCAACATGATAAAAAAAATAGTATTGGCTTGGATGCTACTAAGTGCTTTGGTCTTCTCGCAAAAAGTAACTCAGGTTAAATTTGAAGGACTTGCACACCTCTCGCCTTCTGTGGCACTAGAGATAGCAGACATTCGTGTAGGAGAAGAGATGGATGCAGACAAGATTAACCAATCTATCAAAAACTTTTTTTCACAGGGATACTTCAAGGATGTTTGGGTTGATAAGCAGGGTGGTGCGTTGATTTATCATTTTGAAGAAAAAATGGCAATTGCAAACATTAGCATCAAGGGTTATGGTTCAGGAGATGATGGGAAAAAACTTCTAACTAGTCTTGGACTTAAAAAAGGCGACCTTTATGATAGTAGACGTGCACAGAAAGCAAAAGCAACATTAATCTCAAGACTTGAAAGTGAAGGGTATTACGATACGGTAGTTGAGCTTACATCAACAAAAATTGGTAAAAGTAGTGTGTCACTTGTGTTTGAGGTAAATAAGGGAGAAAAGATAACCATTAAAAATATCAACTTTGTTGGCGCCTCAGAGTTAGACCAAAGTAAGCTAGAGATGGATCTTGCAAATAAAGAAGCCGACTTTATGGGGTGGATGCCATTTTTAAACACTGGTGTAGCAAGTGTAGATCAGCTTGAATATGATTCATTTAGAGTCAAAGATGTTTATATGAAGCATGGTTATCTTGATGCATATGTATCTAAGCCACTGATGCGTGTAGATTTTGGTTCGTATAGTGCAGAAGTAGACTATCAAGTAAAAGAGGGAAATCAATACCGCGTAGGTGAAGTGAGCATTTCTCAAAATATAGAAGGACTGGATAGTGAAGCATTGATAGATAAGCTTAGACTTAAAAAAGGAAAAATTTTTAACATTAAACGTATGCGTCTTGATGTGAAACACCTTAAAGAAGCCGTAGGTAACCTTGGGTATGCTTATGCTAGCGTATCACCACAAATGCATAAAAACCCTAAAGAAAAAACAGTCAACCTTCAGTATATACTAAAAGCAGGACGAGAAGTGACCATAAATGATGTGCTTATTTCGGGCAACAATACAACAAAAGACAGAGTCATTCGTAGGTATCTTTTTTTAGCTCCAGGAGATAAGTTTAACTCAAGAGACTTAAAAGACTCCAAGAGTGCACTAGGGAGGGCAGGCTTCTTTGAAAAAGTTGACATACAAAGTCAAAGAATTTCAGAAGATAAAATCAACCTTTTAGTCAATGTAGAAGAAGCACCAACAGGAACCATCTCAGCTGGTGGTGGGTATGGCGCATTTCAAGGTCTTATGCTTAATGCCTCTGTAGCAGACAGAAACCTATTTGGTTCAGGTCTAAATGCAACGCTTGGCTTTGATATCTCGAGAGTTTCCACAAATTATAATCTTGCCTTTACAAACCCTAGGGTATGGGATAGTTTGTATAATTTAAGTGTAAATTTCTACAAAAGAAAGTTTGAATTTTATAATTTTACACAAGATCAACTGGGTGCATCTATGATGTTCGGTAGAGAGTTTTTGAGGTATTTTCGTGTTTCAGCTGGATTAGGCTACGTAAGTAACCAATCTGAAGAAAATAACAATCAAATTGTAGCACCTGGAGGCAATAGAGATTTTGTTGATCAAAACGGTTTCTTTAATGATAGGTATAAAAAATCCTCATTATTAGTTAATGGTTCTTTTGACAATACAGATGACTTTCTTATGCCAAGAGAAGGGTTTATTGCTGGAGTGAACTTAGAGTATGCAAGTTTATCTGGAAACGATGAGAATAGGACTGTAGGCAGCGGGGAAGAACTTGGCTATGGTAACATTTTGAGAACAGATGCAAGGTTTGGAGCGTACTATGGTATGGAAGACTTGATAGATTATGATTTGATATTACGTTTTAAAGCACGAGCTACCATCATATCTAACACAGACAATGAGAAGCTACCTATCGCAGAAAGACTTTTTATGGGAGGTATAGGGTCAGTTAGAGGATATAATCCATTTTCTTTAACCCCTCTTAGTGATCCAAATGACTTAAACTCTCGTATAGGTGGAAGACAAAGGGCTTCAGCTACCATTGAAGCTAGTATCCCTTTGTCGCAAGCAGCAAAAATGAGACTAGCATTTTTCTATGATTATGGGATGATAGGAGACGATCGCTTGAATGAAATACAGAGATCTTCTGCGGGCATGATGATTGAGTGGCAGTCAGCATTTGGACCTATTAATTTAGTATTTTCAAAACCTATAGATGACCATGAAGGAGACAGCTTAGCACCCTTTGAGTTTTCAATGGGAACAAGGTTTTAAAGATTGCAAGGTGTAGATAAGAGCTAGCGAATATCTAGTGCTTTGCAAGCGGGTAAGCTTGACTCATCATTGATAACAATAGTAAAAGGAATGGGTTTCTCTAATGCTTGGATTTTTTCTTTTGCTAAATATAAAGGCTTGTTGGCTGTTATGGTGAGTATTTCATTTTTAAATGAAAAGCTAAATGTCGCAGCATTGGATGACTCATGCAATAATACAGTCAGAGTATAGATAAAACTTAACCAATGGAGTGTTCGTTTATCAGGTAGTAAACTTTTGTACTGTTTATAAAACTTTTTATCGAGTAATTCTTTTCCGTGCATACGCAGTAAGATAGAAATGAGTAAACTTTGTTTATGCGTGAACCCATAATTTAATTCTTGCTGTGCGATATAAAATGCATGTTGCTGGGATTTGTAGATAGTAAGCGTCTTTCCAATGCTAGAGAGTTTTAATGCCCAAAGAAGTTCTTTGCCAAAGGCTTTGTCGTCTTGTACTTCTGATTGTAATTTATCGTATAGGTTAAGACCCAATTTTAGTTTGGCTTTACGTTTTTTCTCGATGTTTATTTGAGGTTTAAATCTATCTAAAATAGAATGTACGGAAGGGTTTGCCGTGAGTGGAAATTTGTAATCATTCTTCTTAAGTAGTTGTTCCAAAAACACACCTTCTCTCACCCCTACAGAGGAGGAGATAACTTCTTTTGCTTCAATGCATGAAAGTATCTCCATCATGATAAGTGTACCTTCTCGAATGGTATCAAATCGATTTTTTTTGAGAGAAAACTTTTTAAGATTTTTGATAGAACTGTGAGGAATATCTTCAAGATAATCAATATGTTCTTCTACTGTATAGGTAAATGCATGCAGTTTATCTAAAGGATACTTTGAACGTTTCATAATAGCCTTAGAAAGTGTTCTAGCCGTTCCTCCTATGCCTACAGCCAAGTGAGCCTTAAAGTGTGTTGGAAGATGTTTAAGCTCTTTTTCTATGTAACTCTTGGCTTTTTTGTTGATAAGGGAATTTTTCTCTTGCTTATCAAAAAAAAGTTCTTTAAGTCTTACTGTGCCTAAATTGAGAGAATAAGTATCTACTATAGAACCCTTGCGTATCAACGCCAAGTCAGAAGACCCTCCTCCAATATCAATAGTAACAACATCTGTATGAATGGGGAGTAGGTTGGATGCTGCCAATGCACCGTAACGTGCTTCTTGTCGTCCGTCTATTATCTGGATGGATAGGTTTAAATTTTTCTTAATCCAAGAAGTAAATACATTGGAATTAGGTGCATCTCTTAGTGCGGAAGTAGCAACACAAATGGTTTTGCCTGCTTGGTATTTATCTATAGTATACAAGAATGATTTGAGTGCAAGGTAGGCACGACGTATGCCTATGGGCTGAAGATGACCCCCCTTTTCATAAGCGCCTTCACCAATGCGTACCCTAGACTTCTGTTCGCAAATGAGGTGAAATCCATAGTCAGATGTTTGTTCATAGATGACAAGCCTAGCAGAGTTAGAACCGATATCTATGATAGCAGTTCGCTCTTTCATGGCGTGTACCTATTCCAGCTCATCTTGAAGCTTATTGTATTTGAACATCAATTCTGTAACATTTTCTACATGGTCAGGATCAGGGATGATACAGTCGACAGGACAAACTGCAATACATTGAGGCTCGTCAAAGTGTCCAACACATTCGGTACATACATCTGGGTCAATCAGGTATATTGGGTCATTTTCTTCAATTGCTTCATTGGGACACTCTTCCCTACATGCGTCACACGCTATACATTCATCTGTTATTGTTAATGCCATATTCTTGTTTACCCTTGTGCAAATTATTATGATTTGTTAATTATTTATAGGTGTTATAACCCAAGATTGCTTATGGTTAAGTTAAAAGTTCCTAAATAAAATTATTTAGGAACTTTTATATGGAAGTTCGGGCATTATCGCACACAAAGAGGTATATTACTTAGGTATCTTCTTTGGGAAACAAAATCTATAACCACGGCGTCTGACCGTTTCTATGGTAGAAATATCTAAAGGTTTATCCATCTTTTGACGGATTTGGTTAATGGCTACTTCGATAACATTGGGAGTAACAAGTTCAGGCTCTTCCCAAATGGCATCAAGTAACTGTTCTTTAGACACTATTTGGTCTTTGTGCATAGCCAAATGAGTAAGTACTTCAAAAGGTTTTCCTTTGAGCTCTATCTCTTCACCCTGATAGATAATTTTTTCTTCTTCGGGATTTATGATAAGGTCTTCTATCTCGATGATATTGGAAGCACCAAAACGGAGTTTTGCTTCTATGCGAACAAGCAAGATGTCGTAATCAAGAGGTTTTCTGACGAAGTCGTCTGCACCAGATTTTAATGCTTCTATCTCACTTTCTCTATCTGTACGTTCCGAAAGTACGATGACAGAGGTCTTGTGTGCTTCTTTTTTCATATCTGCGATAAGAGAAAGCTTGACGCTATCATCGTTGTTCCAGCTTAACAATACAAGGTCATAATTTCGTATGTCCAAATAATACTTTGCGTCACCAAGGTTTTGAGCAATGTCGCATTGATATTCAGCAGCATGTAGTTTGTCTGAAAGGATTTTACCAAGTTGCATATCAAATTCAATGATTAGTACTCTCATGAGGTACCCTTTGTTTAAGATTTATTTAATATTGTAGCATAAAAATAGAGGTTATGAAAGTTTTTTTAAGTTTGGAATACCCATGTGTCACTTAAGGCAACGTTACATTCGGTTATGATGTGAGGTTTTGAGATTTTGAGTGAGAGTGTTTGGAGTTGCGGATAGGTGACACAAAGGATTGATTTTGTACCCAAAAGTGCATCTTCAAGAAGTGCATAACGTTTTTCACGCAGTTCATTTTGTAGGAGCATAACCATGTTAGCATAGTCTATAAAGTTATTGTCTTTGTATGTATAAGAGGCTTCTAAGTCGACGATAACTTGTTGTGGCTTGTCGCGTTCAAAATCTAGCAAGCCAATGATGACATCAAAAGTGAGTGACTCGATATGGATAGTCATCTACACTTTGCCTTCTTCTTTTTTGAAAATTCGTACTATGTTTGGTATGTGTTTGTAGGTGATAGTAAGAGCAATTATCCACATAGGTGCATGAGACCCGATACCTGCTACGTCTGGATACATAATATATGAGACTATAAGAAAAGAAGCTAGAGCTATAAGCGAGGAGAGTGATGAAACCTTGAGGACTTTAGCCACAAATGCCCAAATCACAATAGCGATGAGTGCAGGAATGGGCTGAAGCAAGAGCAAGACACCAAATCCAGTAGCAACACCTTTGCCCCCTTCAAATGCCAAAAATACAGAGAAGCAATGTCCAAGTACAGCCACTACAGCAATGGTCCAAAGCACAGACTCAGGAGCATGAAGCATTTTGGCTATCAGGATGACAGCAACACCCTTGCTAGCATCTAGTAAAAAGGTAATAATACCTAGTTTTTTAGCGAGCTTAGGGTCTTTTTCTTTTACTACTCTTATGACATTGGTGGCACCTATGTTTCCAGACCCCTCATTTTTGATGTCAACGCCAGCGAAGTGTTTAGCAAGTAGATATCCAAAGGGTATACCCGATATGAGATAGGCTGCAAGGTAAAGTAAGATGTTTTGATTGAAAAATAAATCCATAATTAATCCACAATTTTTATTTATAGTATATATACGAAGCAATTTTAGCCGAATTTTGCTAAAATAACGACAATCAAGAAGGACAGCAATGGATATAGATTTTAGAGCCGAAATAAATAGAATGAAAAAAGAACTAGATGTTACAGTGGTTGCACACTATTATCAGCGTGATGAAGTTTTTGAGATGGCAGACATCGTGGGCGATAGCCTAGAGCTTGCACGTAGGTGTCAAGCCAATGACAATAAGTGGGTAGTGTTTTGTGGCGTAGGGTTCATGGGGCAGTCTGTGAAAATATTGGATCCTATGAAGCGTGTGCTTATGCCCAAAATCGCATGCTGTGCCATGGCACGTATGATGGATGGGTCTTACTTTGAAGAGTCTGTAAAATACATGGTAGATAGAGGTATAGAACGAGAAGACATACTGCCCATTACTTACATCAATTCTGATGCTTCTGTTAAAGCTAAAGTAGGAGAGATGGGTGGCTATGTATGTACTTCTTCTAATGCCTTTAAAATCATAGAAAAAGGTTTGGAGACTGGCAAAAAGATACTTTTTGTACCAGACAGATGTCTAGGGCAAAACTTTGCCATACAGATGGGCTTAAAGTCCTGTGTCATCGGTGTAGAGGTAGATGGAAAAGAATGTGACCCAAAAGTTGCAGACATTATCTGCTTTAACGGTTTTTGTTCAGTGCATCAACTTTTTACTGTAGATGACGTAGAGTTTTACCGTGACAAGTTTCCTGACATTAAAATAGCTGTACATCCTGAGTGTGACCCAGCAGTTGTAAAGGCAGCAGATTTTTCAGGTTCAACTTCACAACTTATAAAATACGTAAATGAACTTGACCCCGAACAAAAAGTAGCCATAGGTACAGAATATAACCTTGTAAACCGCATGAGAAAAGGAAATACCTATGTACTTTCTTCCACAAAGCCAGAATGTCCAACGATGAATGAGACCACTTTGGAAGATTTGTACAATACTTTAAAATCTATAGAAGATGAAAAACCTATGAATGAGATAGTGGTTGACCCAGAGATTAGAAAGTATGCAAACATGGCTTTAGAGCGTATGATGGCTATCAAATAAGTAAGTTAGGAAGACAATGGTAAAAGAAAATTTTTTAAAAGCACTGATCTCTGAAGATGTAGGTAGAGGAGATTTGTTTGCACGTATTAGTGTATCTAAACCTATACGTGCCTATATACTTGCTAAGAGTGATGGGGTATTTGCAGGGCAAGAGTATGTATCTGTATTGGCAAATATGTATGACTTGTCTATTGAGTGGAAAGTGCAGGATGGTGTAAGATTTAAAAAAGGTGATAAGCTTCTTTTTATCTCTGGAGATTCTAAGATGATTCTTTCACTAGAACGCTCTATTTTAGACATGGTTTTACATGCCTCTTCTATAGCGACACTCACAGCACAATACGTAGAAGCCATTAAAGATACAGGGGTGCAACTACTTGACACTCGAAAGACAAGACCACTGTTACGTACTTTTGAAAAATATGCAGTGCGTTGTGGTGGAGGCATTAACCATCGTATGGGTTTAGATGATTGCTTGATGCTTAAAGACACACATCTTAAAACGATAGATAACCTTGAGGCTTTTATGAAAGAAGTACGACAAAAAATACCTTTTACAGCAAAGGTAGAGATAGAGTGTGAGAGTTTAGAAATGGCAAAAAAAGCTATGTATGCAGGTGCAGACATAGTTATGTGTGATAATATGTCTTTAGATGAGATTAAAGAAGTAGTGACCTATAGGAATGAATATTATGCGCATATTTTGCTTGAAGCCTCAGGTAATGTCACCCTAGATACGATAAAAGACATAGCCAAAACAGGGGTAGACGCCATCTCTTCAGGTGCAGTTATCCATCAGGCAAATTGGATTGATTTGTCTATGAAGATAGAGTAAAAATAAAGGTTTTGTGGATATGAATTTACCTTATGATGAAGTCTGGAAACAAATAGACAATGCAGATAATATTACGATACTTTCTCATCTTAACCCAGACGCAGATGCTTTGGGTACTGCACTAGGGATTTATGCTTTATTAAGTAAAGATAAAAGCAAAAAAGTTGAGGTGGTCAATGCCTCGACCACCTTACCTTTACACCTTGATTTTCTTCCAAACTTTAAGAAGTTAAAACATCAGATGGATTATAAAAATTCTCTTATCATCTCTTGTGATTGTGGTTCTGTAGATAGACTAGGGTTTGACTTAAGAGGAAGAGACATACTCAACATAGACCACCACCAAAGCAATACTCAGTACGGGAGCATAAATATCGTACTGCCCAAATATGCCTCTTCTTCACAGGTGGCGTTTACTTTGTTTGAAAAATCTTATGATATAGATGCAGACACGGCAACATGCTTTTATGCTGCACTGCTTTCAGATACAAGATACTTTACTTCCTCTTCTGTAAATGAAGAAGTTTTTTCAGTAGCAAAATCCTTGATAGAAGCAGGAGCAAAACCAGAGGAGATAGCTAAAAACTTTACACAAAGAAGACCTTTGCGTTCTTTACGTATTTTGGAAAAAGCATTAGGTTCATTGAGCTTATATAACGATGCACAAATAGCTACGCTTTGTGTCAGCAAAGAAGACATTAAGGCCACAGGAGCTTTGATGCCAGACATGGAAGGCATAGTAGATTATGCAAAATCTTTGCTTACTGTGAAAGTGGCACTATTTGCTATGGAACTAGATGATGGCATACGTATTTCACTAAGAAGTAAGGGAGCAGATGTTTCACAGGTTGCACTTTCTTTTGGTGGGGGTGGACATAAAGTGGCCGCTGGTTTTACTTTGAAAAAATGTGAATTACAGACAAGTATAGATACAATTTTAAAGAAGATAATAGACTTAGGATTAATTGATGATAAATAAAAGCAGTAAAAAAAGTGGCAGTAAAATAGTAGGAGTAATCTTATTTGTTGCTTTGTTGGCAGGTGCAGGGTATGTATATACTGCACCTGAATTTGAAAGAGAAGCACCACTTGTCCACAATGAAGACAAGATATATTGGAACAGAATCGACCCATTGATATTGAACCTATCAGACAATGTAGCACTCAAGCATTTTGAACTTATATTAAGTGATGGTGTTCAGAGTCTCATTGTAGGGAAGGGAGCTTTTGATGAAAATACAAAAGAGCAAACACTTTTAGTTAAGTATCCTAAATCCAAAATACTTGATGCCAAAGCCACACGATTGAAATTAAAAATATCGGTAAACGATAACAGCTTTTGGAATTTTTTTCAAGGAAATAAAACACTTAAAACAATAGACATAAAGGTAGACCATAAGCGTCCAAATGTCAATATACTTGCAAATTCATATAGTATAACTCAGGGTGGAGCAGCTTTGGTCGTGCTTCAGGTAGACGATGATAACTTAGATGCACTATACATACAAGCAGGAGATAAAAAGTTTCAAGTACAGCCTTATAAAAAAGAAGGCTATTATGCAGCATTGATAGCATGGCCTTTTAACGAAACAAGTTTCACTGCCAAAATCATCGCAAGAGATAGAGCAAAAAATAAAAGAGTTACAGAGATACCTTTTTATCTTAAAAATCGTAAATACAAAGTTTCATGGATTAGGGCAAAAGATAAGTTCATAGATGGGAAGATTACAGATTTGGCTTCGAGTGACCCAGAGTATGCTAGCATAGAAGATAAGTTTGAAAGATTTCAAGCTATCAATGAATCAATGCGTTCTAAAAATGAAAAACTTATTTATCAATTTAGTAAACATAAAAATAGTACTTTATTGGACAGCTGGAAAGTACAGAAGTTCTACCCTCTTAAAAATGGAGCAATGGTAGCAAGTTTTGGAGATAAGAGGCACTATTATTATGAAAACAAAGACAATGAAATATCAAAATCTTATCATGTTGGTTATGACCTAGCAAGCACAAAGATGGCAGACATAAAAACCTCCAATGCTGGAAAAATAGTTTTTGCAGATGAAAATGGAATTTATGGAAATATGCCTATGATAGACCATGGCTTAGGACTTTTTACACTCTATGGACATTCTTCACAGATGCTTGTAAAAGAAGGTGACGAAGTGAAAGCAGGACAAGTTATAGCAAAGACTGGTATGTCGGGTTTAGCACTAGGAGATCATTTGCATTTTGGTATCCTCGTACAAGGGGTAGAAGTAAGGCCTGCTGAATGGTTTGATGCAAAATGGATAAAAACAAATATAGATGATGTCTTTAAGGTAGCAGATAAGATTATAGCGGGGGAGTAGTGCCATAAAGTGAGCTGTGGGAGATAATACACAAATAATTCACTGTAACTATGTTATACTTTCAACTATATTATAGACAAGTAAGGATGCCAGCCATGCAGCAACGAACCATTAGTAAACCTGTTGAAGTTGTGGGTATTGGTTTGCATAAAGGCGAGCCTATACATTTGCGTTTAGAGCCACTAGACGTAGATGCTGGTATCGTCTTTTATCGTGAAGATTTAGCGATGAGTGTTCCTCTTTCTCCTGATTCTGTCATCGATACACGTATGGCTACAGTGATTGGTAATGATAAAGGGTTCATCTCTACTATAGAACATTTCCTTTCAGCAGTATATGCGTATGGCATAGACAATATACGTGTGATAGTAGACGGCAACGAAATGCCCATTATGGACGGATCTTCCATATCCTTTTGTCTTTTACTCGATGAAGCAGGTATAAAAGAACAAGAAAAGCCCAAGAAGATACTTCGTGTAAAACAAGTAGTAGAGGTGCAAGAAGGTGAAAAGTTTGTACGTCTTTCTCCTTCATCAGCTGCTAGCTTTAATTTCAAGATAGATTTTGAACATCCTGTTATAGGCGTACAAAGCGAGAATTTTACTTTTTCTACACATAATTTTATAGAAGAGATTGCAAGGGCTAGAACTTTTGGTTTTGCTAAGGATATCCAGTATTTGCAAAGTCAAAACCTAGCCCTTGGTGCATCACTACAGAATGCCATTGGATTGGATGAGCATAAGGTATTGAACCCAGAGGGTTTGCGTTTTGACAATGAGTTTGTAAGACATAAGATACTTGATGCTATGGGTGATATGATGGTATCAGGTCACAACATCATGGGAGCCTATGAATCTTTTGCAGGGAGTCATAATTTAAATTATAAACTTACATCAAAACTTCTCTCAGACAGTAAAAATTATGATTTTGTAGAAGTTGAAACAGTAGAGAGTGTAGATTTTGCCAAATCCTTTGCCTGAAGTTACATTACTTATAATCTGTATATCTTCGCCTATTTTGATTGGGATATATGAAGATGATATACTTATAAAAACAACGCAGTCTGATAAAAAGACCTCCGAAATACTTTTACCTATGATAGAAGAGTGCTTGAAGAGTTATGAAGTTACAAAGATTATTTATACGCGTGGACCTGGCTCCTATATGGCCATAAAACTTACTTACATCATCTTAAAAAGTATAGAAACAATAAAAGATATAGAGTGTTTTGCTTGCAGTGGTTTTGAGCTAAATAACAATCAACCGATAAAAGCCATAGGCAAACTTTATTTTATCAAGGAAAAAGAGACTATAATAACAAAAAAATATGAACAGTTAGTTTGCCCAAACGATATACGTTTTACATTACCTCAAAGTATTCATGATCTAAAAATAGATGAAGAGTCAACTCCTGAGTATTGTCTGCCAGCTGTTTAGAATGGATAAAATTATGCTTGTATCTGTGCCAGCTACATCAGCAAATCTAGGACCTGGTTTTGATACTTTAGGTCTTGCAGTAGACTTAAGGAATGAAATCATAATCACTCCTTCAAGATTTTTAGCCCTTTCTACACACGGAGAAGGAAGTGAAAATCCACGCATTAAGAAAAACTCACTTTTTTTGAGTATCTTCAATGAAAACTACAAGAGGCTCACAGGTAAAGAAGATAACTTTAGATTTGAGTTTCACAATCGCATCCCTATCTCACGAGGACTGGGTTCTTCATCTGCAGTGATAGTAGCGTCTCTCTCAGGTGCATATATGGCTGCAGGTAAAAAATATAACAAAAGAGAAATATTAAATCTTGCACTACGCTATGAGCATCATCCAGACAATATTACTTCCGCGGTGATGGGTGGGTTTAATGTTTCATGTGTTGAGGGAGATAGAGTATATAGTAAAAAAAGACGTCTTCCAGAGTATTTAAGGGCAGTGGTTGTTGTGCCAAATCGCACCATCTCAACAGCTAGGTCTCGAACGATTCTACCTAAGATGTATAGAAAAGAGGAAACGGTGTATTCTCTTTCGCGTTCTTCATATATGACGGCACTTTTTATGTCAGAGTCTTGGGATTTGCTACGAATTGCCGCAAAAGACAAATTGCATCAAGCAAGACGGATGAAGATGATACCAGAACTTTTTGATGTTCAAAAACTGGCATTGCGTCATGGTGCTTTGATGTCTACGCTTTCTGGATCTGGTTCTACATTTTTTAATCTGGTATATGAAAAAGATGCAGATACAATGGTAAAAGCTTTGCAGTCTAAATTCCCCCAATTTAGGGTTTTTAGTCTTGCCTTAGACAACAATGGTGTCATCACTGAAAGTTAAGAGAAGTACTTAATCTCTTTTTAGGTATAATACGCGATGAAAAAAACACAGCCAACACGAATGTGTATAGCTTGCCGAAGTCGTCACCCACAAAACACTTTGATACGGTTAAGACAAAATGGTAAAGAGGTTGCAGCATTTACAGGAATTGGTAGAAGTTTCTACCTTTGTGTTGAATGTATTCAAAATGAAAAAAAAGTCAAAGGTTTGGTGAAGCGTTTTAAGCAAGATGCAGAACAATTCACTAGACTATTGACGGGCTTGACTTCAACAGTTGGCTCATGCGACTTGTCGCATTTAAATTAAGGAGTTCATGAACAATGGATAAAGTTAAAATCCAAGAAATAGCAGACGAAGCAGGACTTTCAAACGGAGACCTGATAGAGAAAGCTAAAGAATTAGGCTTTGATGTTAAAGCAGCCAATAGTGTCATTAGTTTCGATGATGCTGGAATACTTGTAGATTATGCAATCTCTGGTACGTTACCAAAAAACTTTAAAAAGCCTGGTGCTACAAATTTGAAGACAAGTGATGTCGAACAGCCCGAGGACATTTCTTCACAAGATCAGAGTAAAAAAGAAGAAGTCTCAAAAGAGCTTGAAGAAATTATAGAAGTAGTTCCTGAAGTTGAAGCGCCTAAGCCAGAAGAAAAAAAGACAGTTACTAAATCAGGTATTAAAAAAACACCTAAGACACCTAAAGTAGAAACTATCAAAGTTGAAGAAGTTTCTACTGTTGCAGTAACTGAAGCAGTGCTAGACGAAAAAAATGTTTCTGAAAAAGAAGTATCCGAAAAGGAAGTTGTTAGGGAAGAAATTGCTGAAGAAGAAGTTGTCGAAAAACCCAAAGAGGTAAAGGCACGAAAAGGTATTTCTATAGCAAGTAAAAAAGTAGAACCAGAAGTAAAAACTGATGCAGATACTAATGCTAGTGATGTTAAACCCCCAAGAAGAGTACTTTCTCGTGGTGGTGTTAAAATCGTTAGAAAAGCAAAACCTGCACCCGTTCGTTCTGCTACAAAAATATCTTTTGGATCTACGAATTATGAGCCTTATGTGGGTAAAAAGAAACCAAAGAAAATAGCAGAAGCAAAAGATTCTGGTACTAAAATGGACATCTTTAACCACGATAGTATGTCTAGCGATATTGACTCAGGTTTTGGTGGTGAAGAAGTAGTACTTTTGGATTTCTCAGACAAAAATATCTACGAACAAATGATGCGTCAAGAGCAAAAGCGTAAAGAAGAGATGAAAAAGAGAGAAGCTCAAAATGGTGGACCTATTAGGGGTAGGTCACCATTTAGACCACAGCAAAGACGTGGACTAAAGCGTGGTGGTAAGCGTAAGAAATATGTAAGAGAAGAAAACCTAGAAGCTGTAACTACTATAGAGATACCTGAAAATGTAAGGGTTTATGAGTTTGCTGAGCAAGTAAACCGTAAAGTGGGAGAAGTTGTAGGTGTACTTTTTGCTCTTGGCATGATGGTAACCAAAAATGATTTCTTGTCCAGAGACGAGATAGAGATACTAGCAGACGAGTTTGAAGTAGAAGTAACAACTGTAAATCCTCTTGATGAGCTTGACTATACTGATGCGTATGATGCTATAGAAGATAAGAATTCTATCGAGAGAGCTCCTGTCATTACCATCATGGGGCATGTTGATCATGGTAAGACATCTTTGCTTGACAAGATCCGATCAGCAAAAGTTGCAGACAGGGAAGCTGGTGGTATCACACAACATGTTGGTGCCTATCAGGTAGAAAAAAATGGTAAGAAAATTACTTTTGTTGATACACCAGGACATGAAGCCTTTACTGCTATGAGAGCACGTGGCGCACAAGCAACAGATATAGTTATCATCGTAGTTGCAGCTGATGATGGTGTGATGCCTCAAACAAAAGAAGCCATAGCACATACAAAAGCTGCTGGTGTTCCGATGATCATAGCTATGAATAAGATGGATAAGGAAGCTGCAAACCCAGATAACATTAAAGCACAATTATCTGAACTAGAAGTAGTTTCTGTTGATTGGGGTGGAGCGTATGAATTTATACCAGTTTCAGCTCACTCTGGAGCGGGGATAGATGATTTGTTGGAGACCATTTTACTTCAAGCTGAACTTATGGAACTCAAAGCTGACCCAACTAGAGAGGCTAAGGCCGTCGTTGTTGAAGCTTCAGTAGAGAAAGGTTTTGGGCCAGTTGCCAATGTTATTATCCAAAATGGTACGCTTAAAGTGGGCGATAATGTCATCGTTGGTAAGACCTATGGACGCATTAAAGCCATCAGACTTGATGATGGTACCAGTGTCAAAGAGATAGGGCCATCAACTCCAGCAGCCATTGTAGGGCTTAGCGAAGTACCAGGCGCAGGCGAAGAACTCATCGTGATGGAAACAGATAGAGAAGTGCGAGAACTGGCAGATAAGCGTGCAGAGTTCATGAGAGCAAAAGTCCTTTCTAGGAGTACCAAAGCGACACTTGATGACCTTTCTGCTCTTATCGCAGAGGGACAACTTAAGGCACTTCCTATCATCATCAAAGCAGATGTGCAAGGTTCTCTTGAAGCCATCAAAGGTAGCTTGGAGAAACTTAGAAATGAAGAAGTAAAAGTAAATATCATACACGAAGGGGTGGGTGGGGTAACTGAAAGTGACCTTACACTTGCAGATGCTTCTGAACATTCAGTAGTACTTGGATTTAACGTTCGTCCTACAGGAAATGTAAAGAAAAAAGCCAAAGAACTTGGTATTGAGATACGTACATACACTGTTATCTATGATTTACTAGATGAAGTCAAGGCACTACTTGGTGGTATGATGAGTCCAGTTATCTCTGAAGAAGTGACAGGGCAAGCTGAAGTACGTGAGACGTTTGTGGTTGCTAAAGTGGGAACTATCGCAGGATGTAAAGTGTCTGATGGTTCTATCTTTAGAAATTCAAAAGCTAGACTTATACGTGATGGTGTGGTGATTTATGAAAGTGCCATCTCTTCTCTTAAGCGTCACACAGAAGATGCTAAAGAGGTTAAGAATGGTTTTGAGTGTGGTATCATGCTTGAGAACTTCAACGACATCAAGCAAGGCGATGTAATCGAGACCTTTAAAGATGTTGAAGAACAAGTGGTAATGGACTAAGTCCTATGACAGCAGAAGAGATAAAACGTCACAGGGTAGAGTCCGTACTTAAAGAGATACTACCTGAGGCATTTTCAAGTTTAAATGATGACCGTATCAACGCCTTAACAGTCAATGATGTTAAGTGTTCTAGGGGACGCTCAAATGCTAAGGTCTACCTAGATAAATCTTTTTTAAACGAAAAAGAGCAGGGTGAAGCACTTAAGCAACTGCGTAAAATAGGTCCATATCTTCAAAACCATTGCAAGCAGAGTGAGGGGTGGTTTAAAGCCCCTATCTTTACTTTTGAGTTTGACCATCAACTCGAAGAAGTAAGCCGTATAGAAGACCTTTTCAAGCAGATAGAGGGACGCAATAAACCAAGAGATGTAGACAATGAAAAGGATACACAAGATGAATCTTGAAGCCCAAATAGCCAAAATCATCGAAGCCAATGGAGCAGCACTCTATGACACTGAGATAGTTACAGAATTTGATGAGACTATCTATCGTGTTTTGCTTACTAAAGTAGGTGGTGTCAAGCTAGACTTATGTGCTAGTATCTCCCATGAACTCTCTCCTTTTTTAGATGTAAACCCTCCCATGAGTCAAGCCTACAGACTAGAGATTTCTTCTCCTGGCATAGAACGTAAACTTGTCAAACCTGTGCATTTTGAAAATGCTATAGGGGAAAAAGTGAAGCTTAAATTGGGTGATGGAGAGAAGATAAAAGGTCTACTTAAGTCTGCTGACAACAATGGTATTGTTATAGAAACAAAAGCAGGAGATGAGTCTTATGCTTATGGGGATTTAAATACCTGTAAAACGTATTTTGATTGGAATTAATCAATCAAGAATTTAT
>CAZNEJ010000001.1:29638-80778 GCA_964571975.1 uncultured Sulfurovum sp. | reverse complement strand
AAGGTAAATTTAGATGTCCTCCAGCTCCTTATGAAAGAACTGCGATGATTGCTAATTACCTTAAAAATGAAGGTATCAAAGGAAAAGTGGTTGTTCTTGATACTAGAGGTGGCAAATTTGCAAAAGCAAAAGCATTTAAAGAGTCTTGGGCTGATTTGTATGATGGGTTTATAGATTACAAAGGTCTTACAAAAGTAACAGATGTAGACCCAGTGGCTAAGACTATCACATATACAGAATTTAAAAATGCAGATGATGAAAAAGGTGTTTCTAAAACTGAAAAATACGAAGTATGTAACCTTATACCTATAAACAAATGTTCACCTGTTATTGCTATGGCAGACATAGAACATAATGGTGCAGGATATGCGATGATGGACGGATACAGCTTCAGGTCCAAAACAGATAAAGATGTGTATGTCTTAGGTGATGCAGTAACGCACAAACTTCCGCCATCAGGACAAACAGCCATTTGGGGTGCACAAAGAGCAACAGGACAAATCATAGACCAACTTAACGGTAAAGTTTCTGATACTAAAGCAGGACTTCCAGCTGTAGCAGCGAACGTTTGTTTCTCAATGGTAGGCGGTAAACCTGAAGAAGCGATTATGGTAACACATACTATATCGGCCGATAAGTCTGGTGTACTAAAGGGCAAAGGATCTGTTCCTAAACCAAAAGATGGAAACGGTAAGTTTAGATCTAAAGGTACAGCTAAAGCTACTAGAGAGTGGTTTGCAGGCGTAATGAGAGAAATGTTCGCATAGTCAGTGATATTTCTATTTAAGTCTCTCTTTCTTTAGCTAGAAAGAGTGGTTTAAGATTTTATATCATTGAAGCTATAAAATCTTGAGAAAAAAATGCTTCAATTACTTCTCTCATCTCTTTTGGGTCTTCAATACGATTGATTTCATTTCTAAACACGGAAGCACCTTTGTATCCTGCCTTAGAATAAGAGTGCAGATTCTTCCTGAAAACTATAGCACCATACTCATCATAGTGTGCTATCATCTGATCAAAATGCTCCAATACTACTTCTTTGATAAGTTCTGGTGTTGCTTCCTTCATGCCCTCTTTTATCTGTTTAAATATCCAAGGTTTACCAACAGCTGTTCGTCCTATCATAATGCCATCAGCACCTGTATATTCACGTACCCACTTGGCTTTTTCAGGTGAGTCTATGTCTCCATTGGCAAACATCGGTATATCGATACTTTTTTTTATCTCGGCTAAGGCATCATAGTCCACAGGAGCTTTATACCTGCCAGCTCTCGTTCTACCATGTACAGCTATGTAGTCAGCTCCAGCATCCTCGCACAGCTTTGCTATCTCCATATGATTTTTATCGTTAAACCCTAAGCGAAATTTTACAGAAGTGTATTCTTTATTAGAATATTTTTTTATGGTTCCAATAACCTTCGCCATTTGAGGCAAATCAGTAAGAAGTGAAGAGCCCTGCAGGTTATTGACCACCTTTGGTGCAGGACAACCACAGTTTAGGTCTATAGACGTGATGTCTTTACGCTCATTGATAATCTCTACTGCACGGCGTATAACGTCCAAATCAGAGCCAGCTATCTGTATGGCGTAGGGGTCTTCCAAACTAGAACGTTCTAGCATACGATGTGTTTTTTTAGAATTATGTATAAGTGCATTTGAACTTATCATCTCAGAGACAGTAAGGTCAACCCCAAACTTCTTAACAACGGAGCGGAAGGGAAGATCTGTGAACCCTGCTAGGGGTGCTAAGGCATAAATAGGTTTAGAAAAATCAAGTGTTGGCAAAATGATAACCTTACATTGTACTAAATGCGACTAGTCGCATGAGCCAAGTACTGAGAATACTACAGAGTCAGCGTAGTATTTTGACTTTGCCAAAATACGTTCTATCATAGAAACCGAGTTTCATTACAAATACTATGAATATCCATAATATCTTCTAGTTTGTATTTTGTATTTTCATTTTTAAGTTGATACAAGGCTCTGAATTTTAAAAATTCATCTTCTTCTTGTTCTTTTAGATAAAGTCCAACTTGTTCAGTTAACTCATACTCAAAAAGTAGGTACAAGTATGCATTTTGTGCCTTAATATTTTCTTTCTGGTAGCCATAAAACAATGCCAAGTTTTCATCTGGTTTAAAATATTTTTTGGCTACCACAGCGATAGAGATAAAATCAGAACATGAAAGCTTGAGTCCTTCCACAAAGTCTGTAAGTATCTCTTTGCTTAAACCCATATCGTCTTCTAGATTCACTCTTTTCAACATCACTAAAAAATTCTTGACATCGAAAGAATGTACATATTTACGTGCTATCTCAAAGTTAGTTTTTCGTGCAAATATCGATAAAGCTTCTTTTTGTACAACATCAGAATAATCTAATTTTGACTTCATGACTCCTTCTACAAATTTTTCATCAGACTCTAAACAATTCAATCTATTTTGAATTAAAATGGGGTTTCCAATCTTGAAAACCTTAGACATTTTTTCCTCTTTTAGATTAACATATTCACCGCTCTTTATTTTTCGTATGATATTGACTACTCTGGAAAGACGTGGACTTAAGCCTTCAACATTATCAGATACATCCAAAGATGCTTTGCTTAAAAGTGAGGCCGTACTTCCAACTTCATTCATGGCATATTTTTGTTCTTTTGGCTCATTGACCAAGGACCAGTAAAGTGCGTCCTCTAAAGTAGCAGTATCTTTTTGCCATTTTTTAAGTTTAAAATAATTTCTAACGCCATAGAAAAGCATATGCCCAAGTGTAAATAAAAACAAAAGTATCATAGGCAAGATAATCCATACTGCTACAGGTAAGGATAAGTTAATAATCTCTAAAGTATAAAAACCTAGTTCTAAAGTATAAACAAAAGCTCCTATTAAAAATATGAAAATAAGTGCTGCAAATGTATAAAGACCGAGTTTCATGATCTATCCTTTTTCAAAGTATAATTAATAGCTTAGCAGAAGTCTATTGTTGTTCTTTTTCGTTAATCTCACGACATGTGATACAAAATCTTGCAAATGTTTTCACTTCCAAACGCAATTTATTTATAGGGTCTTCACACATTTCACAAATACCGTAAGTGCCTTGTTTAATTTTATCTAAAGCAAGTTCAATCTCGTTTAATTCTTTGCGTTGTTGCACCAAAATAGCACTATCTACAGCAGTTTCTGCAGATGCAGCAGCATAATCACCCTCGTCATTGAGCTCTAAGTCCCTCATTCCGTCAAGTTCTAGCTGCGTGCCTCTAAGGTTTTTATCTATCTGTACTCTTCTGTCTAGTAAACTATTGCGAAACTTTTCTAATTCTACTTCTGTTAGCATGTATATTACTCCTCTTTACTGATAGTATTTTTATTTATGATAAGGGTGATTATTGTTAATCGTAAGTCCCCTAAAGATTTGCTCCAACAAAACAACTTTTACAAGTTTATGTGAAAGCGTTATTTTACCAAATGATATGGCATTATTACATTTAGTCAAAAAACCCTCTTCAAAGCCGTAAGCACCGCCAATAAACAAATTTACCTGCACGCTATCCTTAAGCAGTTTTGCGAAATCATGACTATCTACTTCTTTAGAACTTGGATTTAAAGCAATATTTATTCCAGTTGACATATATTTTTCTAAAGATTTCGTATACGCTTTTTGTGATGCCACAGGTGAGATATCATGGGCTTTGGTAATTTCCTTGTCAAAAACCTCTATCACTTCTATTTTTGCAAAAGGTTTTGCTATCTTTTTGTAGTGTTCTATCAGTCCTGAATAAAGCATATCTTTGCCTTTTTTATCAATAATGATAACGTTAATTTTCATACATTATATCTTTTATCTTAGAGGCTAGTTGATGTACTGACATCGCATAATATGCAGAATGATTGTAACGTGTGATAACAAAAAAATTCTTTGCAGCATACCAAAGCTCATCATACTCCTTTTTATCTAGCTTTATGAGCCTAACTTTATCCCTGTAGTCCCATTTTGTCTTAGTGCTGATACCTACAAGGTCGCTACGATTATATGTTATTTTATATCCAGTTTTAAAGCCATGAAAACGTTCGCCCTTATAACTCACTCTTGTAGCCACAGGCTCTCCTGTTCTCCAGCCATTTTTATTAAGATAGTTTGCAACAGAAGCTATGGCATCTTCTGCGTATTGCAAAGTGATACGTCCATCAGCATTTTGATCTACACCATATGCCCCATAATTACTAGGCATAAATTGACATAAACCTATGGCTCCAGCATATGAACCTTTTATCTCTTTAGGATTGATATTTTCTGTCTGTATCAGCCGTAAAAATTCTTTAAGTTGCTTTTTAAAAAACTTATTTCTCCTATTTTTTTCAAATGCTAAAGTGACCAAATTATCAAATACTAGGTACTCACCTACGCTTCCTCCATACACAGTTTCTACACCTATGATGGCTGCTATGTACTCTTTTGGAACACCAAACTTTTCTTCTACCTTATCAAAGGTACTTTGATGCTTCTTTATGAAAGCAACACCTTGTTTAACCCTTGAAGGATTTATTTTTAACCTACTATATCTATCCCAGCCGCCATGTTTTGCTTGTGGCTTATTGCTACGCTCCTCTTTTTTGACACTACGCTTCTTTTTGATTTTTGAGCGGTAAACACGCAGTGGTGCTTTATATACTTTTACATTTGAAAACAGATTTTCAAGATAAGTTTTTTCCATAGTATACTCTTCAACAAGCATAGTTATAAATGTCTGAACATCTGTGTTTTTACTATAATCTTTTGCCTGTAAAGAAAGGAGCATGATACATAATATAAAAAATATTTTCATCTCATAATCCTACAATTTTTTGATATTGTAACCAAATAGTTATAGTAAGTGGTAAATTATGAAAAAGCACCATCAAATCAACAATAGGTATTTTGGTTTGTTTTGAGTATACTCACACTATGACTACTATACCTCACTATCTCACGACACTAGACTATCTACCTTTAAAAAATAAAATAATTCCTGCTGAAATACCCTCAAATAAACTTATGATTGTCATGCATGGACGTGGTGGAAAAGCAGAAGATTTTACATGGATAGCCAACCGATTTGACTTTGAAGATATGCACTATTTGTTTCTTGATGCACCCAATGTATATAATGATGGGTATTCATGGTATGGAGACGCTCCTCACTTAAAAGGGATAAGAAAATCTTCCAACCTACTAAAACAAACATTTGATATACTTTTTAAAAAAGATTTTGATGTAAGGCAAAGTTTTCTTTTTGGTTTTTCACAAGGTTCACTGCTTACTTTTGAAGTTGGGGCTAGATACAAGGAAAGATTGGCGGGCTACATTTCCATAAGTGGTCACATTAATAATCCAGCACTCCTGCTCCAAGAAATGAACCCAAAGTTGAAAAGTGCCAACTGGCTATGTACTCATGGTATTGAAGATGAGGCACTTGATTTTAGGACTGCTAAATTTCAGGTATCGTACTTGCAAAAATATGGATTTGATATCACATTTAAAAGTATCAAAAAAGCACATATCATTGATGAAAAAGAGATAGAAATGATACGTGCATGGATAAAAAGTTTAAAATAAAAATGCTTCTATCTCAGAGAAATGCCGTTCTATTCCATCAAAAGGATGCGTTCCGCCCTCCTCTAGAACTGTCTTTGCCTTAGGTAGCTTGTCCAGTGCTTCTTGGTAATTAAGCACGTCATCCCCTTTTTGAAGTAGCAAAAAATAATTTGCATCTACTACCTCTTGTACATGATACCTCTTAAGCATCTCAACATGAGAAAGCTTCCATTCAAAATGACTTTCATCATAGTAGTTGTATGCCAGTCTTTCAGGAGTAATGAGCCTCTTTAAAGTCTTTGATGAGTTCATGGCTGGGTTGATAAGTACTGCTTTAAGCCCATATTTTTCTGACAAATACATACTATAGAACCCACCCAACGAAGAACCTATCAGAGATACTTCATCATAGCTATCTATGAGTTCCTCAAGTGTAGCAATGGCAAGTTCTGGCACATATGAGAGTGAAGGAGCGATGAAAGGTATATTTTTGTCTCTAAAGTACTCACGAAATTGTGTCGATTTCCCACCTAGCCCTGAGCTACCAAAACCGTGTATATATATTATCATTACTTCCCCCAGCTATTATTTGGCTCGATTGTAACATATGTTTAAAGCTTTGCCATGTATAATAACTCAAAAAGAAGACTACACATGGAAGATTTACCCTTATATAACATTTTTTACCCCTCGAAAACCCCTTCTAAAAAACTCATGATAATCCTACATGGAAGAGGTGACTCCTCTAAAGGCTTTACTTGGTTACCTCCTGTTTTAGGTTTTGATGACATGAACTACCTACTCCTAGATGCCCCATACGAATACTTCGGAGGATGCTCATGGTATGACCTACCACCAAGTCAACTCATAGGCATAGCCCACTCTTCTAGTTTACTAGCAGACATCATGGATACGCTCTTTGAAGAAGATTATGATGCTTCTCAAAGTTTTTTATTTGGGTTTTCTCAAGGAGCATTACTGACCTTTGAGTTTGGTGCTAGGTACGAAAAGGAGCTGGCAGGTTATATCGCAGTATCTGGGTATATTTACGATGGAGAGAGCCTTCTAAAAGAAATGAACCCAGATTTAAAAGATGCCAATTGGCTTTGCACCCATGGTACAAGTGATGATGTTTTGCCTTACGATACCTCCAAATCACAGATAGAGGAACTCAAAAAAAATGGCTTCAGTATTGACTTTAAAAGTTATGACAAGGACCATACCATGATAGAAGAAGAAGTAGCTATGATAAAAGAGTGGATAACAAAGAGGTCATAGAAATGTTAAACGATTTTCTACTAGGGTATCTTTCTGTCTTTAAAAGTGTTTTTATCGCCTTGCTCTACTTTACGTTGCAATTCTAGTTTATATTCTTTTTTTTCACTAGCACGTCTTAGCATATCGAGCTTCTGTATATCTGTAGATTTGTGCCATACACGCATATCATCAAGTGTACGGTAACAGCCCATACATACATCCTTTTCATCCAGACAACATTGCCTTATACATGGTTTTTTTATATCAAACACTTCTTTTCTCCTATATAAGTGGTACCGACCACTTCCTATAATACGCAATCACACGTATGGACACCCCTAAAAGAAACACAACAGCCATAGGGTAGAAAGTCATGATTTCAAACATGCTTAACAAATACACAAGCACCCCCACGAGTAACGATACTGTACCATAAAACCCAGTTTTAAACACAAAAGGCACCTCATTGATGATGATATCTCTAGTGATTCCTCCACCCACAGCGGTGATAAACGACAAAGCCAACACAGCTGTAAGATTTAACTCGTTTTCTATAGCCATAAGTGCCCCTGTGATAGAAAAGGAGACTAATCCTATGGAGTCGCTCAGTATAAACCAAGCTTTATTTTCTACACTTTCTCTCTTGTGTAGTTTGAAAACAATAAGTATCATCATTATGCTAAATACGATGATGGCTGGCATATCATGAGTAAAAGTATAAGGCGTTTTATCTACAATTATATCTCTAACAACACCTCCACCAAAGGCCGTAAGAAATACAGAGATAAGCACGCCCAAAAAATCTAACTTAGCACGTGCTGCTACAAAAAATCCAGACATCCCAAAAGCGATGATACCTATGTATTCTGCTACTTCAAACATCTGTATTTCCTAAAGGTCTATAGCGTATTTTTTAAGTGTTTCAAGGTCGATGAGTTCTAGCATTTTTACATGTGTTGCATGTATGAAAATTTGAGGTGCCATGCCGTCATTGACAGCTTTCACAAAAGAGTGTCCACCCAAACACCAACTCTGCCCTACTTTTACTCCTGCAAAGTTATACTGAGGCATAGGAGTGGAGAGGTCATTGCCTACTTTTTTTGAGTATGCTAAGAATTCTTCTGTGGCATAAATACACACAGCATGTACCGCTGGGTTATGGGTGCCTGTATTGCAAGACCCATCCCTATGAAAGCCCGTAAGGGGCTTGAGACTACAGGGCTCTAGTGGCTCACCTAGTACGTTGATTGATTCATCCATCTTTTATCCTCTTGTTGTTATTGAGGGATTATACCTAATATAAACAGCCTTTGGGTAATGGATTTTGTCTTTCTAGTTTTTTTCAGAAAGTGGGTAGGTATGTGACAACCTTATAGTACCAAATCCTACTTCACCTTGACAGTCTTTCTTCCTGCCCTTATCCAGCCATTTTCTATACCGCCTTCGAGCTCATAAATATTTTTAAAACCTTCTTGGATAAGCATTTGTCCTAGATATTTGGTACGGCTTGCATGTGCACAGTAGATGAGTATGGGTTGCTTTTTATTTTTAACCAAACGTCCAAGTTCAAAAAACCAACCTGCCAAGTCTGCTTCTCCTTCAGGTGTGAAAAACATCAATTTACGTGCTCCTTTGATGATGCCCGTTTGCCTCCATTCACAAGGAGTTCGTATATCTATAACAAGATGCCCTCTAGCTTTAAGCTTTGCAAACTTATTTGCATTTAATGTTTTGAAATCTGCAAAAAGACCTATACTCAACAATACTAATATTAACAATATCTTGTTCATCATAATCCTTATAAAAATATATAAAAAGTGTACTGGTTTAAGCTTATATAACGTACATAATTTTGAGCTTAAATCTTTTTTAGAGATAATGTTTCTAAAGTACAATAGATATGAAATTAATTTGGATAATATATTTCATTCTAAATATATTCTCAATTATGTAAATATTATATCATAACTTATTCTTAATTTAAATAAAATATATAGCCACAGAAAGCACTCACCTAGCTCTTATTGTGCTTTTTACTCTTGCTCCAATATGCCATACTTACAATGGACCTTTATCAAGGAGTACTACTATGACTCTTCTATCAAAGTAACGTTGTTTTATCTTTTAGCTGCCAGTCTATAAGCTCTTTTCCATGCTCAATCAAATATGAATTAATCATAGAAAAAGGTTTAGACCCCCAAAAACCACGATAAGCAGAAAGTGGTGAGGGATGAGGGTCATTGATGACTAGGTGCTTCGTGCTGTCTATATACTTGCCTTTTTTCTGTGCGTACGCTCCCCAAAGTACAAACACTACATGCCTACATCGTTCATCTACAAGAGAGATAACTTTATCACTAAACATCTCCCAGCCTTTATCTTTATGTGCGTTGGCTTTACCCTCCTCTACAGTGAGTACGCTATTTAACAGAAGCACCCCCTGCTTTGCCCATGAACTTAGGTCTGCACTTGTATTTCTAATGCCTACATCATCATAAAGTTCTTTATAGATGTTTTGTAAAGATTTGGGCAATGGCTTAACACTATCATCTGCTGAAAAACATAGTCCATGTGCATGACCAAGGGTTGGGTATGGATCTTGCCCCAAAATGACAACTTTTACTTTGTCTAGTGCAGTGAGATTGAGTGCTTCAAACCATAGTTCTTTAGCTGGCAGTATATTTTTACCATCTTTGTGTTCTTGCTCTAAAAATGCTTCTAGTTCTTGCATATAAGTCTTTTGCCACTCATCTTTAAGGGCTTCTTTCCATGTGACTTGCCTAAGATGCGATTTCATGATAAATAATTTCTTTTTTATTATTTATTTTTTCTTAATGACAAAACCCACAACTCTACTTTTTCTACATCTCTAGCATCTCGACGTTTTGTTCTTCTTGATGATGCTCTTACATCACGTCTAAGATGTAGTTCTTTTTTGAAACGTTTATGATTTCGTAACTCATCTATGATGGGATGGGTGTTTTCTTCCTCTACTACTTCTGCTAGGTTTGAAAAAATTAGCAGAACTTTGCCATCAGGGGCAAGGTGTTCCAAGGCTTGTTCAAAGAACCTTGGGAACAAATCTTCTTCATAATACATAGCCTTATCTATACCTTCTTCTAAAGTGTGTTTTGCAGGTAACCAAGGAGGATTAAACACAATCAAGTCTGCCTTTACATCACAGTCTTCAAACAAATCACCATGATTGAGTGTCATATGTTTTTCGTATCCTAGCCTTTTACTCTCTTCAAAGACACCTATGATGGCATTTTTATTGCTGTCCGTTGCAAAAATATTTTTAAAACCATTTTGGATAAGCTGAAAGGACAATACACCAGACCCTACACCTATCTCAATGGCATTTTCTTTTGAACCTTCATACTTTTTGAGCCATTTATCAAAAAGTTTAAGATGGTCAAATCGTGTAGGAAAATATGTGCCATAGTAAGGCTTAAGCGTGATGCCCAAGGTTTTAATCTCTAAGCCTTTTTCGTACCATTGCCAAGAACTATTCATGCCCTGCACATCGGGGAAAGACACATAAAAGTCAGAAATTTCTGGGTACAACGTTGTTAACCAACCAACATCTGGAGATTTTTTAACGATGAGTTTATTACTCTTGACTTTGAGTAGTAATCTATGTGAGGCTTTTCTATACGCTGCACGATAATCACGCTGTCCTTGGAAGGTTTTGTCTTTGTGTTTGAGTAAAAGGTTTTTTCTTAATTCGTTTAAAACCTGCAAACCATTGCTGTAAAATTCCTCTACAAGCACGTATTTCCCTGCTATCATTTGCACAACAGTAGCCTCTGTATCCATCTTACGATAGAAGCGTATAGCCTCTACTTCTGTGGTGATAATGTCTGGTCTATCTGCTTGAAGTGCTTGTGAATCTTTAGTCATTTTTATGCCTTTTGTCTTGCTTTATAACTTATGGTAGTGCTAAAAGTATCTTTATGTCTTTTTCTATGCTCAATGGCTTAGTAGATGAGCCATAACGTTTTAAAACATTACCTTTTTTATCTACAATAAACTTCGTAAAGTTCCATTTGACACCCTCTGAACCCAAAAACCCCGTAGCTTCTCTTTTTAAAAACACATACAAGGGGTGAGTAGCGTCTCCATTGACATCTATCTTTTCAAAGAGTGGGAAAGTCACACCATAGTTTACTTTACAAAAATTTTGTATCTCTTTATGTGTGCCTGGCTCTTGTTCTCTAAACTGGTTAGAAGGAAAACCCAAGATAACTAGACCTTCTTTTTCATACTTTTCATAGAGTTTTTGTAATCCTTCGTACTGTGGGGTAAAGCCACACTTGCTAGCTACATTGACTAGCAAAACTACTTTGCCCTTGTACTCAGACATATTGCGTTGCACACCTTTTATATCTGTTGCTTTGTACGCATAAAAAGTTCCCATTTTATCTCCTGCTTGTGCCGTAAAAGTTAATGCCATGAAAGCTATGAGGCATATATGGATTATATTCATTTGTCTTCACCTTTTTTATTTATACTAACTAAATTTTAGTATATTTGTCTCTACACCATCTAAGGTATGTGTATTATTTTCTTCCCAATACGCCTCAATGCCATCACGTCCTTTTTTTTTCGACCACTTTTTGAGTGTATCACGTTCTTTTACAAACTCGTACTGTGGTACAGCATAGCCACAAGATGTAAGCAGTAGTTCTACCTTCATCTCAAAAAATTGTCTAGCTCCTACTTGCTCTTCGAAGAATTGTTTAGTGGCTACACTCTCATCAAAATGTGCAGACATCTCATCCCACCTAGTGTCAGTTTGGTGTACTACAGTCGCCATACCATAGAGCTTTAGTATGAGTGGAGCTTTGTCAAAAGAGTTAAACATCACAGTCATGCGTCCATTTTCTTGTACGTGGGCTGAAGTTTCATTGCCTGAACCTGTGAGATTTAGCCATACTACTGTGTTTTCATCTATTACCCTAAAGCTATCCATGCCTTTAGGAGATACATTTATGAACCCCTCTGCCCCTGCAGACCCAACGACAAACATCTTTTGAGCTTCTATGAATGCTATGTGCTCTTTGTTTATGCTTTCAAATTTTACTGCCATTATTTGTCCTTTATAGCTAAATTATACAGAATTTTAACAGTACCTTATCTGTCTACCACTACAAAGTTGCTGTCTGCTATAAGTTCAACTTTACCATCCACATCTGCATGCTTTAACATCGCTTCATAATACTCAGTTTTTACCTGCTCGAGATCCTCTGGGCTTAGCTCAAGAAGCATACCTTTGTAGCCCGTACTGTTTAGGAGTTCCCACCATTCATCCACACTCATATCGTATCGTATGTCTTTAATCTGAGTATTGACATCGCCCACAAGTGCCATCTGACAAAGGCGTTCTATATCTCTTTTGTATTTTAGATTTTTCCATGAGTTTATGTCGTATTTTTTGGCAGTAGGAGAGCCGTATTTTACAAGTAAGGGTAAAAGTATCTCACTAGAAGGGCTAAAGGCTTCTGCTGTAAATGTCGTAAATACGATGAACCCCATAGGTCTCAACTGTGCTACCATACTCTTCAATACAGCTATGGCATCTTCTAAAAAAAACAGAACATACGAGCAGGTGATGACGTGATACTTTTTCTTTAAATCCAATGTTGCCATATCTTGTAGATAAAACTTTATGTTATCCAGATTTTTATCTGCGGCTTTCTGCTTAGCCTTAGCCAACATCTCCTCGGAGATGTCCATAGCATCAAAGGTGGCTTCAGGCATACGACTAGCACACTCCAATACAACATTTCCAGTGCCACAGGCAACATCTAGCACCTCTAACTTACGTAATTTAGTATGTTCTAGTATCGACTCTGCCACATATGTAGCAGAGGTCTTAAAAAAAGATATATCGTCATACTTATTTGCTATTTCGTTAAATGTTTTTTGGGCGTAGTCTTGTTTTTCTTCCATAGTTTCATGCCTTTTTATCTATTTTATTTTTCAGTGTTCATCTTGTGTAGTGCGGCTTTTGACATAAGATGCGCACTCACAGGTGCAGTCATAAATAAAAATATGATAACCAAAAGCTCATTGAGTCTCACTGCATCATGATAGGTAAAATAATACAGCATAGAAGCCATAAGCATAGCTCCAACTCCAAGTGTAGTAGCCTTAGTAGGACCATGAAGTCTCATGAAAAAATCTGGTAACTTCACCAGACCTATGGAACTTACAAGTACAAAAAACGAACCTATCAATAAAAATATTGAAATTAAAAAATCCATAAAACTTTTCCTTATTCTATAATGTCGCCACGAAGTATGTATTTACTAAGTGCTACTGTACCCACAAAACCCATCAGTGCTATGAGTAGTGCTGCTTCAAAGTATAGTGGGTTATTTAGATGGATACCTATGAGTACTATCAGTGCAATCGAATGTATATATGCTGTGTCCAATGCCAGTATCCTATCTAAAGCAGAAGGGCCCACGATGATACGATAAAAATTTAGGGCAAGTGCAATCGTTATAGACGTAAACGCAATCATTATAGTAATCTCTAGCATTTTTTAAATATCTCCATAAGTGGTTTTTCGTATCTGCTCTTAATCGTTTCTATCTCAGCTGTAGTATCTTCTATATGCAAGGCATGGACAACAAGCACGTCTTTATTTTCATTTAAATCAACAGAAACAGTACCGGGGGTCAATGATATAGTACTGGCCAAAATGCTCAATCCCAATGGATGCTTAATATCTATGGGTATCTCTAAAAAACAAGGCTTCAAGTCAGAGTTTTTTCCAAAAATTAATTTAGCCACAAAGATGTTAGATATAACAATATCATATCCTACCAAAGCAGAGAATTTAAAGATAGTACTCCATCTTCCAAGACAAACCTGTTCTGGCCAAAATCTTTGCGTCAGCCAAGGTATAAACATGGACAGGATAGACCCTAAGACTATGTGTCCTGCAGAGATACTACTGTTAAGCATAAGCCATGTCAATAGCAAGATAACACTTAGTACAGGGTGCGGAAATAAAACAAATTTTTTCTTTTTCATCATCTGCCCTCTTCTACTAAGACTTTAGATATATAGCCTTGACTGTCAAATATCATAAGCGATACCTGTTCTGTAAATCCACTAATAGGGTTTGCAAAGACTATCAATAATACACAGAGGGCAAACAAATACATAATAGGATAAAAAATACTCACATCAAGAGTAGATTCTATGGCTTCTTCTTCATTTTTTGTATGATAAAAAAGAAGTGTACCTGTCCTAGTTAAGGAAATAATGATACCCAATCCCGTGACTAGCACAATAGCAAATATGACAAGAACCCATGGGGAAGCCAAAGAAGCAGAAAGTATCATCATCTTGCCTAAGAAGCCTGAAAATGGTGGCATACTTGCAGCAGCTATAGCATAGACAAAAAACAAAGACCCCGAAAGTACCATCATCTTAAACCTATCTGTTCTTTCAAGTATATCCCTCGTGTTTCCTCTAAGTCTTCCAATAACATCTGCAAGCAAGAAGAAACCCCCAGCAATGATAGTAGAATGTATGAGGTAATACATAGCTCCAGAGATAGCAGCAGGAGTGTTGATACCTATGGCTATAAGTAAAATGGAAACTGACGCTAGTACCAAATAGGCTACTTGTTCTTTGAGTGCTTTGCTACTCATAACCCCAATCGTTGCCAGCACAAGAGTAAAGAGTCCTAGCCCTAAGACCCAAGGTGTGTAGTAGTAACTAAGTTCCCCTGCAAGTTCTCCAAACAATGTACCATGTATCCGAATAATAGAATAGATACCTACTTTAGTCATAATGGCAAAAAGAGCAGCCACTGGAGCAGAAGCAGAAGAGTACGTTCCTGGTAGCCAAAAATAAAGTGGGAACATGGCAGATTTTAACCCAAAGACAATAAGCAATAGCAAGCCTGCCGTGGCTACAACAGCAGTGTTTTCAGCAGGAAGTGTAGAGATTTTAAAAGCTAAATCAGCGATATTTAGTGTGCCTAGTATGCCATATAGAGTCCCGATGGCAAACAAAAAGATAGTTGAACCCACAAGATTTATGACCATGTAGTGCATGCCAAATCTTGCACGCCTTTTACCGTGTCCATGTAACAGTAATGCGTAAGATGCGAGTAGAAGTATCTCAAAAAAGACAAAAAGATTAAACAAATCACCTGTCAAAAATGCACCATTGAGACCAAAAACCTGTAGGTGAAAAAGTGTATGAAAGTTTTCTCCCATCTTGTCAGAGTCTGATTTAACTGCATACCATAGAGCTCCAAATGCAAGAAGAGATGTGAGTAGCACAAGCGTGACGGAGAGCTTATCTAGTACAAAGGTGATACCAAATGGTGCCTGCCAATTTCCCATCTGATATACAAAATCGCCTTCATCCAAGATGCTAGATAAAGAAAATATACTTGCAACCACAAGTAAAACCATAAAGACAAGAGAGAGACTTCTTTGTGTCTTATAGGACAACGATTTAGACAAAAGGACAATCATAGCTCCTAGCATAGGTATAAGTATAGGAAGCATAATTATATGATTCATTTCACTTCCTTTGTGTCTACTTCTGTATTTGTTTTGATATCTTTTTCTATGCCGTCTATATTGTCATTGCCCATTTCATACCTTGCACGTAGTGAAAGCACTATAAGAAATGCCGTCATACCAAAGCTGATCACAATGGCTGTAAGCACTAAGGCTTGAGGTAAAGGGTCTGCGTAGCTAGTCGTACCTTCAGCGAGTATAGGTGCTTGGTTTATATGTAAACGCCCCATAGCAAATAAGTACAAGTTTGCTGCATAGGCTAACAAAATGGTACCTAATACCACGGGAAAAGTGTGTGCTTTTAGAAGTAAAAATATACCTCCTGCAGTAAATGATGCAACGATAAGTGCCAATAGAATTTCCATATTAACTCCCCTCATCTTGTTTTTTATTTGTATCAGAATCATGAGAAATGGCAGATAATTTTCCTAGATTTACAAGTATCATAGCACTAGCCCCAAGTACCACTAAAAAGACACCTAGGTCAAAAAATAAAGCAGAAGCGATCTCAAACTTTCCAACAATAGGCCAATCTACATAAGTAAATGTAGAGGTTAAAAATGGATAACCAATCACCATAGAACCAAGCCCTGTAACTGTGGCTATGATGACACCTGTGCCAATGAGTGCGTGCTTATTGAAGCCCAATCTTTTACTTGACCATTCTATGCCAGAGGTCAAATACTGCACGATGAGTGCAACGGCCGCAACAAGTCCTGCTATGAAGCCACCGCCAGGTAGATTGTGTCCTCTAAGAAAGATATAAAATGCCACCATAAGCATCACAGGGAAAAATACAGAAATAAGTGTCTTCATGATGAGTGGATGTGCATCTTGCGAATATTTTATACTATTTGAATCCTTACTAGGAGCATTAAGTTTTAAGCCCTGTATCATGGCAAATATACCTAACCCAGCCATGCCAAGAACGATAATCTCACCTAGCGTATCAATCCCTCTAAAGTCAACCAATATCACATTGACAACATTTGTACCACCACCACCTGTTTTAGCATTTGCTATAAAAAAGTCAGATATGGGGGAAAACTCACGACTCAAAACAGAGAGTGTTAGCACAAATGCACCCATACCACCCAAAACAGAAAGTATGACATCTGCACTTAGCTTTTTCTTTGATGACTCTTTTGGTGTAAACTGCGGAAGATAGTAAAGTGCCAAAAGCATAAGGATAATGGTCACAATCTCCACAGAAAGCTGCGTAAGTGCTAGGTCGGGTGCGGAAAATTTTATAAAGATAAGTGCCATGATCAGTCCAGCAGTGCCAACTACGATTAAAGAAACAAATCTATCATAATGGTAGTAAACAACAGCTCCTATAGACAGTATAGCAAGCGATACGATAGTAAGGCTTATCAAGTCCATGGGCAAAAATTCCCTTGTTCCAAAAAGAGAAGCATCCGTATAATTGAACCCAGCTAAACCTGCCAACAAAGAAAGTGCTATCAAAAGATAGATAGAATTATATATTTTTCCATGATGCAAATAGGCGTGTACAGAATTTGCCACCGTAAAAACACTAGATAAAACCCAATTGTACGGCTTTCTTGCATCTATACGTGACAGATACTTATCATAAAGCTTGTCAGCACTCTTCTTGTTTACATAAAGTAAAATACCCATAGCCACGGCAATGAAGCTCATGAGAAGTGGCAAGTTAAACCCATGCCATAAGGCTATATGCACTTCTGGAACAGCAGTTGCTAGCGTACTAGCAACTGCTGTAAAAAGTATGTCCGAGACAAGCATCATAGGAGCAATACCAATGGCGATACAAGCAAGAACCAAAAGTACTATAGGTAGTTTCATAAGATAATATGGTTCTCTTGGATTGACTATAGGCATATTGTTAGCTTTTCCAAAAAAGACATCTGCTATAAATCGTATAGAATAAGCAACAGAAAATATGCCTGCTATAGTAGCTAGTACTGGTAGCACAAATACAAAACCATCTATGATGGCTCTCTCAAAAAGCATCTCTTTACTTAAGAAGCCATTCAGAGGAGGAAGCCCTGCCATGGAGGCAGCAGCTACCATCGCAAAAGTGGCCGTGTAGGGCATAAACTTAAGCAGTCCTCCAAGTCTTTGTGTGTCTCTCGTACCTGTTTGATGGTCTATGATACCTACTAGCATAAAGGAAGCCGCCTTAAATACTGCATGGTTAATGATGTGAAAAATAGCCGCAAGCACAGATAAGGGAGTAGATAAACCAAACAAAAAAGTAATCAAACCCAAATGACTCACAGTAGAATACGCCATGAGTCCCTTGAGGTCTTGCTTGAAAAATGCTACAAATGCCCCAAGAAGCAAAGTAATCAAACCTGCCGCTGTAACTAAGGTTATCCATTCGTCCGTGCCACCGTAAACGGGGTAAAATCTAGCTAGAAGAAAAATACCTGCCTTGACCATCGTTGCAGAATGTAAATAGGCTGAAACTGGTGTAGGTGCTGCCATGGCATGTGGTAACCAAAAGTGAAATGGAAACTGGGCTGATTTTGTGATGACCCCTATAAAAAAAAGTGCAAATATCACTGTAAAATATGGACTAGCCACGATGATGTCTCTACTCTCAAGTACAACCGATAACTCATAAGAGCCTACTACTGAACCTAAGATGAGCATGCTAGCAAAAAGTGCCAAGCCTCCAGCTCCTGTGATGACCAATGCCATCATAGCCCCATCTCTACCTGCTTTTTTGTACTGCCAAAAAGAGATAAGTAGAAAGGAACTAAGTGAAGTAAGCTCCCAAAAAAGTATGAGTAAAAGTATATTTTCAGACATAACAATGCCAAGCATCGAACCCATAAAAAGAAGCATATAGGTATAAAATCTAGCCATACTGTCTTGTGGTGAAAGGTAGTATCTTGCATAAAAAATGATGAGTATTCCAATGCCTAGTATGATGAAGCCAAAAAGCATACTAAGACCATCTATTCTAAAAGATAAATTGAGACCAATAGCCTCTATCCATGTCCAAGACTGAACAAGACTTTCTCCAGAAAAAGGGATATAACTCAACAAAGAAAGCATTGAGATAGCAAGAAGAGTAATCGCCCCAGCAACCCATGCAGGAGCCAAACGATGCACTTTTGCTGTCATAAAAACTAAAAGAGCCCCTATAAATGGAAGAAATACGATGAGAGGTAAGCCTATGGTTTCTAATGTCATAAAATTGACTGCCCTTTAGATTTTGGGCGTATTATAGCTAGCTTAGGGTTAAAACCCTATTATGAGAGTCTCTCTTTTGCTTAGCCTGTTAAAGTCCAAGTAGGTGTCCAGCCTCAGCACGCTATACCCTCTAGCTCGTCCAAGTACGAGAGGAATGTTCTTATGATGCTAGATGGTGAGCTATATTTTTTGTATCAATAACATATTTTCTCCATTGTCTCTTATGAATTTACAGGCATTATTTTCACACAATATCTTAAAAGTTTTTGCCCTAAAAAATACAACATGTGTAGGGTCTTGATGGTAATACCATTTTTTAAAAATCTCCATATCATTGGCATGAAACTGTGTCTGTATCGCTAGGTATCCACCTTTTTTTAGCCGTTCCAACAAGCTTTCAAATACAACTTTTGGCTGATGTAAGTGTTCAAAAACTTCAGTTGAGACAATGAGTTCATATTTTTTATTGTTGCTAAGTGTATGTGGATGATATATGGGGTCATAGTAGTCACATATAATACCTTTTTCTTCAAGCATTGAAGACAAGAGTGATGTACGACCACAACCAAAATCAAGTGCCGTGCTTAGCTCTGATGGCAGAGGTGATATAAAGTCTATAAAACGTTGGAAATATGCCTTGTATCCTGCATCATTTTCATTGTTTTCATGCAAATCATAACGTTCTTTTTGTTCCATCAGGTCTTGATAGCAATGAGGAGATTTAAAAATATATTCACAAGGTTTACAGTGATAGTAAGTGATATTTGTTTTATTGTGACTAAATAACTCTGTATTTTGTTTGCAAATGTGACAGTTCACTTAGACTCCTGTTTTATTGATGTCTGCTAAAAGCATGTATTTAGTAGCATAATTTTATCTCAAAAAATACTCCAAAAAGATAAAAGTTGGCACTTTAAAATATTTATTGCATTGTTTTTAACTATCTCATTTTTACAAATGCTTGAAACTCTTTATAGTATAGAAATGGGTAGAGCATGAAAAGTGAGTCATTATTGCCTTTTTAGATTTGCAAAACAATTTATAGGTTCTTGTTATTATTTCTTCATAAAAACTTCATCATCATATAATATACTCCACCCATCATAACAAATAAAAGGAACTTAAAAATGAAAAATGGAATAATACTATACGCACTGATAGCTACATTATTTAGCACTTTGAATGCTGAAACGATTAACCTAGATAAAAAAATGATAAATTTTGGACAAAAGATATTTAAACATAAGCTTCAAAAACAATGTGGATACACAGCATCACATTGGGCGAATAAACATACAAAAGAAGAATGGGATACTATTCAGTCTACTGGTGTATTCAAAGAGAACATATTGGAAATGTGTCCAAAAAGTACGGTTGTATTAAAAGATGAATGGTTGAAACCACTCTACTTTTTTGCAAAAGAATACGCAAAAGATACAATGACTTTTCCTAATTGTTAATGTAAAATATCTCATAAAATTATCTTCATTTTGCTATACTGTCAAAAGTATAAAGGGGATATTTATGAAACGTAGAAACTTCATCACCACTACAGCCTTAGGAGCTACAGCTTTAGCTTTAAATGCTTGTCATAGAGCAGATAAAAAGAGTAAAGACAGCACGGTAAACAGCTCTGGCAAGAAAAAAGTAACTCTAAAGCTTGCTACTTCATGGCCTGCACATTTTCCCATCATGGGTACTGGTGTTGATGCTTTTGCTAAGCGTTGTTCCGAACTAAGCGAAGGCTCTTTGGAGATAAAAGTTTATCCTAAAAATATCTTAGTGCCAGCTCTACAAGTATTTGATGCCACATCTGCTGGCAATATAGATGCTTTTCACTCTGGCGTGTACTACTGGAAAGGGAAAAACTCGGCTTTTAGCATCTTTGGTGGCATGCCACTAGGGCTTACATCAGAAGAGATGATTACATGGATGAAATTTGGGGGTGGTTACGAGCTTTGGCGTGAGATGTACGGAAAGTTCAATCTCTACCCTATTATAGGAGGGACAACTGGACCACAGATGGGCGGATGGTTTAAAAAACCTATAGACTCACTAGCTGACCTTAAAGGTCTTAAGATGCGTATACCTGGTCTAGGTGGAGAGGTGATGAAAAAACTAGGCGTAAACCCAGTACTGCTTCCTGCTGGAGAGATATACACTTCTTTAGAACGTGGTACTATAGACGCCACAGAATGGGTAGGCCCTGCCCTAGATAGCATGATGGGATTTGCCAAAGCTGCGGACTACTACTATACTGGCTGGCATGAACCAGGGAGCATCTTAGAAATCACATTTAACAAAACACGCTGGGAAAATCTTAGTGATACACATAAAGCCATCATCACTACAGCGTCAGAAGAGATGACATCCAATATGCTTCAAGAGTTTAGGTATAAAAATGCAAAAGCACTACAGAACTTACCCTCCAATGTGCAAATAAAAACATTTCCAAAAGATATGATGACTGCGGCTAAAGTTGCTCTAGCAGAGGTCTTAGCAGATGAAAGTACTAAGAGTAGTGATTTTAAACGTGCCTTAGAGAGCTATGAAGCCTTTGTCAAACTCAACAAACCTTTTGACGACATCAGTACGAAGAACTTTTTAAATATCAGAGGCTAATACTTTTTATTTGTATACTCAATAATATCTTTGCTACTAAGTTCTCCTACGAGCCCCGTCAAATGTCTCAATGAAAAGAGTATGACATTTTTGTCTTTTTCTTTTTTGAATTCGGATGAGAATTTATTTTTGGAAAAAATAACAAAAGTTTCTACATCTAGTTGGGCTTTTTCGCAATTCTCTTTAAGTTTTGTAAGTTCAGATTTTTTAGCTTTTGCTTTTGAAAGTTTACATGTGCCTGCAACTAGCTTGCCTGACTTTCTTTTTAGCAATATATCTATCCCTACATTTTTATCATAATACGACCCTGCACTCACTATGGGGTCACCTTCAAACTCTTCTCTCAATGCACTCTTGATGAGTTCGATGACAAGCTGCTTATATACCAAATCTAAAAATGATGCTTTTGCATGTAGCCAATGCTCCTTCATCTCACCATAATCACCCTCTTTAATTCCCTTATAATAAGGAGATATAGAGGAAAACCAAAAACGCATAAAAGGTGTTACAAACAAAAGTTTATCTGAAATACCATCTTTTTCATCTAAGGGTTTTTCTACAGATTTATCAAATACAAGAAAGCCGTCTTTTATGAGAAAATCTATCAGTTCTTCACCCTCTTCTCTGCCTATATTTATCTTTTTGAAAGCTGAATGCTCACGCCTATCTCCCGTTGCTATAGCAGTAAGCATCGCATGATAACTAGGCTTAGAATGTGTTATCTTTGTAATATCCCCGTGTATGTACCTATAGTTTTTTAGTACTTTTTCTTCTATAAGGTCATCTAGGGATACAGTCATATCCACAGACCATCCAGTACCACCAAATACAGAAAAATATGCTACTGCCAGTTCCAAGTCTGCAGCTTTGTTCTGAAAGCAAAAAGAACGAAACTGCTCTAAAAGTGTGGGGTGTTTTTTTGAGTATTCAGACATAATAAAGATACCTTGGTTGTTTTAGGAAATCCCCCATAATAGGCAACACCTATAATTGGAGGTTTCCTTTAGCATATTATAGCCAAAACAAGATTTATAAAAAAAGTGTATACTTTAAAAATAACAAATAATAAAAAGGAAACCCAATGGAAAAAGAAGAACTTCTCGCATTTTATCTCGAAAAACTACACCTTTTATGCACAGACAAGCTAAAGGAAACCGACACGACAGTATTGGAAGCTTTGAAAGTATCTATGATATACCTAGAGGGTGAGATGTCTGGGTATTGAGAACTTGTATTTAGGGTTTTATACTGCTTTGCACCAACAAGTCATCTTGCTAAACTATTTGGCTATAATCGGTCTATACTACAAATAGGAATTAAAATGTTCGGATTACCCTTAAGAAAAGGTTTCTCGATGAAAATCAATGGCGTACATCTCACTCGACCTGATATGCACAACATAGCAGAAGAAATCGGAGTTAGTACCAATGATGTACTCATAAGAGATGGTGTACTCACTGTATACAATACCTCTAAAACATGCCAAGAAATCATAGATGATGATGATTTAGCTTCATTTGTAGCTATGTCCATAGATATATCAAGAGAAAGTATCTCCGATATAAAGGAAGTAGTAGAAGAACCTGTAGAATTAGAGTTTGATTTATCTGAATTTGAAGACGATGAATAGTTACATTAAATTTACACAAGGATTGAGATGACATACAATGATTGGTATGAAGAACATGCTAAAAAGCATGCAGTCATTATGAAAAAACTTGAAGGACTTGATGAATTTGATGTTGTCCAGTACTTCATCTTTGAGAACATGGTAGAAAAAGAACCTGACTTTTGTTCGCTCTACGCCACAAATACTAAATGCCATGAAATGTATGAACTCAACTGCTACATGTGTGGATGTCCACACTTTAGGTTCTACCAGTCACCAGTCATGCAAGATGACCTAGAGTTTCACTCTGTCTGTGCTATCAACTCCAAGCGTGGCAAACGCTCTATAAGAGAAGAAGAAGAAGTACACCAAGACTGTACAGGTTGCACTGTGCCTCATGGTGAAGACTATATCTTTAGTAAATTTGATAGAGACTGGAAGAATATGATGTGGAAAGTTCAAAATTAGATAGTATCTGAAAACATATTTTTAAGAATACAATATATTTTGTATCACTGCCTATGTTTTTACGAGGAAAGATTATAGCCTCTGAGGCATCTCGTCCTTAAAGGCTATCTCTTCTGCTTTAGAAAGTATGTCTAGTGCTCCATCGGCTATCATGTCTTTTGCTAAGATAGCACCTAGCCCAATGCACTCACTCACTTTGGCTGTAAGCTCTTTATGCATGATGTTTGTACCATCTGGGTAGCCTAGCATAGCTTTTACTGTGATATTTTTACCAGTTATAATAGCGTTGACTGCTACAGGAGCAGAACATCCTGCACCTATGGCTGAAACGAAGTCACGCTCTAACTTTGTGCAAGTAAATGATACTTCATCATTTAGAGTCATGGCTATCTTGCGTACTCTATCGTCTGAAGAGACTATCTCTATACCCAAGGCTGCTTGCCCCATAGGAGGTATGAAGAAGTCTAACCTCTCTACAAAGGGTATGTCTTTTAGTAAATCAAGCCTGTGTAGTCCTATGTACGCAAGTATAATCGCATCATACTGCCCTTCTTTTAACTTTCTTAGTCTTGTATTTACATTGCCCCTAAGTTCTTTAACTTTGAGGTCTGGACGGCATTCTAGTAGTTGCATGCGTCTACGTAAGCTTGTAGTGCCAACGCTAGCACCTTTTGGAAGTGCTTCTAAACTTTTATATTGATGTGAAAGTAGCACATCACTTTGGTCTTGGCGTGTAGTGATGGCACAAAGCTCTAAACCTTCGGGGATGTATGTTGGTACGTCTTTGAGTGAATGCACAGCCAAATGTGCATTGCCTGCTAACATCTCATCTTCAAGTTCTTTAGTAAAGTGTCCTTTGCCCCCTATAAGGGCCAAAGGTTTATCGAGTATCTTGTCACCTTTTGAGGTGATTTTATTGAGTTCTACTCTTATATGAGGAAACGAAGTCTCTATGCGTTCTTTGATGTGATATGCCTGCCAAAGTGCAAGATTGCTTGCACGTGTTGCTATAATTAATTTTTCCAATGCTTGACCCAATTTATAATTTTCAAAACTTATTTTATAAGTTGCTTGTACCCATCACGCATTTTATCCCACTTGCCATCTATAAATATAGTAGGTGTGCCTGATACCATCAGTTTTCCAGAAGCAGCAACATCAGCTTTTATTGCTTTTTTGACTTTTGCTGAATTTATCTTTTCTGCAGATACAGAATATCCTGTATGGGCATGTATAGCCGCTAGTATTTTGCCTACATCTGTTTCTTTTGGGTTAATTTTTAGTGAATAAAGTTTTTTAACTACATCAGCTTTACCCTCATGCTGTGCCACATGCATTACTCGCGTAATCACATCTGATACAGGGTGAATACGCAATAATGGCAGATGATAATAATAGACTGCCATTTTTGTAGGGTTTTCTTCTGCAGCCTTGAAAATAGATGGTACTATCTTCATACAAAATGGACATTGTGGATCAGAAAAAACAAGTACTTTGTGCTTTGCATCTTTATTGCCAAAAAGACGATGTGCATCATCATATAATGAACTTGGCACGCTAGGCTTGATACTGTCTCTGTAGTCATTTCCTGTTTTTAAGTTCACAAGGTTTCCCGTGATAAGACCATCTTTTACAAACATAGTCTCAGGAGAATGTATCTCTTTTCCTTGATATGTCAAATCCATAGTGGTTAGTAAGATATTCCAGCCTGGCAAATTTTTATGCGTTGTAGACTCAATGACCGTTACCCCATTTACTTTTACTTTAGGATTTTTTACTACTGATTTTTTAACATATTTAACAAGTAGTTTATTGTCTGGTTGTGTACCAGCACTAAGTGTTACGGTGGCTACGATTGTACTAACTAATAATTTCGACATCAATGACATTGTCATCTCCTTTTTTGTTTGAAGTTGTATGTTTAAAGTTGCTATTTGTTGGTTCAGGTATTAGTTTAGCAACAAATTGTAAATAGAAAGTATAAGTTAATGCAATAAGTCCTAAAAAATCACTCAAAACACCAGGAATGAGTAGCAAAACAGCTGCTAGAAAATAAGCAGTTGCTGAATTTTGGAAGTTTTTCATACTCAATTTTCCAGATTTAACATCGTTTAGGTTTCCTGCCATATTTGAAGATGAAAACTGCAAGAGTCCGAGTCCCAACAGTATACTCGCTACTATCCATAGAACTGACCATATAAACCCTATGTTTTCTCCCATCTTGAGAGAAAAAAACAGTTCTAAAAGTAAAAATGGAATCATGAACATTATCAAAATCTATACCTTTTGCATGATAGCATCTAAAATCATATCTACCCTAACTTCTTCTTTGTCCATCCCTCGTCTAGTCACAAGCTCCACCAATCCCTCTGCAAGCTTTTTACCGATGACCACAGCATAGGGTACACCTAAAAGCTCATAGTCTTTTATCTTGGGTCCAAAACGCTCTTTTCTGTCATCTAAGAGAACATCTAGCCCTTTGGCTTTCAACTCTTCGTAAAGCTTCTCGCCAAGAGCTACTTGCTCTTCATCTTTAATGTTTGACATGATGATTTGTACATCAAAGGGTGCAGATTCTTTTGTCCATATGCATCCTTTATCATCATGGTTTTGTTCTATGATGCCTGCAAGTAAACGACTCACACCTATACCGTATGTCCCCATTTCATACGCTTGTGCTTTACCTTCTTGATTTAAAAATGTTGCTTTTAATGCCTCCGAATACTTAGTACCCAGCTGAAATATATGTCCCGCTTCTATCCCTTTAGTAAGACGAAGTGATGCACCACAAGTACATATATCTCCCGTTTTGGCATCCGCTGCTACTTCTATGTTGGCTGCATAGTCACAAGTATCACAAACGATGATGTCATCTTCTCCAGAGTCTGCTAGTATCATAAACTCTTTTGAAGCATCTCCACCTATCTGCCCAGAGTCCGCAAGCACAACCCTAAAATCAAGTCCTAAGCGGGTAAATATCTTCTTGTAGGTCTCCTCCATCAGGGTAAATTCTCTTTGCATATCTTCCCTAGTAGCATGAAAACTATAGCCATCTTTCATCAAAAATTCACGTCCACGCATAAGTCCATAACGCGGACGTATCTCATCTCTAAACTTCAGATTGATTTGGTATAGATTTAGAGGCAGTTGCTTGTAAGATTTTACAGTTTGACGCACTAGGTTTACCATGGCTTCTTCATTGGTTGGGCTTAGCAAATAGTCGTTGTCCTTACGGTCTTTAAAGCGTAAAAGTTCTTTGCCGTACTCGTCTGCACGTCCTGACTCTTCCCATAGCGTCACAGGTGTCACGAAAGACAAACTCGTTTCTTGACAGCCTACCTTATCTAACTCTTCTTTTACGACCCTGCGTACCTTGTCGAGTATCTTTTTACCTAGTGGCAAAAAGTTGTAAAGCCCTGACCCACCTACAGACTGTATGAGTCCTGCACGTATGAGGTAGATGTGGCTTGCTAATGTAGCATCATTGGGTGTCTCTTTGCTAGTTGGAAGTAATAATCTTGAAAATCTCACGCCTGGTATCCTTTGCTATGATGGTCTGTTTTATATTGTTTCAAATCTACACTATCTGTATCTATGCTAAACATTTTCTTGATGGCTTCGATACAGTTTGCATTTTCTTTGCTTGTAGAGGAGTGTCTCAAGTTTTGAGTTGGTTCATGCAAGAAACGGTTAAACATTTGTTCTGCCATTTTACGCATGCTTTCTTCAGCATCATGAGGAACAAAGCCTTTCTTTATAGCCCTTTTCATCTCTGCATCTATGGACGCAGAAACATTTTCTCTCATTTGTTTAATAACAGGCTCTATAGATAAGGCCCTAAGCCAAGCATAGAACTCATCTTTATACTTATCTACTATCTCAGATGCTAGCACAGCTTGTTCTTCTCTTAGTGCATGGTTATTCTGTGAGATGGCACGTAAGTCATCTATACGAAAAAGACGTAACTTTTCCATGCCCATATCTTCCACGTCACGAGGGATTGCCATATCAAACCAAAGCCTATTGACTGATTCGTTTTCTATAAGTGCTTTTGTAATGAGAAGTTCTTTGGATGATGTAGCCGAAAAAAGAAGTCTATATCGGTTTATATACTTACTTAAGTTATCTACCGTATCTGCTTTTGCATTTTCGCCCAAAGCATCTGTAACCAGCCTTACTTTTTCCAAATCACGCCCAAGCATAACCACATCACAACCTGCACGTAAAAGATGCTTAGCAGAAAGCACTGCCATCTCTCCTGCACCCACAACTACACCCGTCATTCCTAGCATGTCATCGCCCAAAAGTGTATGTGCCTGCACCACAGCCACGGAAGCAATAGAAACAGGGTTTTGTGAGATGTTCGTTGCATTTCTTACTTCAGCTGCACACTTCACCGCATAAGAGATGACACGGTTAAGCTTGCGTCCTGCTGTTTTGTTGCGATGAGAAAGCATAAACGCGTCTTTGACTTGTCCAGTTATTTGTGACTCACCTATGACCAAAGAGTCTAAAGAAGATACTACAGAAAAGATGTGCCGTACCGCTTCTTCATCATCATAACGTTCTGCTGTAGTTTTAAGTTCATAGAAATTAAGATTGGACTTTTTTGACATGAGTCCCAAGATAGCATGATAGGATGAAAAGTTGTCACGCGTAGCCAATACTATCTCCACGCGGTTACAAGTAGAAACAATGAATGCTTCGTGTATAAATGCAAAGGCCGTTAGCTGATTGAGTAGTTCTACTTTTTCTTCATCATCAATAAATGCAAGCTTTTCACGCATGCTTTGGTTGCAATTTTTATACGTAAAACTCACTACTTGATAATACATTAAAAATCTCTCTCTATCATCGCCATAGCAATACTGCTTAAGGCATCTTCACCTTTGCTATCCATCAAGGCAATGGCTTCTTCTATGAGTATCTTAGCTTCCAAATAAGATTTCTCTATAACCCCTGCAGCTTTCATCTTGTCTTTTATCCATTTTTGTTCATCTACTGTTAGTCTTTTTTTGTGCAAAGATTTCAATCTGTCTGCGTCATCAATGCCTAGTGCTTCGTACAGATAAATATACGGTAAAGTAGTCTTTCCTTCTGCAAAGTCATGCAAGGCAGGCTTTCCCAATGTCTCTGCATCCATAGTGATGTCCAACAAGTCATCTATCATTTGAAAAGCTATACCTAGATTACGTCCGTATGTCATGTAGGCATTTTTGTCTTTGCCTACTAGTACTGCAGCAGCAGCGGCAGAGGCTTCCATGAGAGAGGCTGTTTTTTGGTATATCATCTCAAGGTAAATCTCTTTGTCTTGGTTAAATGTTTTAGAAAGTGAAACATCTTTCAATTCCCCAAGACTAAGTTGCACAACGGCATTAGAGATTATAGTGGCTACCTCTTTATCTATGTTGTTTAACTCCAAAAAGCCTTTTGAGTAAAGTATATCCCCTAACATAATGGCTGTTTTATTTCCATACAGTGCATTGAGTGAGGGTCTTGAGCGTCGCATATCTGCATCGTCTATCACGTCATCATGAAGCAAGGATGCAGCGTGTATCATCTCTACGATGGCCGCTGTTTTCACAGCTGCTAAAGAACTACCTGCTATTTTCAAGATGAGTTTAGCACGCAATCTTTTGCCATGAGGAAGCTTTGCATAGAGTGTTGTTACCTCTTTGTCTTCTAAGTCTGATACAAATTGTTCTATCTTTCTCTCAACTGCACTTAGCATCGTTATCTTGCCCTATTTTTAAAGTCAATTATTATAGCCAAAATTAGGTTAATCTTTTTGCTTTACTCTATAGATTACCCCATACATCAAAGGCACATAGTAGAGATTTAACACAGTAGCCCACGCTATACCAAAACCAAGACTTATTGCCATAGGTTGCAAAATAAGTGCTTGTCCTGAAGCAAAAAACATCAATGAAGACAGTCCAAGTATAGTAGTCACCGAGGTTAGCAATATAGGACGCAACCTCATTCCTGCTTTTTCTACCATCTCCTCATAGTTTCTGGACCCTTTAACAAAATCAAGCATAATAAGCCCATCATTGACCACTACACCTGCAAGACCTATGACTCCCATGAGTCCTGGCATCGTCATGTTGATACCCATAAGCTTGGTACCTAGCAATGCACCAAATACTGACAATGGTATAGTAGATAGTATAATCAATGGTAAAATCAAAGAGTTAAACATCCATACCAAAGATATAAATATGAGGAACATCGCTATGAGTGCTGCTTGCATCATCTCTTTTTTGATTTTCATGTTTTCTTTTTCTTCACCTTTGATGATAACTGTGATACCAGAGCCTTTTACCTCATCAAGATATGGTTTTATCTCCTCCATTACCTCTGCTGGAGTGATAACTTTTTTGCTTACCTTGGCAAATAGTGAACGTACTTTAGAACCATCTTCCTTGAAAATCTTAACAAAGGATTTTTTATAGCTAAAGTCACTCACGTCACCTAGTTTAACCATACGTTCACCATCTGGTGTTGTCAGCCTAAAAGAAGCCAACAAAGAAGAGTCATTTCTGTTTATATCTTCTATTTTGACACGTATTAGACCTTTTTCATTGAACATTTTTCCGTATTCTGCTTTGAGAAATAAACCTCTAAGCACAGAGATAATGTAACTTTCAGAAAAGCCTAGTTGTTGTCCATATTCGTTGACTCTAATCTTAAGTTCCCTCTCCCCCTCGTTAGCATTATTTGCTATATCAGATACGCCTTCTATCTTCGCTAAGCGTTCTTGTATCTTTTTCATAGCCGTGATAATTTCTTCACTGTTTCTGCCTGTAAAGCCTATCTCGATGTCATTGCCTACCACACCTGCTTGCTGTACATAGACATTAAATTCTTCAAATATTTTTTTGCCATCTATCGCTCGTGTTTTAAACTCTTTTACTACACCCTCTTGTATCTCTTTGGCTATATCTTGTGAGAGTCTATCTCTTATCATATTGCTACCATCGTATTCCAAAGAAAAAATAGGGTTTATATACGTATCAAAAAAGTTTTCAGGAGCTTTCTCGTGTAGATTGATGAAGATTTGAAAAAGATTTTCTCCAAGTTCAAAACTTTGGTCTTTATTGAACTTAAATCCTATGACTGATGTCACAGAGTCTACCTCTTCTTTTTTAAGAACTTTTAGCAACGCTTCTTCTATAGCTGTGACATACTTTTGTGTATCTATTAGGCTATTATTTATATTTACCTTCCCGTTCATGTATACCTGCTGGGCATCAAACTCTGGGAAAAGCTGAAACTTTGTCATCTTTATGATACCAATGCTTGCAGCAATAATGACAAGCATCATGATGATAAGAGAGAGCCATTTTTTCATTAAAAGCTTATGTAAAAAACCTCTATACCACCCTATCCACGATTTCCAAAATCCTTCTGATTCTTCTACGCTTTTTACCTTACCTATACCAAAAAGCTCTTTTGCATGCAAAGGAAGGAAATAAAATGCCTCAAACAAGGAAGAAAGTAAAAGCACTGTAATCATAACAGGTAAGACCTGCATAAACATTCCCATCTTCCCAGACATGATGAGCAATGGTAAAAAGGCAAATACAGTTGTAAGTGTAGCAGTCAAAACCGCAGGAAACATCTCCAAAGCACCATCTATAGCGGCATCCCTTGGTGTTTTTCCCATTTCCATATGCCTATATATATTCTCAGCTACTACTATGGCTTCATCAACCAACATTCCAAGGGCTATAAGCGCGCCTAGTAGTGTAAGCATATTGAGGCTGTAACCTATGATATTCATAAAAATGAGTGCTATCATAAAACTAGCAGGTATACCAATGCCTACTACCAAAGCAATACGAACATTCACCGACAACAACAAGGCGATAAAAACAAGAATAAGCCCAAAAAGTATGTTTGAAGAGACAAGGTTCAAACGGTTCTTTATCCAGATAGAAGTATCGGTGTAGGCTACAAATGTGATTTTGTCATACTTTTCATTGTATATTTTCAATACTTCTCGTATTTGTTTACTCAAGGCAATAGCATTTCCATATTTACTTTTATTGATATTTAGAGAGATATTTTCTTTACCATTGAAATGTGAAATTTGAGTGGGTACACCTAAGCCATACTCCACTTTAGCCACATCCCCTAAGCGAAAATGTTTAGAACCTACATGCAAAAATGTAGAAGCAATAGCCTCAGCACTTTTTTCACCAGATATAGTAGAAACATAAAGATGGTCGCCCTTGCCCTCCAAAGTACCTGCTGGAAATATAGAAGACATGTTCGATATAGCCTTATATACAGAAGCTTTATCTAGTCCATACGCATCTAGTTTTTTTTGCTCTAACTTTATGAGTACTTCTACATCTGTGTCACCACGTATATCTATGTCTGATATGTCATGAATTTGTGCTAGTTTGCCTTTGATGTCTTCTGCTGCTTCTATAAGTAGTTCTTTTCCCACATCACCAGAAATCGCTACGAGTAAAAGCGGGTACTGATGTACAGATATTTTAGCAAGTGGCTCATCCATATCTGAAGGCAAATCTCGCTTTGTATTGGAGATGATGTCCTTCACATCTGAGAGAACAAGCTGAGCGTCATTGCCTTGTTTTATATCTGCATGAAGAGAGAAAAATCCATTTTGTATGCTAGTATATATAGTATCTATAGACGCAAGACTTTTGAGTTCATCTTCTATGCTATTTACCAACATTTTATCTAGCACATCAGCAGATGCACCTGCATATGCACCACTTACCGATATCATGTCTAATCTTGAAGAAGGAAATATCTCTTTGGCTATATTTTGATAAGCAAAAACAGAAAGCAAAAGCATAAACACCATTAAAATATGGTTTATAATCGCTTTATCTACAGCAAAACGAATAAAACTATGCATCATTTTTTATGCTCCATCGTTGATGACAAAAATAGTATCCGTAACGTTGATTTTGTATTTGAGTGCTTCTACGCTTTGCTCTAGCATCACTTTTTCTGCTTTTAGTGCTGAGACTTCTCGCTTCATACTGTTCACTATCTTACTCTCATTATATATCTGGTTACTTAGGTATATTTTAATCATAGTAAGAATGAGTACAATGCTCACAGACATCAATATAACAGATACCATACCAAAAGTGATACCATTGGGGGCTTTTCTTTTATTCATAATGAGAACCTAAAAGATCTTAATTTTGCGGACCTACTTCGTGGGTTTACTTTTAACTCTTCCTTGGAGGCAGTCATGGGTTTACGTGACAAGACCTTTCCTAACGCATGGTTTTTACTACAGCTACAACGCATCCCCTGTGGATCACATATACATGATAGCGACCATTTTTTAAATCTGTTTTTTACAAGCCTATCTTCGAGTGAATGAAATGTGATAAGCGACACAACTTCGCCTGCATAGTGCCTAGCTTCTATGGCATCCAATAATCCTTCTATCTCTCCTAGTTCGTTGTTTACCTCTATGCGTATACCTTGAAACATAAGTGTTGCAGGATGTATCTTCCCTCCAGAGGGTATGACAGACTTCGCTATCTCACTTAGTTCTTTAGCACTTTCTATGGGTGATTTAGCCCTAGCTTCCACCACTGCACCTGCTAGCCTACGGTAACTTCTCACTTCTCCATAGGTATCAAAAATATATTCCAATTTGTCTTGGCTATACCCATTGACTACTTCATAAGCAGACAAAGAAGCTGTGCTGTCCATACGCATATCTAAGGTATCAGATGTAAATGAAAACCCACGTTCTTTCTTGTCTAACTGCAAAGAAGACACACCAAAATCTGCCAAAAGTGCAGTAATGGGTGCTTCTGTTATAGTAGGCAACACGCTTGCAAAAGTTCCCTTGTGAAGCGTACTTCGTTTTTCATAAGACAGCAGTCTAGTTTTAGAAAATGCCAACGCCTCATCATCACGATCTATACCTATATGTTTCAAATGTGAAAACTTAGCTAACATCTCGATACTATGTCCTGCGTACCCTAGTGTGCAGTCTATAAAGTAACCTTCAGGCACCTGAGAAAAGCTATTCAATACTTCATCTAAAAGTACAGGTATATGGGGTGTTTTCAAAAACTTTCCTTGCTATTTTTAATTTCTAATTACTAATTACTAATTTAATCGTTATAATATCAAAATATTCCCAAATAATATAATGAAGGTTTCAGTTTGGACAAGCATCTAATAGATGACATTAAGCACATTTCACTTTCTCTCTTTAATAAAAACTTTTTTTCAGTGTACCATGGCTCTATCTCTGCACGTACCAATGCGGGAGAATTTATCATCAACTCCAAAGACACCATCTTAGATGAAGTGACCAAAGAATCTCTTGTTAGACTCAATTGTCAAAAACGAGATTATAGATGGAACCTTGCCAATGCAGATGTGCATATACATGAAAATATATACGAAACCATACCTAGTGCCAAATACATATGCTACACCATGCCACCCTATGCTACTGCCTTCTCGCTCAAGCACGGCAAAGTGTCTCCACCAGACTTCTATGGCAAGAAAATCTTAGGTGATGTCATAGTTTATGACCCAAAAAACATAGACGACTGGCTAGAACGTGCTCCCTACGAAGTGCCACAATTTTTCCAAAAACACGATGCCCAACTACTTCTCATCAAAGGTTTTGGTGTCATCTCTTACGACAGAGACATCAAAGAAATGGCAAAAAAGATTTCTATCTTAGAAAATTCTTGTAGATTATTGGCTTTGTCTGCAAACATATAGGCTCCACTATATATATCAAACGATACATGAGTAGAATCTTTTAATCTATACAAATATATTTAATATTGGTCTTTATTTAGGCAAATTTTAGTCAAACTAGATACAATCTTCATGTCCTTTTTGCATGAGAAGAACTTATAATATTTATAATGCATTGAAAGACTTATTGCAAATCTGACTTCATGGGACATCTAAAATTCAAAAGCAGATCCAGTCAATAATTTTTAATTAAAAAATAAGGTATATTTATGAAAAGAAGAGAATTTTTTAAAAATGCAGCTTTATCCGTAGGTGCTGTAGGCTTAGGCGTTAGCAGTTCTGAAGCAGGGATAACAGGACAGCCTATTGACAATCGTAAAGTATCTAAACATACTTTTCCAGAAAAACGTCCACTTATAACCTACTCAGACAGACCTCCCCTATTGGAAACTCCTAGAGAGGTATTTACTTCAGTTTTAACGCCCAACGACCAATTTTTCGTAAGATGGCACATGCCAAATATCCCTACTAGTGTAGACAAAGATACTTATAAAGTTCATATCAATGGTTTGGTCAAAAAAGAGTTGCATATTACTCTTGATGACTTAAAAACAAACTTTGAACAAGTAGAAGTAACTGCTGTTTTACAGTGTGGAGGCAACAGTCGTTCAGCCTTTACGCCAACGCCTGGTGGGATTCAATGGGGCAATGGTGCAATGGGTTGTGCCACATGGAAAGGTGTTCGCTTAAGTGATATTTTGGACCGAGCAGGGCTAAAAAAAGATGCGGCATGGATAGGGTTTAATGGGGGCGAAGAAGTAGCCTACCACGAAACACCAAATTTCATACGTGAATTGGAAATTAAAGAACTAAACGACCATGTTATCTTGGCTTACGAGATGAATGGTGAAGCCTTGCCTTTCCTAAATGGTTATCCCTTAAGACTTATTATCCCTGGAAATTATTCTGATTCATGGATAAAGATGCTAACAAACATCACTGTCTCCAAAGAATACCAAGGTCTTTTCTTCATGAATGTAGCTTATCGCATACCCGATAACGACTGCGAATGTGAAGAACCTGACAATAGATTTAAAAAGACAAAACCTATCACTAAAATGAATGTAAAGTCAATCATAGGTTATCCAACACCAGGAATGACGCTAAGTCATAATTCTCACGTGGTTGTACGTGGGCTAGCATGGGATAGTGGTCATGGCATAAAAGATGTCATGGTTTCAGTAGACGGTGGCAAAACTTGGGAAAAATCACTTCTTGATGCTGGAACATTGGGACGCTATGCCTATAGAGCATTTAGATTTTCCTATAAACCAAACCAATACGGAGAAATGACCTTTATGGCAAAAGCCATCAATAACCTAGGAGAAGAGCAACCTCTACCTAAAGACATCAAGTGGAATCATGGTGGATACAAGTTCAATGGTATAGATGAAGTAAAAGTAAAAATAGTATAGATTAAGGAAAATAAATGAAAAAAATAATTTTGATAGCTCTTTTGTCACTCACTCCATTATTGGCACAGACAAAAGGAAAGATAGAAGTTCCTTATATTGAGTTTCCCATCAAAATGGGAAAAGAATTTGACACCGTACAAGGTCAATGTTTGATGTGTCATTCATTTGGATACATCATAAACCAAGGACCTCAAAGTAAAAAACACTGGCAAGGGGTCATCAGAAAGATGATTGTCGCATTTAAAGCACCCATTTCAGATGAAGATGCAAAAATAATAGAAAACTACCTAGTCAAACATTACGGAAATGGCAAATAATTTAATTTTCTATATTTGTATATTTGGGGCAACCATTTCTGGTTCCCTTTTATCCCATAGGTGAGATTTTATCTCTTGTTGTTACAAATAATGGTCCCATTATATGCCCAATGGCATCAAGTTTATTGACATCTACTTGTGGACCATTCATAAGTGAATCGTCTATATTGATAGCCTGTACATCTGCCATAATCACAGAATCACATTTGCCCTCTTCGCCATAGTTAATGACTTCACGAAGTTTACATTCTAAGACTATTTTAGATTCGCCAACGCGTACACAATCTATGCTTTCACACTTTTTAGCTGTAAGTCCTGCTAGTTCAAATTCATCGACAGAAGGTGGGTGTTCCATGCCTGTTGGTATGATTTTCTTTATAAGGTCAGCACTCACTACGGACACAGAAAAAACCTGATTTTCTTTGATGTTCACTAGGGTATCTTTTTCTCCTCCAGTCATTTTACTTAAGACTGTGATAGAAATCATCGCAGGATTGGTACTTACTATGCCAAATAAAGAAAATGGTGCTAAGTTATTTACCCCATCAGCACCGGTAGTTCCCACAAAGGCAAGAGGTCTTGGTTGCACTGCACTCGATAGGTATTGATACATTTGCATACTGTTTGATTCGTCTGTTTTGATTAACATTTTAACTCCTAATATTTTGATATATTGATTATACATCACATAACTTAAAATAATTATTATTATCAAAGATAACCTAAGTTAACTCTGCTTATAATATAAACAGCCCTTAGTTATTAATTGTACTAAATTTTAGTATAATGATGAAAATTAAAATACATAAAAGGTTAAATAATGAGCCTCCTTCAAAAGGCAAAAGATTTCTTAGGCTTGGACATCAAAGAAGACAAGTATGCCCTTGTAGATGACCCCATCTTTGGGAAGGTAGCAAAAGAATATGCCCCTGACAAATGGGTACGTTCTACCTGTGGATACTGTGGTGTAGGCTGCGGGATGTACATAGGAGTAAAAGAGGGTAAAGCTGTGTATTCTAAAGGCGACCCTCTGCACTCTGTGAACTTCGGTACGCTCTGCCCTAAGGGACTAAGTGAACATAAGATGGTTTACTCTGATTCACGTGTGCAAGCACCGCTTCTAAGAACAAATGGAGAGCTTACTCCTAGCTCGTGGGAAGAGACTTTTAAGCACACCTCTGATGAGTTTAAACGCATACAAGCCGAACATGGAAAAGGAGCTGTAGCTGTACTTTCTACTGGGCAGTTACTCACCGAAGACTTTTACGCTCTTGGTAAATTCGTACAGCTAGGTCTTGAGACGAACAACTATGATGGCAACACCACACTTTGTATGGCTTCAGCTGTTATGGGCTACAAGCAGACCTTTGGAAGCGATGGTCCAACGGGATGCTATGAAGACTTTGAAAAGGCAGATGTCATCATGCTCATAGGGGCAAACATCTCTGACAATCACCCTATCTTGAAGCTACACATCGCCAAAAATGAATCCGTAACAGGCAAAAAACCTACTATCATAGTAGTTGACCCCCGTGTGTCTAAAACTTCTCAAATGGCTGACATTTTTGTGCCTCTTAACCCTCGTTCTGATTTAGCCCTCATCAATGGACTGTGTTACATCATCTTCGAACAAGGCTGGGAAGATGAACAGTTTATACGTGAACGGACAAACGGGTATGTAGCATTTAAAAAGCACATACTATCCAACTATCCTCCACAAGAGGTAGCTCAAATTACGGGCATAGACGTAAAAGAACTTTATAAACTAGCAAAAATCTATTCACAAGCAAATGCAGTGATGTCTGCATGGACGATGGGAGTAAATCAAAGCAGTATAGGTACAGACACAGTCTCTGCTATCTGTAACCTAGCACTCATCACGGGCAATGTAGGACGTGAGGGTGCTACACCTATGTCTATCACAGGGCAATGTAATGCTATGGGTACACGTGAGTTTGGATTTACCTCTTCCATACCAGGATACAGAAACTATGCCTCGGTTTCAGATAGACAAGCTTTTGCTGATATCGTAAATGTGCCTGTAGATTTAGTGCCTAGCAAGCGTGGATATGCCTACCCTCAAATCATAGATGCCATAAATAGAGGGGAGATAAAAGCTCTTTGGGTAGTAGCCACTAACCCCCTAGTCTCTTACCCTGACCAAAATGCTCTTAGAGAAGCTCTAAAAAAACTAGACATACTCGTGGTACAAGATGCCTTTATGTCTGACACAGCCGTGATAGCTGACGTAGTATTTGCAGCTGCTACATGGAGCGAAAAAGAAGGATGCTATACCAATTCTGAACGCCGTTGTAATTATGCTAAAAAAGCTGTAGAACCCTTGGGAGATAGTCTAGCAGACCTAGACATAGTACTAGAGTTTTCAAAATACTTTGACGACAAGCATGAACTGCTTTTTAAAGACCTAAAGACTCCACGTGATGTTTTCAATGAAGTAAAACGTGTAAGCAAAGGACAGCTTTGTGACTACTCTGAAATGAGCTATGAAAAGATAGAACAACTCGGAGGCATACAGTGGCCCTGCAATGAAAAAGCACCTGAGGGAACTAAACGTCTATACACTCCAGATATGCCCTGTAGAACAGCTGATGGAAAAGCAAATCTATTGCCAGTAGACTGGAAACCTCTTAGCGAGATGGCTTGTGAAGGTTTTCCACTTATTTTAAATACAGGAAGAACTGTAGAACAATGGCATACACGCACAAAAACAGGAAACATAGGCATACTCAACGACTTAGCCCCTGAAGCATGGGTAGATTTAAGCCCCAAAGATGCTCTCAAGCTACAAGTAAAAGACGGAGACCGCATAGCTCTTTCTGGCACAAGAGGTCGCGTAGAAGATGTCATAGTAAAAGTCACGCAGACGGTGCGAGAGGGTTCTGTATTTGTGCCTTTTCATTTTAACGAACAACTTATAAACAACATCACCATACCAGAGTTTGACCCTAAGTCTTTTGAACCAAACTATAAACAGTGTGCTGTGCAACTTCACTCTGAAGCAGTACCAGAGGGCATAGCGTATGAAGTACCTGAGATAGCTGGGTATTTGGAAGGGGTGAAGGTGTATGAAGATGAAGTGCTGATAGAAGAAAAAATACAATATTCTCATTAACCGTAGGGTCGATTTATCGACCTCCATATAAAAATTAATTACAATAAATGGTCGGTAAACCGACCCTACAGAAATATTTTCAAATCATCTAAATTAAAAAGTAATAACTTTTCATCTCTCATGCCTAGCAACTCTTTAGAGAATCCAGACTTTGAAAAGAGTGCATAGACATCTACTTTTATACCTGACTCTGCTGCTTTTTGTTTGAGCTTTGTAAGTTCGTTTTTACAGACTGTACGGTCTTTATATTTGCATTCTCCTAATATAACTTTTTTGCTTTTAGTGATTGTTAGTATATCAAACTCGCTATATACGTTCCAATAGGACCCTGAAGAGAGTATTTTCTCTTTGTCTTCATAATATTTCAACAGTAAATCATCACAAAGTTGTTCATAGACCAAAGAACGCAAACGCTCATAGTGCTGTCTAAAGTTTTCTAAAAAGTTCTCACCCATGCCAAGGAGCAACTCGTTTCTATAATAGCTTACAAAACCAAACCAAAAACGCATAAATGGCTGTACGAAACGAAGCTTATCTTGTATGCGGTAGCTGCGTTTGTCTTTTGGAAGTTTATGGCTAGGGTGCATTCGCAAAGGTGATTCTCTTGAATATTCAACTTTTAAAACATTCAAAGCAATAAGTTCATCTACTATCTTTTCTCCTGCACCCTCGCTTAGTTTTGCTTTTCGCAATGCAGAATACAATTTGCCATCGCCACCTGCTACTACTACAAGTAACTCCAAGTAAGGTGTGTCAAGCAAATAGGATGGAGAAATAAGCGTTTCAAACTTAGTAAAATCTTTTACAAAATTAGACTCTAGCATAGAAGAAACATCTTCAAAGTAATCAAATTCAACATCTTTTCCAATACCACCCAAAATAGAAAAATACTCAACAGTATCTTCTAGCGATAAATAAGAAAAATGCTTATAAAACTTTTGAAACAACTTTTTGATAAAATCCCTTTGTATATTATTGGAGGTTCACTATATTTTATTCTATCAAGTATTGTGTAAAACTATGCTATGATTAATTATTAATCACATTAAAAGAGTATCATGGAAACATTTTTCACCACATCAGACAAAGTGCAGCATATCATCAAAAGTTTCAATCTGACAAAAACACTTTTTGTTTCATCCATAATTGTCGGCGATCCACACTCTGGTAAAAAATCTTTAGCACGATATATTTTTCCAAATGCACCTCAAGTGTCTGGGGAAAATATCAAAGAAGTAAAAGCAGCACTTAAACAGTATACTGAACTCATTATCACAGATTTTGAAAAACTTACCAATCAAAGCATGCTTGATTTTTCAAATAAACGCATAATTGCCACAGCAAACTATATGGGTAACCAAACACTCATAGATGACCTTTTTGCATTTATATATACGATGCCAACATTAGATGAACGTCCAGGAGACATGCACTACTTAAAAGAAAAATTTATCAAAGAAGCTGCAGATGTTTTAATGCTAGAAGTTCAAGACATTAACATGGATGACCTCATATTGAATCTTAAAAAAAACTCAAAGAGTCTTAAAAAATCTATCTTTTTGCATCTTATGAAGCAGTCTGTGCAAGCCAAAGATATAGAAGACATACTTTACAGATACCTACACACAAACCTAGATGGCAATGATGCCTACAGAAGACACCTTCCCCTCTATGAAAAACCTCTTATAAAAGCTGGTCTGAAAAAATTTGGCTCACAACTACAACTTTCCCATATCTTGGGCATAAACCGAAATACCTTGAGAAAAAAAATACATGAACATCATATTGATTAGGAAGAAATGTGGCTATTGACTTTGAATCTTTTGTAGAGTGGGATAACAGTCCTTTTGTACTATTTAGTAATCAAGGACGTATCGCATACCTCAATAATGCAGCTGAAATACTTTTTGGATACGTTTCCAAAAAAGAACTTTATGACATTACTCTATCTTATGCCCCTGCAAGCTTTGGACATAGAACAACTACCCTTTCGTTAAACTATGACTCATTTATGTTTTATGCTATCACTGTAGGATACGAGAACGATGATGAAATTTCACTTCGTCTATACAATGCACCACGTATCAAACCTAAGCATAAATTAGAAACAGATAAACTCAGTATCACAGATATAAATATATTATTAGAAGCCAATATAGCACTTTTTAAAACAAAAAATACAAGTCCGTTAAGACTTTTAACTGATCAAGATTTACCACCTTTCAAAATAGACCAAAATAACTTTTCAAAACTCTTAAGAAAAACCCTCGATTCCTTTAGAGCATCTGATGCTATAGATATTACCTTGAAGTACAATATAGGGCAACAAATCATCATAGAGGAACAAAAAGTAGCCATAGCAAAACTCTACATCTTTGCAAACAGCAGATACTCCGATACAGACAATGACATACGCAATCTAGCAGCCAAAAGCCAAATAAAATGCTTATTGAAAGACAAGAGTATCAATCTTGAAATACCTCTCATACAGTAAACTAAAATGCATACTAAGCATTCTATCTAAGTACCTCAAAAAACATTGCCTAAAATTTAATCACTCAAATCCAATAAACAATAGCACTACATGGTAGAATTCGTATGTAAATTAAAATAAAAGGAATTATGATGAAACTAAAACTTTCAGCTCTAATGGCATTGTTCTTGCCTGTCTTTGCATTTGCAGAAGACAAACTAGACTCAGGGGACACAGCATGGATGATGATGTCTACAGCACTGGTATTACTTATGACACCAGCAGGTTTGGCACTCTTTTATGGTGGTATGACAAGATCTAAAAATGTTCTTAACACTTACGCTATGGTTATGGGTGCATTTGTTGTGGCATTCTTAGTATGGATTGTTGCAGGTTATTCTATAGCCTTTGGTACAAACGAAAGTTCGATGCTTCAAAATGTATTTGGTGGTTTTAACCATATTATGCTTTCAGGTATCTCTTGGACTGACTTAAGTGGAACATACCCTACCTATGTATTTATTGCCTTCCAAGGTACATTTGCAGCCATTACTATTGCTATTGCCTCTGGTTCAGTGATAGGACGTATGAAGTTTTCAACTTGGATGGTGATTGTTGTACTTTGGGGACTTGTAGTCTATGCTCCTATTACACATATGGTATGGGGTGGTGATGGTGCTTTCCTTTTTGATGCGGGTGCACTTGACTTTGCTGGTGGTACTGTTGTACACATGAATGGTGGTTTAGCTGGTCTCGTTCTTGCAATTTTAGTAGGAAAAAGAATTGGATTCAATAAAACAGCGATGAAGCCTTTTTCCATCATGTTGACTGCTGTGGGAGCTGCCCTACTATGGTTTGGTTGGTATGGATTCAATGGCGGTAGTGCATTTGGTGCAAACGCTATTGCAGGTCTTGCTGTTCTTACTACAACTATTGCTACAGCAGCTGGGGCTGTAACATGGATGCTTTTAGAGTGGGTAATCTACAAAAAGCCTACACTTCTTGGGATAGCATCAGGAATCATAGCAGGTCTTGTAGCTATCACTCCAGCTGCTGGCTTTGTTGATGTATCTGGTGCACTTATCATAGGTATTGTCGGTTCAGTATTTGCTTTCTTTGGTGTTATAAAGTTAAAGAAAATATTTGGATACGATGATTCACTTGATGCCTTTGGTATTCACTTCTTAGCGGGTCTTTGGGGAGCGTTAGCTGTTGCATTCTTTGCACTTAATGACAAAGACTTATTATGGGATGGACCACTAAAAGAATCTGGAGACAGAATGGGACAATTTCTTGTTCAAGTAGAATCAGTTGCTATTGTTGGTCTGTGGACACTCATAGGAACTGTGATAGTTTACTATATAGCCTCTGCACTTACAGGTGGAGCTAGAGTCTCTGAAGAAGATGAAACAAAAGGTCTTGACGAAACAAGTCATGGAGAAAAAGAATTAAATTTATAAGGACACAATATGAAAAAAATTGAAGCAATAATTAAACCATTCAAACTAGAAGATGTCAAAGACGCTCTAGTTGAAGCGGGTATCGAAGGTATGACTGTATCTGAAGTAAAAGGCTATGGAAGACAACAAGGACACTCAGAACTCTATAGAGGTGCAGAGTACGTAGTTGAGTTTATCCCTAAAATAAAGATAGAGCTTGTTGTATCTGATGATAGTTTTGCCCAAAAAGCAGTAGAAGCTATAGCAACAGCAGCCAAAACAGGTAAAATTGGTGACGGTAAAATATTTGTAAGTACCATTGATTCTGTTCTTCGTATAAGAACAGATGAAACAGATGCTGACGCACTTTAAAACTTCATAGATAAGGGGTTCTACTCCTTATCTATATACTGCATTTATATTACTTTACACAAGTGTTTGTAAAGTCTAAACCCTATAAAAGCACCTACAAGGTCTGCAATCATATCTTTTCCTTCTGCTACGCGTGTGGCTGTAAAATATTGAGAAATTTCTATAAACATACCAAACCCTACAAGTATCAACAATCCATACCAATAGTTTACATTGTATGCTAACCTTAATAATAAGCCTAAAACCACAAACGCCAAAACATGATGTGCCTTATCACTAAATTTAGGAATGGTAGGTGCTGAGTCCTGTGTTAGTATGGAAGCAGTGTATGCCACTACAATAGCTAACCAAAACAGTACTCTAAAAGTAGTCCTATACCTATATAGCCTTGACTTTTCCAACGATTAGCTCCACAAATTTATCTGAACCATTCATGCATTTAGCCACGACATAGTCATCATACTTTATCTTCTCTACTATCTCTCTATGCTCAATGTCAAGTTCAAAAACCGTCTCAGAATTATCTAAAGTAAACGCCAAAGGAAAGATGACAACCCTTCTGTTGTGTGGATTACGTAACACATCTACAAGGTTGGGTTCAAGCCAGTCTGAAGACCCAACTTTAGACTGATAGACAAGCCTGATATTTCTAAAGGCTATACCACGTTCTCTTAGGTATATTTTTATAGCAGAAGCATTTGCCTCCACTTGATTTTGGTATGGGTCACCTGCTTGTATGATACTCACAGGTAAACCATGGGCAGAAAGGAGTAAGTCATACTTACTTGTGTCTTTTCCATCCATAGCCTCGACTATCTTCTCTACTGAAGCTGCTATGTAATCATAGTCGTCATAATATGGGTCAATCACTTTTATATTTGGATGATAATCAAGTGTTTTACAACGTGCCTTCACATCTTCCACTGAAGAAAAGGTAGTGGTGCTTGAATACTGAGGATACATAGGAAACAAGATAAGTTCATCTACTGCATCTTTTTTGCATTCCTCCAATGCCACATCAGCAAAAGGAGGCACATATCGCATCACTGGGTAGATTGACATATCTAATCTAGGTGCTAACTTTCCTATAAGCTCTTTTGTTAGTCCAAGAAGCGGAGACTTGCCTCCCAAAATACCGTAGTTCACCTTCACATCCTCAAGACGTTTATTGATGATAATGGCTGATACTAATTTGCGAGTATACCTATCCATAGTCAATATATTTTTATCGGCAAACATATTGCTCAAAAAGAGTTCAACTTCATCAACACTACTAGGTCCACCCATATTGAGAAGAAATAAAGCTTTTGGCATGTACATCCTTTAAAGTCTTGTATTTTAGCATACAGAGTGTAAAATCATACATAAATACAGTAAATACTTAAAGGCTTTTTATGATTATTATCCCTGCTCGTATCGGTTCGTCTCGCTTTCCAAACAAAGTTCTAGCAGATATTGCTGGCATGCCTATGGTTATACGTACAGCCAAAGCCGTAGAAAGTATAGATGATGTTATCATCGCTACAGATGCACAAGAAGTCATAGAAGTAGCCAAAGAATATGGTATAAAGGCACTTCTCACCTCAGACAAACATAAAAGTGGAACAGACCGCATCTATGAGGCCGTGCATACGCTAGGATTAGGGGAAAATGAGATAATCATAAATGTACAAGGGGATGAACCTTTTATTGAAAAAGAAGTCGTACAGGCTATATATAATCTTAGCAAAAAAAATCTACACAATGAACGCATAATGATGAATTCATGCTATAAAATGATTTCTAATTCAGAAGCAGATGACCCAAATATAGTTAAAGTTGTTACAGACCATAAAGACACTGCTCTTTATTTTTCTCGAGCAAAAGTACCCTACTCAAGAGACCATCACCTTAAGCACTATAAAGGGCATCTTGGGATTTATGGATTTACGGTAAAGTCACTAAAAGCATTCTGTATGCTCTCGCCTACAGCACTAGAAGATATAGAAAAACTAGAGCAGCTAAGAGCACTTTCTTGTGGATATGAGATAGCAATGATAGAAGTCAATACACAAAGCTTTGGCATAGACACTCCTGAAGATCTAAAAAAAGCCCTAAGATATTATAACCTTTAAAGACCTAACCCTTAACGGCTTTACCTAGATCCCACATTGGCATAAATATTCCAAGAGCCATGAGCAAAACAAGCCCAGCAATAAAAAACATCATAATAGGTTCAATATAGGCCGATAGATTATCAATCAAGTCTTGAAATTCCATATCATAATAATTGGTCACTTTATCTAGCATAGCATCAAGCTGTCCACCTGCTTCTCCTGCTTTTATCATCTGCAAAAGCATATTTTCATACAGCCCTGTTAACATGAATGCTTCTGCTAAACTCATTCCTCGACCAATATTTGCATTAACTGTCAATAGCTGCACCTTTATAGCCTCATTATCCACCATTCCTACAGCAGTATCCAAGGCTTCCGACACAGGGATACCAGACTTCACAAGTTCACCAAAAACCAAGTTGTATTTATGCATAGTGGAAAGAAAAATTGCTTTATTTATAAGATAAAACCTAGGATGAATCATCAACTTATCCATTTTATATTTAAAATCTTTATTATTTTTATAAAAATATTTTATTGCAACCACAATAGCAATTAATATTGCAAGAATAAATACTCCATAATTCGAAAATGCCCATTCTAATTTAAGAAGTATCTGTGTAGGCATGGGCAACTCAGTCTTAAATTTAGAAAAAATATCTTTAAATTTTGGCACTACCACCATAATCAAAATGGTAAAAGCAATTCCCATTGCAGACAACGTGATCAATGGTCCTCTGATGGCTTTTTTAAACTTAGCTTGATTGTCCCTAAGGTTTTCCAAAATATCTGCCAATTTATGATAAGACTCAGATATATTACCAGTTCTCTCGCCAAGATTTGTCATTGCGAGTGCAACATGACCAAACACTTCCGTATAAGGCTCCATTGCATCAGACATACTATTACCAGCATTTATATCAGAATTTATTTTTTTGTAAATTTCTTTTAGTTGTTTATTCTCCGTATTTTCAGCAACATCAGCCAAGGTATCGTTTATGGCAATTCCAGCATCCGTCATAACTGCTATTTGCCTAATCGTAGATATTTTATCATTTAAAGGCACTTTTGATTTAAATGACTTTTCTATTGTTTTCATCAAATTAGCAAAACTATCTTCCAAAGGAGCAGAGGTTTCAACTGCCCTAACCACAATTGTAGAAGGAAACTTATTTTTTGCTAATTTAATTGCAAGGATTTTATTTTCTGCTTTCAGCATCTCAATGCGCTTGTTGCCTTTGTCCATAACGGTAACATTAAAATATTTCATTTATAACCTCGCGACTCTATAAATTTCTTCTATCGTTGAAGCACCAGATAATGCTTTTTGAACACCATCTTCAAACATCGTAACAAAACCTTCATCCAATGCTTGATTGGTTAGTTCTTCCTTTGATGCTACACGAGCTATCATTCTAGCCAATGTTTCAGATATAGTTAAAACCTCAGAAATCATTTCCCTTCCTTTATATCCACTATGCCCACACTCTTTGCACCCTTCACCTCTATAAAAAATAGGATTATCAGGCAAATACTTCCGTACATCTTTTAACAAATTAGGCTCTAATTCTGTTTCAACCTTGCAGTTTTTACAAATTTTCCTAACCAATCTTTGGGCTTGTATAGCCACCAACGCACCAGATACAAGATATTCTTCAATCCCCATATCTAAAATACGAGAAATGGACGATATCGCATCATTTGTATGCAAAGTAGATAAAACCAAGTGTCCAGTAAGTGCAGCTTGAATGGCTATGCGTAGTGTTTCTTGATTACGAATTTCACCAATCATAATTTTGTCTGGATCTTGTCTCAATATTGATTTCAAAGCATCCGCAAAACCCAAACCAACGCTTTCTCGTACGTTCACTTGTTGCAATCCTGCCATTTGATATTCTACGGGGTCTTCCACTGTAATGATTTTATCTTTCACGTCTTTTATAGCATTAATAGCACCATAAAGTGTTGTTGTTTTACCAGAACCTGTAGGTCCCGTTACCAAGACAATCCCATAAGGTACTGTAATAGCTTTAGAGAACTGGTCGTAACAGTGTTTACTCATACCAGCTTCTTCAAGTTTTATCATTGCCTTTGTTTTATCCAAGATACGCATAACAATGGATTCACCATTGATAGTAGGTAAGGTGGAGACCCTAAAATCGTATTCTTTTTTTATGATAGTTGCAGAAAATCTACCATCTTGTGGTTTTCTTTTTTCTGCTATATCCAAATTTGAAAGCAACTTTAACCTAGATGCCAAGGGGTTAAATATATCCTTATCAAAAGTAAAACTTTGTCGCAGCATACCATCCACTCTTATCCTAACGATACATGAAATCTCTGCTGCTTCTACATGAATATCACTAGCACCTGCATAAATTGCAGATTTCAACAAGATATCTATGAGTTTCAAAACTGCTGGAGACTCATCGCTTTCCTCTTCAGCTCCCCCATCATTTAAATCTTTTCTTATATCTACTACTAGACCCTTAACACTCTCATTTATTTCAAGACGTTGTAAGTGCTGCTGTATCTGCTTAGGCTTAGAGATGGCAATACGTATAGGTTTCTTAGGAAAAAGTCTTTGGATTGCATCCTGTGCTGCCATATCTAATGGATCATCAAAAACAATTTGCACATGCAAATCGTTCTCTTGGACAGGAATAATATTGTACTTCAAGAGTTGCTTATATGGCACTTTAGAAAAAAGTTTCATATCAATTTCGACTTCATCCAAGTCAAGATATTCTACACGCAAAGCTTTTGCAACTTCTTCTATAATAGGGGTAATATCAATACCTTCTATTCTTTCTAGCATTGCCAATGTAATAACGCCTTGCCTAACTTTTTTTGCTAAAAATATTTCCACAGAAGCCAAATCAATCATATCTTCTGCTACAAGGTTTGCAAATGAAATCTTCTTAGGAGGCCTACTTTTTACCAAAGTAGATATAGCATTTTTTGTAATGAGTTTTTCTTCAAGCATCATTTCTATAAGTTTGACCATAAATATGTCTCCTAATTTCTCTTTAATTTATACAACAAATTTCTTACACGGCTGGAATTGGAACGCTTAATATATTTATTTAATATATCAATAGCCTGATTTCTATGCCCTAACTTGGCTTTAGATTTAGCAAATACAATCCAACTCTCTTCAATATTGCTATTGACCTTGTTGGTCTGCAATGCCCAATACTCAGATTTCTTATACTTGCCGTTTCTATAATAACTTTTAGCCAAGAATAAAGAGTCATCAGCATCTCGTGATTCATAAAAACGTTTTTCTACATCTTTAAAAGCACCAATACTAGAAGATTTTACTATATTTAAATGTACCTTTTTACGTGGCTCATCTCTTTTTTCTTCTTTCTCTACATGGGTATTTCGAGCTTTTTGTCTAGGTACTTTTCTCTTAGTTGATTCCAACATAGGTATATTACCCACAATAGGTAAAGTTGGTGCAGACGATACTACAGCTATAGGTGCTACTTTTATTTGAACAGGAGGCTTAATCTCTTCAATCATTTCCACCTTATTCTCTTGTAATACACGCAAGGCATCATCCAGCAAAACAGAACTTTTTTTAATTACAATCAAATCAAGTACCTGCTCATTGCTGTCTGCCGTTGAAAAACTTGGTATTTTAAAATCTTTAAGATTTAAAAATACCAATAAGATACCCAATGCACCTACTGCTAGAAACAAAAATATATACATGGGTCTACGTTTTAGTCTGTTATATTTTCTCCACTTTTCCTCTAATGGCTTAATGTCATACATGAATATATCCTAGTTTTAACGCGGCCATTTCAACAATGCGCTGCGGGACATGTTCGTAATTAACTTTAGACGGTTCATTCTTGTCATAATATTCACAAATTTCAAAAATAGTAAACATTAATTTATTACACTCTCTAAAGTTTCCTTTAGTATACGTATGTATTAGATTCATGTCCTTCTCTTTGATACTATTAGCAATCTCAAAAAGATTCTTTTTTAAAAGTTTTTTATGTATATAGGCTGTTTGGTCTGTATGGGTAGCATTTTCAAGTTCTATCACTTCCCAAATACGAGACTGAAAATGCTCTTTGGCAATTAAATCTTCATCCTCCGTTTTATGTAAAGAAACCACAAATTTTACAGCACGACTATCTGAAATTAGTCTGATTTTCTCCATCATTTCAGGTCCATACATTTGCGCCTCATCAAGTAAAATAATAATCTCTCTTTTACCCCTTAAGTTTTTACAAAAATTTACTAAGGCAGAAAAATTTACTTCAGTATTATGTGGTAAATCTTGCTTTGTAAGTACTTTAAATAATTTGTGAAAAAATTCTTTATCATTCGTAGCAGGTGTATCAAAATAATGTATTTCTTTTTGATGTTTTAATTTTTTAGCAAGGCGGTTAAGCAGAATGCTTTTGCCTGTACCTGGTTTACCAAAAAGTAGAATCATCTTCAATGGCTTATCCATGCTATGCTCAAGCTGTTTATAGGCTGCAACCGAAGATGGTAATTCAATGTAGTCATCAATATCTATAGAATCGACAAATACATTTTTTGCGTCTTCGTATCTACTTTTCATTAACTTTGGTATAACCTAGATCCTTAAGCGAAACTGATTTTCCATCTCTTACAATATGTGGAGTTATGATAATAACCAATTCTTCAATTTTATTTATTTTTACTTCTCTCTTAAACACATGCTCAAGTAATGGCAAGTCACCAAGTAGAGGCACTTTGTTTATCTGCACTCCTGCTCTAGAGGAGATGAGTCCACCTAGGACGGCATGCTCTCCGTCTTTTACTGTAATTACTGATGCTATCTGTCTTCTAATTAAATCAGGCGGTATAGTTCTTACCCCTCCATTGCTTGTTACCTCCACAACAGTATCGGTAACCGATGGATTGATTTTTAATGTAATCATACCATTTTCAGCAATTTCTGGTGTAATATCTAGCAAAATACCTGCAAAAACAGAATCAACCAATTCACCTTCTGCTGCTACACCGCCACCCATGCCACCACCTGCTATACTAGATGCTCTAATTTTATAAAATAGTTCTCTACCAACAGAGATAAGTGCTGGTTGATTGTTAAGTGTCATTACTCTAGGACTTGAAATTGATTTTACATCACCCTGAGTGGCTAAAAATTTTACAATCTCACTTACTTCTGTACTTCCTGTAACGTTCATTAGTTGTGAATTTCTTGGTCTAGTGCCTTCTGCATGTTCAGCATTTGTAATTCCTGCTAGATTATCGAAAGTAAATGAATCTACATTTCTTTGAGCCATAGCTAAAGAATTAATTGTTAAATTTTGCAATGCATAAAGCTGACTCCAATCTATTCCCGTGGTTGTACTATCGTCAAAAGTAACACTTATGATTCGTACGTCTATGAGTACTTGTGACTTGATTTGTTTCGTAAGTGTGTTTATGTATTTTGAGACTCTATTGATTTGTCTATCTGTGCCTGTAACTGTAACCATCCCAGCTTCTGGATTAACAATAGGCGCTAGTGGGTTATACTCCCATACTTGACCATCTGGCCCAGTCCATGTATCTCCTGTTCTAGTATAATGTATGCTAGCATCGCTAGCACCTATTAAAATTCTTTGAATTTCTGCTTCAACTGTCTTCCAAAACCTAAACTCACTAGTACTCTCTATGGTTATTCCAGTTCTAGAGCCACCAGCACCAGCACCTCCGCCACCCATTCCACCGCCACCAGCACCACCCATTGCACCGCCACCAGCACCACCCATTGCACCGCCACCAGCACCGCCACCCATTGCAGCAGCTGCTGCATTATTTGAATTAGCAATTGTTACTT
>CAZNEJ010000001.1:0-29538 GCA_964571975.1 uncultured Sulfurovum sp. | reverse complement strand
GCACCGCCACCCATTGCAGCAGCTGCTGCATTATTTGAATTAGCAATTGTTACTTGTGCATTACTTCTTCCAATTCTATCTCCAGAGATATAATGAACACGGAAAGTTCTTGTGATCAAATATGAAATCTTTAATTTATTTCCCTCTAAGGTATAATGTAAATCATTGTCTTTCAAAATTGTGTTCAAAAAACCTTTAAATGTACTATTTTTCAATTTTACATAATAAAGTTTTTTATTCATTCTTGTTTTTGCTGCCTCGTCCTTAACAATTACTGTGAGTCCACACGTATCTGCAAGGTTATCAACAACATCGCCAATGGTCAATTTACTATCGATGGTAACTGAAAATAGTTTGCTGGAACAATCACTTGCAAGTACATTGCTACTTGCAAATAGCATTGTCATAGCAACAATAAATTCTAGACCTCTGTTTTTTATTCTTATCATTTTATTCCCTTTCTTCTATTGTAATGAAGTTTTCTCTTTTTTGATGAAGAAATAACTTTTTAATTTGATTACCGTTTCTAAGTATTACACCTTTTTGCCCTATATACTTTAAGGTAAGACCACTTATGTCGTCACCTACGCTTATCCATTTATCATTAATATAAACCTTTCCATTGAGAATGGCGTGAAGAGAAAGCTTAGTAGCTTTCTCTTTGGCTTTTTTTGGAGTAATAAATATTGTTGTATTATTTTCTTCCGAAATACTTGCAAATGGTTCTTGTGTAGTTTCAAGAATATCCAAGGAAACACCTTCTCTTTTTTCATGGATTTTTGTAACCATATCTCTTATCTCATCCATAGTCAGATCTGCTAGAAGAGCGGTACTTAGAACAATGCTAATTAGCAATAGTTTTTTCATTAGTGATTAATCCCCCATACTGAAATGTTAATATCTGCGACTACATCTGATGAATTTTGATCTAGCGAGAATCTCGTGCCGTAAATATCAGTAACTAACACATTTTGCTCTAGTTCATTCATGAACTTTACTATACCTTTGTATTCGCCTTTGCATCCAACAGCAATTTCAAGCACATAACCAAAGCTACCATTGTTGTCTACATAGTTGTTTTTAATATATTCAATCTCAACATCTTGAATGGCAGCTTTTTCTGTGACTGAATTTAAAAATATAGACCATGATTTTTGATTAAATAACATACCAGATAATTGTTCCAAGTTTTTATCTATAAATTTAATTCTCTTATTTATATTTACAATTGTTTGTTTTTTGTCGATTATGTCTTTAGTGAATTTCTTAACATAAAATTCACGATCCCCACGTTTCGTAATTGAACTAAGATAGGTATTGTTATCTGCAATGCTTTTTTGTACATTTTTCTTGCTTCGTTCACTTTTATCATACATATCTTCAGCATACGGCAAGAGATATGAATAAGCAAGATATGCAATGAAGCCAGCTACTCCTAAAATCACTAGCCACTTTTCACTTTCTTTTTTAGGTGCAAAATAGGCATCAAGTTCTTCTAATTTATCTTCTATAAATTTCATCTTAATTCAACCTTTAATATGCCTTTAAAATGTTTACTATCTGGGTCTTTTTCTATAACTTCAATATCAATTTGATTAATGTCATCAAAATGTTTATCTGAAATATATTGAATCAATTCTGTAAACTTTCTATCTGTAGAACTTACTATAGATAGCCATAACGTATTTTCCTTGCTGTGCATCCCGCTTACATGTACATCAAATTTTACTAAATCCTCTGTAATACTATGAAACATTCCTGACTTTAATCGATAATTTACTTTTTTATCATAGATAGACGTCAATGTTTTTGTTTTTGCTTCATATCTCGTAGATAATTTTTTGATATTTTTATCTAATCCACTAATTTCATTTCTCTTTCTACTTAAAATTTCTTTATATTTTGTAGATTCTGCATTCAACTTATTGTTCTGTATGGTTAAAGCATATATTTTGGCATCGTTCATATAGGACCCAACCAAGTACATCAAGGGGTATGCAAGCCCAAAAGATACTGCTGCAAAAGTACTTATTATAAATTGACCTCCCGCACGATTTACAAAGGCAGGAGGTCGTGGGAACATCGTTAAGTTTACAGTAGAGCTTTCATCATCAATATAATCGAAAGTAGAAAGCAACATAAGGTACTGCAACTGGTCTGTATACCATTCGTCAGTATGCATATCATAATTAAAATTTAAATCCGAAGATTGTAGACCTAAATAGTTTTGACTATATTCATCCAGTCCTATAATTGGTCCATGCACAGACCCGATATACATCTGTTCTATAGTGTCGAGTTTAAATGCTCTTTTGGCATAAATAATAATATCATTAATAGTGATAAAAATTTCACCAAATATTTTCATAAAATTTTGTTGATAGTCGTTATTGGTTGTTTTCAAGCCCTCTGATTCCAAGATGGAAAAGAATTCCTTTTCATCAACCTTTTCACCAATAATTTCACAAAACTTATCATAAATCTGTTCTAATGAAAATTCTATAGATTTTGAATATAAAAACTCACCATTCTTATACACTGTGACAAATGCGTCTTTTCTTGTAAAATAAATAAAACAATGTCCATCACCGTTATGTAGTATTTCATTTTTATACAGTGTTTTGTATAGTAATGGGGCGGGAACCAGTAAATCAAGATATTTAGTTTGATTTTTAATTGGCAAATAAATTTCGTCTAAAACATTTGCTTCTGCAACAAAAATATGGAATTCTCGTTCTTCCCCTGCATTTTCTACTTCTGCTGATGATATGATATAATCACTCGCCTGATCAAGCCCCAGCTCTTCATACGCCTTGATATCAAGAATATCAGCTATATCTTCTTCGGAAATGCTTCTGCTTAAATATACAATCGTGCTTATCATGTCTTTATTTGAAAGATAAGATGTGATAAAATTTGATTTATTGTACGTAAGTTTTTTTATGGGCTGGAATGCATTACGTTTAAATACATAATATTTATCCGCATAAGCATTAATCGCAACAACATCTTGTGTTACTGATTGGGATTTATTTGACTGTTCTTTTTTCGAAAACATACTAAACTTCCTTACTTGACTGGATAATTATATATGTTATAATATTAAAAGTATCTTACAATATTAAATATTTCTTTATTTTTAGATAATATATCCAAATTCTTCTAGCCCATCTTTGTTTTTACTCCATCCTTTTTTCACAGAGACGTGTAAGTCTAAAAATATTTTCTTCCCTGAAAAAGATTCCATCTGTTGACGTGCAAACTTTCCTACACGTTTGATGCCCTCTCCCTTTTGCCCTACTATCATCCCTTTTTGGGTTTCTTTTTCTACTACTATGGTAGCGTATACTGTATCAAGAGTATCGGTTTCATCTATCTTCTCTATGGTTACATCAGATTCATAAGGTATCTCATCAGAAAGATTTTCAAATATAGACTCACGTATAAGCTCTTTATAGATGTCTCGTATATTGTCTGTCGTTAGTATCTCTGTATCAAAAAGAAAAGGCGAATTTGGTAAATGTTTTGCTATCTCATCAAGAAGTGGTTTTTTTCCTACCTTTTTATTGACAGAAAAAGGGATAATCGCTTCAAATCTATCTTGATACTTTTGATACTCGCCTAATTTCTTAAGAATATCCCCCTGTTTTACATGATCCATCTTTGTAAGTAATACTATGTGTTTAGTACCCTTGCGTTCAGACATTTGTAAAAACTTTTCATATTCTCCAAGTTTATCTGTGATGGGAGCCAAAAATACGATAAGGTCAGCATCTCCTATAGCTTTTAATACCTCATTCATCATAAATTTATTGAGTAATTTCTCTTTTTCATGTATGCCTGGCGTATCTACAAAAATAATTTGTGAATCTTCTACCCCATCTTTACCATGCATCACAATGATATTCATGCGTTTTCTAGTTGCCTGAGCCTTCTGGGATACCATCGCAAGTTTTTCACCTACAACATGGTTCAGTAAGGTACTTTTACCTGCGTTAGGACGACCAACTACTGCAACAAATCCTGCTTTTGTATCAATATCTTCTTTTTCATGTTCAAACATATCTAATTTCTACTTTCTAATTTCTAATTCGAGCTACAAGATGTAGCGAGTTGTGTCTTCATCTTCTACAACTGCACCTATCTTGTCTTTCACAAGAGCAACATCAACTACAATTTTTTCACCTTGATGTTCATCAGCAGAAAAACTTATCTCTTCGAGTATCTTTTCCATGACTGTGTGCAAACGTCTAGCACCTATGTCTTCCGTTTTTTCATTGGCAAGTAGAGAGTATGAAGCTATGGCTCTTAGTGCTGTCTCTTCAAATGAAAGCTCAACCCCTTCTACTTCCATCAAAGCAATGTATTGCTTGATGAGTGAATTGTTTGGTTCTGTAAGTATGCGGTAAAGTGCCTCTTCGTCCAAAGAATCAAGTTCTACACGCAAAGGAAAACGTCCTTGTAGTTCAGGCATAAGGTCACTAGGCTTAGAAACATGAAATGCCCCTGCTGCTATGAAGAGTATGTGGTCTGTGTTTACAAGTCCAAGTTTTGTTTGTACCGCTGAACCTTCTACTATGGGGAGCAAATCACGCTGTACACCTTCTTTGCTAGGGTCTTGTCTGCCTTGAGAGTTTGAAGGTACTGCTACTTTGTCTATCTCATCTAAAAAGACTATGCCACCTTTTTCTACTTTTTCTAAAGCTAGGGCTTTAAGTGAATCTTCATCAAGCAACTCTTCGCTGGCTTCTGATTGGAGTATTTTTTTTGCATCTTTGACTGTAACTTCTTTTTCTGGACCCTTCTTGCCCATACCACCAAGCACTTTTACGATGCTCTCTTGCACCTGTATCATCTGAGGAGGCAACCCTTCTTCGGGCAGTGTTACGTTATTTGGCATGTCAACTTTTATCTTGAGATGGTCAAGCTCGCCTTTTACAAATTTCTCTTGCATGCGAGAGAAACTTGCATCATATTCTGCTTGTTTTTGCTCACTAGCTCCAACAGGTAATGGAGGAAGAAGCTTTTCTATAATTTTATTTTCTATATAATTTTCTATCTTTTCTTTATTTTTTTCATTCTCAGACTCACGTACTATCTGCATGGATGTAGCAGCTAGGTCACGTATCATAGACTCTACATCACGCCCAACAAATCCTACTTCGGTGTATTTGCTGGCTTCAACTTTTATGAAAGGTAAGTTCATCATCTTTGCTAAACGTCTTGCTATCTCGGTCTTACCTACGCCTGTACTTCCTATCATCAATATATTTTTAGGTGTGACATCTGCTTGCATGTCTTGGCTTAACTGCATGCGTCTATAACGGTTTCGTAGGGCTACTGCTATAGTTTTCTTTGCATCATTTTGTCCTATGACATACTTGTCTAGGTAAGTAACTATCTCTTTTGGTGTGAGGTTATCCATCATTCTTTATAATTCCAATAACTTTATATTTTTATTTGTATATATACAGATGTCGCCTGCAATTTCAAGTGACTTTTGCACCAACTCTTTTGGCTCTAGCTTTGCATGTCTATCTAAAGCACGAGCGGCAGAAATAGCGTAGTTTCCACCACTTCCAATGGCTGCTATCTTCCCGTCTTCTGGCTCAACTACGTCTCCTGTACCTGTAAGTATGTAGATATGTTCTTGATTGAGTACTATCATCATCGCTTCTAGCTGGCGTAAGTGCTTGTCTTTTCGCCACATCTTTGAAAAGCCTATGACAGACTTAAATAAGTCGCCTTTTTTCTCAGACAAAATAGTTTCAAACATATCAAAAAGATTAAAGGCATCGGCTGTAGAACCTGCAAATCCTGCTAGAACCTGCCCCTCTTCCCCTAGTTTACGTATCTTTGTGGCATTGCCTTTGAGTATGCTGTCTCCAAAACTTACCTGTCCATCTCCACCTATGACGGCCTTGCCCTCATGTTTGTAGCCTAGTATGGTTGTTGCGTGAAACATTTTAGACAGCTACCACTTCTACTTTAAGCGTGGCGTGTATGCCCTGCCCTAGTTTAGCATCCACTTCATGTAGGCCTGTAGACTTTAAAGCTTTTTTTAGATTGATATGTTTCTTATCTAGTTCTATGTTTAGCTGTTCGGCAATAGCTGCTGAAATCTCAGCATTACCTACTGAACCTTGTATCCCTACAGGAGCGGACTTCTTTTCTATCTTAATCGTTGTTGCCTCAAAAGTAATCTTCTCTGCTTCAAGACGTGTGAGTTCATCTTTTAGTTCTTGTGCCATTTGTGCTTGTTCTGCTTTCCAATTTTCCACTACATCTGGCGTTGCCAATCTTGCCAATCCTTTGCCTACAAGAAAGTTTTGACCATAGCCATCTTTAACATCTTTAATTTCTCCTGCTTTTCCTAGTGCTTTCACATCTTTTATCAACAATACTTTCATTTCTATCCTTAAAAAATAATTATAGATATTTTATCCAAAGTTTACTAATAGATGCTACAATCATAAAAATTATTATATGGATATAAAACATGTTTCAAAACTTTTACATAGACAAACTAGAAAACTTCCCCAAAGAACTTGACACACTCTTAAATGCTCAACGCAGTATCATCAATAACATCACGCAGTCAAATGACATAAGTTATGAAAAAATACTCAAACCTCTACAAGACCTAGATGAAGAATTGGGACTATTTTTTACACCTCTTTCCCATCTAAACTCTGTAATGAACTCAGATGAGACACAAAAAGCCTATGAAGAGTCCCTCCCTCTTCTTTCTAAATTTGGTTCAGAGATGGCACAAAATGAAGAACTTTTCAAAAAGATAAAACAAATTAAAGCCAAAACAGATGAGGCCAAAACTGTCGTAAAGCATGACATAAGAGACTTTGTTCTCTCTGGCGTAAATCTTCTTGAAAAAGAGAAGAAACGCATGGAAGAGATAAGCCTCAAACTTTCAGAACTCTCTAACAATTTTTCCCAAAACCTACTAGATGCCACCAATGCCTTTGAGCTAATCATGACAGATACAAAAGATGTAAAAGGCATGCCTCAAACTGACATAGATGCGGCCAAAGAAGTCATAGACGACAAAACGGTGTATAAATTTACCCTACAAATACCTAGCTACTTAGCCTACATGACCTACGGACCAAACCGTGAACATAGAAAAGCTATCTCAAAAGCCTATGCCACTAGAGCCCCTAAAAATGCGGAAGTCATAGACCAAATCTTGGCACTAAAAAATGAAAAATCAAAACTCCTTGGCTTCACTTCTTACGCACACTATGCACTAGAAACACGTGATGCGAGCAAAGAAGAAGATGTCATAGGGTTTTTACATGACTTAGCAGATGCTGCTCTACTGCAGGCTAAAAATGAACTCTCCGAACTCAAAGCATTTGCATTAAAAACAGATGGCATCGATGATTTAGCTGGCTATGATGTAGGCTACTACTCAGAAAGACTCAAAAAAGAGAAGTTTGACTTTGATGACAGCATGACAAAACCTTATTTTGAACAAAGCAAGGTATTGCAAGGACTCTTGGACATCGTCTCCGAACTCTTCTTAGTAACCTTTAAGGCAGCAGATGTTCCTACTTGGCATGACTGCGTAAAGGCATTTGACATATTTGATGCTGGCACCTTAAGTGGTCGTATCTACTTTGACCTTGAAGCACGAAAAGAAAAACGTGGCGGGGCATGGATGAACGACTGGGAGACACACTACATAGACAAAGATGGCAACAAACACCTAGCCTCTGCCTTTATAGTATGTAATTTCTCCCCTACTACAGACAAAACCCCATCGCTACTTAGACATGATGATGTAGTCACGCTATTTCATGAAATGGGGCATGCCATTCATCACCTTTTTGGAAAATCAAAAGAGCGTTCAGTCTCAGGCATCAATGGTGTAGCATGGGATGTTGTAGAGTTTCCTTCGCAATTTTTAGAAAACTTTGCTTATGAGGCAGCCATCTTAAAGCGTTTTGGTTTTCACCATGAGACCCAAGAGCCTATAAGCACAGAACTCATGGCAAAGATAAAAGAAACCAAGAACTATCAAGCAGCACTAGGCATCTTACGTCAGGTAGAGTTTTCTCTCTTTGATTTTACCCTGCATCAAGGACTTTATCAAGGTGAAGAAGTGCAAGCTTTGATAGACGGCATTAGAGAAAAAACATCTCTACTAAAATCTCCTTCTTACAACAAGTTCCAACATGGCTTTGCACATATCTTTGCAGGTGGATATGCTGCAGGATACTACTCTTACAAATGGGCAGAAGTACTCTCAGCAGATGCTTTCTTCTCTTGCCTAGATGACGAGTCAGGGTTTGATAAAAAAGCTGCTAAAGGATACAAAGAGTTCATCTTGTCCAACGGTGGTGCTAAAGAAATGTCAGAACTTTATCAGCAATGGCTTGGACGCAAAGCTGATGTAAAAAGTCTTATAAAATTATATGATTTAGATTAAAATAGATTATTCTACATAAGTAGTTTTAATTTATTTCTTTATTTCTTGATATATGTTTTTTCTTCTTTTGTCTTGCCAAACCCAAAGAAACGTTTTATCCTTTGGCAGACGGTAAATGTACCTGTCTCTATGCGACATACTTCATCTCCTTCATCCGCATCAGAGGCAGTGAGTGCTGCTATACGCTCTGGCTGTTTTTTACCCTCTATGATGAAACGAAGTGCATTTAGTCTTATGAACCCTTCTGCATCTTTTTGGTCATACACATCATCTGCTTCAAAAGTGGAATGTTCTTCTGAGTACAGTGTTACATCAGACTTTCTGCCTACAACCATAACAGACCCTTTGTAAAGTTTCAGTCTTACTTCACCTTGCACATGGTCTTGTGTTGCATCTATGGCAGCTTGAAGCATGCGACGTTCTGGAGACCACCATAGCCCGTTATAGATGAGTTTTGCATACTTAGGCATGAGTTCATCTTTCATGTGTGCTTCTTCTCTATCTAGGGTTATGGATTCTATGGCTCTGTGTGCTTTAAGCATGATGGTTCCACCTGGAGTTTCGTAACATCCACGTGCTTTCATACCTACCATACGGTTCTCCACGATGTCTATGCGTCCGATACCGTGCTTGTTACCATACTCATTGAGTTTGCCTAGTATCGTAGCAGGACTCATTTCTTCACCATTGATAGACACAGGGTCGCCCATCTTATAAGCAATGGTAATATATTCTGGGTCATCAGGAGCAGCCTCTGGTTTCACAGACCATAACCACATGGTATCTTCTGGCTCATTAAACGGATTTTCTAAGTGTTCTCCCTCATAAGAGATATGAAGTAAATTTGCATCCATGGAGTATGGTTTGGCTTGACCTTTATTATCGATGTCAATGTCATGCTTTTTTGCGTACTCAAGTAGCTTAGTACGAGAGTTCAGGTCCCACTCTCTCCACGGAGCAATGACAGCTATGTCTGGGTCAAGTGCAAGGTATCCAAGCTCAAAACGTACCTGATCATTGCCTTTTCCTGTGGCACCATGAGAGACTGCATCGGCCCCTGTTTGATGTGCTATCTCTATCTGCTTTTTAGCGATTAGAGGACGGGCTATGGACGTGCCAAGTAAATACTCACCCTCATAAATAGCATTGGCCCTAAACATAGGAAAAACAAAGTCTTTTACAAACTCTTCCTTGAGGTCAAGTATAAAAATATTTTCTTCTTTTATGCCCATAGCAAGTGCCTTCACACGAGCAGGCTCTACCTCTTCTCCTTGACCTAAATCAGCCGTAAAAGTTACAACCTCACATTTATACTCATCTTGAAGCCATTTGAGGATGATGCTCGTGTCGAGTCCACCTGAGTATGCAAGTACTGCTTTTTTGATTGTTCTTTTTTCCATTTAAAGACCTTTAATTATATTGCTAATGATTTTAGCGTAATATTTGTTATGGGTGGGTTTAAAATATTCTTAATTTATTAGAATTTATTTTTGAATTACAATCATATTTTTACATAATTTCTCACTCTAAGATTGCAAGGAGGCTCTGTATTTACTAGAGGTTCTTTGTACTATAAATATCTTTTGCTATAATAAATCTAACAATATTAAGTCAAGGGAGTTCATCTATGTTACTAGGCGTAAACATTGACCACATAGCAGTTTTAAGAGAAGCTAGAAAAGTAGCAGACCCTGACCCACTAGATGCTTTAAGTGTGTGCAAACGTGCAGGAGCTGACCAAATCACCATACACCTTCGTGAAGACAGGCGGCATATACAAGATGTAGATGCCAAAAACATCATAGCCCTCTCTTCTTTGCCAGTAAACCTTGAATGTGCTACAGAAGAAAGCATGATAGACATCGCTTGTGAACTTAGGCCCCATAGAGTTACCCTTGTACCTGAGAAACGTGAAGAAGTAACAACTGAGGGTGGACTTAATGTGACGGGAGAACAAATAAAACTAAAAAATGCCATCAAGAGATTACAAGCTGAAGAAATAGAAGTTTCTCTCTTCATAGACCCTACACTCGAAGCAGTGAAAGCCTCTCTTGATTTGGGTGTGGAGTGGGTAGAGTTTCACACAGGAAAGTACGCAAACATCTACGCTATGCTATACTCAAACCTAAGCAAAACACAACATAGCATACCTGAACTAGAACTCTCCCGTAAGATACTAAGGCAGATGTTAGGTGATGAACTTTGCAACTTACGTCTGCTTTCTTGTGATGCGGTAGAATTTGGACTTCGTGTTGCAGCTGGACATGGACTAAATATGCAAAATGTAAGCGACATCGTAAACATAGAGACCATAGAAGAGCTGAACATAGGACAAAGTATAATAGCTAGTTCTGTGTATGTAGGTCTAGAACAAGCCATCATCGACATGAAAGAAAAACTGATTAGATAATGGGGCTTAAAAAAGTAGCTATATCTGTGGGAGACCTAAATGGTATAGGTATACAATTGGCTATAGAAAACCATCATAGCGTATCACAAATCGTAGAACCCATCTATTGTATAGATAGGCTTATGTTAGAACAAGCAGCCAATAGACTTCAACTTAAAACCCCCCAAAACTTCCAAACTACAGAAGATATAGCTCCTGCTTTTGACATAGATGCTGGTGCAGTTAGCTTAGATAGTGGTGCATATGCTTATGCTTCATTTGCAAAGGCTGTTGAACTAGCACGCACAAAAAAAGTAGCTGCTATATGTACCCTACCCATACACAAAAAAGCATGGGAACTCTCAGGCGTAAAATACAAAGGTCATACAGATGCCCTACGTGACTTTTTTGATGCAGAAGCCATCATGATGCTAGGATGCGAAAAAATGTATGTTGCTTTTTTTACAGAGCATATACCCCTAAAAGAAGTAGCATCAAGTATTAAAGAAAAGGATTTAACACGTTTTTTAGTAGACTTCAACAATACTGCTAGCCCCCATGCTACCGTAGGTATTCTTGGGCTAAATCCTCATGCTGGAGATGATGGAGTACTAGGAGATGAAGAACGTATCATAGAAAAAGCCATACACAATGCACATGAAATTTTAGGAAAAAAGATTTTCTCTGCACCCCTTGTTCCAGATGTGGCTTTTACTCCAAATGTACGAAAAAACTACACTCATTTCATCGCCATGTATCATGACCAAGGGCTAGCACCACTAAAAGCTCTCTACTTTGATGAAGGGATAAACGTAAGCCTAAACCTACCCATCTTAAGAACTTCTGTAGACCATGGTACAGCTTTTGACATAGCATACAAGGGCATAAAGTTAAATAATCTTAGCTACATTAATGCAATTAAATATATCGTTAAAAAATAAGGAAAAGGGCTCACATAAAGAACTATGTTAGCAAAAAAGACTAGGGCTTTCTTCTACTATCTCACATTCTTCATTCATTCTAGCACAAAGCTTTTCTTGACAACAATCACACAAGTAACGATAGCTTTGCATGTCATAATGTATGGTATCACCTGCGAGTAAATCATCATAGCATTCAGCACATACATTTGTTACGCGAAGCAGTATCTCATCCGTAGCTTCTTGAGTAACGAAGCATGAACTGCTACTCATGCTTATCGCCTAGCTTAGCTATCATCTCTTTTGCTACTTCTAGTGAATTATCTAATTCGTACGCTTTTTTATATCCCACCAAAGCCTCTTTTTTGCGTCCTAAGTCATATAAGGTATTGGCATAGTTAAAGTGATGTGGGGCGTACTCAGGGTCGATTATGATGGATTGTTCATGGTGCTTTTCTGCACCTTTTTCGTCCTTAAGTGCATGCATAACATTGGCTAGTAAGGCATGTGCCATATCATCATTTTCATCCAAACTTATGAGTTTTTCATATGATTCTTTAGCTTCCTCATGGTACTCCAGTTGCATAGACACAAAACCCATTTTTTGTAACGCGTTAGTGTTTTCTGATTCTACTATAAGTGCAGAACCTAAAGCCTTATGTGCCTCATCAAAATCTTTTTTGTCCATGGCAACATCAGCCATGGCGAGTAGTTGCTCTATGCGTGTAGGTTGAGATTGGGGACTAGAAAATGTCTTATCTGGACGGTTTATGCCACCTATTTGTTCATCAGCAGCTTTGGCCTCAAAGTCTACACCACGCTTAGGATGGTTTCCTGAAAAAAGTTGCTTGAAAAAAAGGTATGCAATGCCCCCAGCTACGATAAGAAGTAAAAGTTGAAATGTAGTCATATTTACTGTCCACTTCTTCGTTGTTTGATTTGTTCAGCTATGCTTGCAGCCACAGCATCCATCTCTTCTCTACTATCGTACATAAAAGTGCGAATATCATCTTCACCTAAGTGTATAAAAATACCATAACCAACCAAGTCGACCTTTCCCTTGCCTTCTTTTTCTACCCACTGCATACTTACTTGCGTGGTCTCATCACCATTTCCTGTTTTAATCACAGCAGCTGGGTAAAGTTGGGTTATCTCTTTGGGGTCAAATGTTTCTTCATCTATTTTTATATTCATAAAAATATTATAGTATAATTATATAAAAAAAATGGAGTAAGTGCTATGAATTTAAAAGAACAAATCAAATCAGATGTGAAAGATGCCATGAGGGCAAAAGAAGTTGTAAAGAGAAACACCCTACGTAACATACAGGCAAGTATCAAGCAAATAGAAGTAGATGAACGTAGAGATGTTACTGATGCAGACATAGAAAGCATCATGATGAAATACCTCAAGCAAAGAGAAGATGCTAAAACACAATTTGCCGATGCTAACCGTAATGACCTAGTAGAAAAAGAAGATGCAGAGATAGCCATAGTCAAAGCCTACCTCCCAGAGCCTATGGACGACGCAGAACTTGAAACGGCACTAAAAGAGGTCATTGCTTCTGTTGGGGCTAACAGTATGAAAGATATGGGTAAAGTGATGGGTGCTGCCAAAGCAAGCATAGGAAGTCGTGCAGATGGTGGACGGATAAACCAAATGGTTAAAAAGCTATTGGGCTAATCTCCATACTTTAAGGCTTTCACAGCCTCGGTAATATCATCTTGTCTCATAAAATGCTCTCCCACCAAGAAAGCATCTGCTCCAATTTTAGAAAGTTCTACAACGGTCTCATGGTCATTTATGCCTGATTCTGCCACGATGATTTTACCATTTGGTATAAGCGGAATGAGCTTTTCGCTTAAATGCATATCCATCTCAAAACTTTCTAAATTTCTGTGATTTATACCTATGATATCAGCCCCCGAAAAGATAGCTTTTACAAGGTCTGTTTTGTTATGTACTTCAACCAATACGTCCAAACCTAAGTGCAAAGCATAGCCATGCAATTCTTTAAGTTCTTTGCGAGAAAGTGCCATAGCTATGAGCAAGATGTAGTCTGCACCAAAGGCCAATGCCTCAAGTATCTGATATTTATCTACGATGAAATCTTTTCTAAGTAAGGGTATACTCACATAACGGCGTACCATACCTAAGTACTCTTTGTCGCCTTGAAAGAAATGTGGTTCTGTGAGTATAGAAAGTGAATCTGCCCCACCTTTTTCATAAGCCTGTGCGATGACAAGGGGGTCAAAGTCTTCTCGTATCACGCCCTTAGAAGGACTTGCTTTCTTCACTTCAGCGATTATACGGTAGGGATTTTCTTGGGTAGAACGAAGTGCAGACTTTACATCTTTAGGCGTAAAAGGGTTGAACGCCAAAGAACGCCCTAGCCACTCCATGGGAAAATCTATTTTTCTTTTCTCTAGGTCTGATTTTGTTTTTCTGATGATTTCATCTAATATTTTAGCCATATGTGTTCCATAATTCTATAGTTTTTTATATTATACCTAAAGGTAGATTATTTACACTTCTTTATGGCTTCCCAGTGTCTTATAATCTCTTCTTCTTCAAGCCCTTCTTCGTTTACTACACGCTTCATAAGTTCATAAGCTTTAGTGCAGTTCCCTTCTTTGTAATACCCCCATGCAAGCGAATCTAGATAGTAGGTATTACTAGGCTGTTGATGCAGGGCATTTTCTATGATACTTATGCCTTTTTTGACATCTACATCTTTGTCTATGAGCGTATATCCGTAGTAATTTAGATAGATACTATCGTCTATACCCATTGCTATAGATTTTTCAAAATAAGAGATGACTTCGGCTATCATTTGCTTATCATTCTTGTCTTTGGCTTTTTCAAAAGTCAAGATGGCTTTTTCTGCTATCCATCTTGCATCTTTGGTTTCTATATATCTGCTATCTGCTAACTTCAATGCTTTTTTGAAAAGTTTTTTATTCTTATAAAGTTCATACAGTAGATTGTTTTTTACTTCATGTTTTTCCAAAAATGCTATAACGCCCAAAATATCTCTTTTATATACATATATATCTATAATCTTAACAAGCACTTTTTCATCTTTACTTTGCACATATAGTGCTTTATACGTTTCCAACAACCCTTCTATGTTTTGCTCTTTACTATACATTATCAGTAGCTTTATCAGTACGTCTACCGAAGAGATATTCATGCGGCGGTGCGTTTCTAGCAATGCAATGGCTTGTAGACGTTCATTTGTATAGTCGTCCATAATATCTGCCATACGTAACAAAATCATCTCTTTGGGCATAGTTTCGTACACTTTTTTCAAAAGCTCTAACGCCCTAGAGAATTCACCTGTATAAAGGAAAGGGTTTGATGCTAGCTCTAAATCCAATGGGTCTACAGAACGCTCCAATAAATTCTCGGCTTGAATCTTCGCGAAATCAACTTGATTAACAGTCAGATATAGAGGTATGAGCAGTCGCTGTACTTCAGGGGTATCTGGATTGATGTCGTCCCATGCCTTGAGTCTTTTGATACTTTCATGTAGACGTGTTTTGCCCATGAGTGAAGCTCTAGCTTCTTTAAACAAATACACTTCTGCATTTGTGGCATCAAAAAGCCTAGCATAAATTTGTCTTGCATTTTCATAGGATCTATACTCATCGTAAAGTAATCCTTGGACGATAAGCTCATCATCAGAAATTGCCATAAGCTTTTTAGCCTGCAAAGAAATAGAAAAAATAACAATAAATACAAATACTAAACGATACCAGGACACTCTCTTCTTACCTCATCTTCATTATTTTTAAATTGCTCCCAAAAGGGAAAAGTACGACATTGTCTTGGTCGTACAGGATATATGGAACAACGTTTATTGGTTTCATCGAAAAATATACAAGCAAAATTGTCAGATGCTAGCTTCTTTTCTATGAGCGAATAACGATGTTTAACTTTTTTCAAATACATTGTATCAAAATCTTCTACACTAAGGTTAATGAAGTCAGCAATCTTTACTGCTTCAGTATATTTCACCCAAATATTACCACTCTCTCCAGTGCAACAGTGTCCTCCACAGGCTTCACATGCTAAGGGGTTAAACCCATAGGTGTATTGTTCATCTGTTATAAGTTCCATGTCTACCAATCCCCCTTTATACTATGAGTATTGGCTCTGTCAAATATCATTTGTGTCTTAGGTGTATAGATATTATATTTATCAAATACCACGAAGGGAGGAAGAACTTGTGTCATAGACTTTGAGTTATTTCGTGCTGCTATCATGACTAGTTTTGATTCTCTGTCTATCTTAGAATGCACGAAGCGTATCTTTTCTGGGTTAATGCTGTTTATTTTAAGATGATGCAAAAGTATGTCTATCTGCTTGGCATCATAGCAAAAAATGAACCAACCCCTAGGCTTCAATAAACTCTTTACACGTTTCATGAAAGATTCTATGGGCAAATGCTGTGCATAACGTGCTATGTTGAGATTGGTATTTTCACTTTGCTGTACAGCCACATCATAAAAAGGAGGGTTTGAGATGATATAGTCATATCTATCTTGTGTTTCCAAAGTTATGAAGTCGCCTAGATAACCTTGTACTTTCAAGCCATTGAGTTCATAATTGTGCCTTGCATACTTGAGCATCATTTCTTGTTTGTCTATGATACTTGTTTCTATACTAAAATCACGGCTCAACAAAAGTGAGATGATGCCCACACCACAACCAACATCCAACAAGCTTCCCTTAGGTTTAAAATTTGAAATAAAATCATAAAGAAATATAGAATCGCTATTGTAGCAATAGCCTGATGTTGCTTGATATAGAAACAATGAGTGCCTTTTTGTAGTAATTTTACACTAAACTTGGTATAATCATCATTATGAACGAAGAACTAAACTTAGACCTACTCAACCCCTCTACATTACAGAACGCATATGAAGCACAGCTCCCTATTGCTACGCTAACGCTGTGTTCACTTCAGCAGTGGGCTCATGCAACTGCTTGCATAAAATTCACTATTGGGTTAAAATAGACATCATGAACGAAGAACTAAACTTAGACCTACTCAACCCCTCATCAACAGACTTCTCCATGCTAGACTACGACTGTGCGTATATTCCTGGTAACAAGGTGCGTATGAACTATAAGTATGTAGCCCAAGCATCCAAAGCCTTTGCTACTGCTGTCATAGCACGTGGGTGGAGGCGTTTTGGCAAGTACTTTTTTCACCCCATATGTGATGGCTGCAACGAATGTAAAAGTATACGCATAGATGCCAAAGACTACAAATACACAAAATCACAACGTAAAGCCATAAAACGCAATGCAAAAACACAAATCATCGTACAAGAACCAACACTTACTCCCGTGCATATAGCCTTATATAACAAATATCACAAACATAAAAGTAAGTATGATGGATGGCAACATAGAAACATTAGCCAACGTGAATACCATGAGAATTTTGTAGATGGTGCCAATGATTTTGGTAAAGAAATACTTTATATCGTAGATGACATTCTTGTAGGCGTTGACCTCATAGACGTTTTAGATGACGGCATAAGTTCCATATACTTTTTTTATGACCCTGACTATGGGCGACTCTCTTTAGGTACATACTCACTTCTCTATCAGATAAAACTTGCAGGTATATTAGAGCTTCCGTGGATTTATCTTGGGTATTGGGTAGAGGGATGTAAGGCTTTTGCATACAAGCCAAACTTTAAACCTCAAGAAATCCTCGAAGAGTTTCCGCATATTAGTCAAATACCACAGTGGGAAGAATGGAATCCTAACTTCAAATAATGAGTTTTTGGCTTATGCTTTTAGAAAAATGGAGTAACGTGGTAGGACTTGGCAACTAAGTAGCAAGTGTATTATAGTACTCCACTACCCTAGCATCAACGTTCACTACCCTACGCAAATACTGTGTCAAGTCACCCTTATTGAAGTCTAGCTTCAAGTTCTTAGGATTGATGGCACGAGATATGGCTACATAGAACTGTGAGGGAGCAAAGATATTGTCTACATTGCATACAAGCTTGTCTATACTCATACCCTGAGACTTGTGTATGGTTACTGCGTAGGCAAGCTTAAGAGGGAACTGTGAGAGCGTGGCTAAGTTAAATGTCTCTAGCCTTCCGTCATCTTTTACAAGCATATCTACTAGGTCAAACTCATGGCGTTCTACACGCACATACTCTTCGTCTTTTTCTACTATGAGATGGTTTTCTTCTATCTTTCTTAGTATGCCTCTCTCGCCATTAACGAACTTGCCCCATTTGTTTACGGTAAAGAGTATGGGTACGCCCTCTTTTAGAGTAAGTTGCTCGCTAATAGGAAGCATATTTTTCCAAGTAGCCAACTTCTTTTCATGTACATTCCCAAACATCTCTACATTTGCAAAGAGTATGGTCTCTTCGCTGTCTAGTTCGTTGATTTTGGCTCTATTGGTCTGTTCTACTTCTAAGTTGCGTCCGTACAGATAAGTAGGGTCTTTTTCCATATTTTCATTATTCCATAACTTTGTCATATATGCTATGACTTCTTCATCACACATGCCTATACGCACTTTAGATAGTATGTGAGTAAACTCTACGTCTGTAGTACGTTTCATCTGGGTTAGCTCTATGACCATAAGATCAAACCTATTCCAAGCCATAGATTCAAAAGCATAAAGTTTTTCACCAAAGACATCATTGTTGCTGTTGTGTTTTACAACTGGCGGCAATTGGAAGAAGTCGCCTACGAAAAGTACCTTACCTAAGTAACCATAGTTGTTTAGTCTATAAGCTATCATATCTAGCAAATCTGAACTCACCATACTTATCTCATCTACGATGATTAGTTCAGTGGCTTTGAGTATCTTTTTTAGGTCCATGAGGCGTTTTTTAGAACGCTTGTCGCTCTGGTTTAAGTCATCAAAATTTGAGGCTATACCAAACACAAAAAAACTGTGTACAGTAAAACCACCTATATTTACAGCAGATACACCTGTGGAACCTAGTGAGACTACCTGCTTGGCACGATTACGGTAGTCTTTTATAATTTCGTTGGTTATATAAGACTTTCCTGTTCCTGCTCCACCTGTTAAAAATACATTAGAGTGCTTGAGGGCTTCTAGTACCTCTGTTTTATCTGCCAAAACCAGCCTTATCCATGCGTCCACCTTGACATCTCGAACGTGTCACTTTTCCTTTTTTAAGTAGCACTGCTAAGTCATCAGAACCTGAACCCAGATGCAACCAAAGTTCTGTGACAAGCCCTTTTTTACACTTGAGTTCTACACGTTTTCCTGCACCCACTCCAAAACTTCTATCAAAAGCATGTCGTACTTGCTTGAGTGTTACCTTCTTGCCTATATGTTTCGTAAAAAAGTCTCCCACCTTTGATGCATTTAGCTGCTCCGTAAGAGAGATAGAGTCACGAAAATAACGGTCTGCTTCTGTACCATAGCATGTTCCATGCTTAATCCACTCATGTTTATGCAAATCAGATAAAAAGCCTGGCATCACTTTTTCTAATCTATCTTCCGTCTCAGCATCAAGTGCTAAACAAGGTAAGTTTCTCCACTGCTTATGTTTGTCTGCAGCTACTAGCTCCTTGCCTACGTTACAATACTGTCTACTTCTAGGTTGAGGCCAAAGCCCATGAAGGACAAAATGCTTTGTACCGTACTGCTTAAGTTTAGGAGGCAAGCTAGGTTTGCACTCTTTTTTATACCTATGTGTTTCACAAAAAGCATTGTGCCAAGTAAGTGCTAAGAGGTTTTGTTTTGACTTAGTATTATTTTGATATTTTTTAGTCTGTTCCGTCTTAGCTATATTTAGTGAAGCAAAATCAAGTTCATCTTCTATGCTTACAACAGCAGATTTAGCAAGACTTACATCATCAGTATTTGTATTTACTTTAGAAAAACATTCATCGTCTACCCAACGCTGTGCAGGTGTCTCGCCCTTAACTATGATAAGATTTTGTCCTTTATGCTGCTTAAGTACTGTATACTTGCGTGTAGTATCGAGTATAACATTATGTGTATTTTTAGTATGCTTTATGTTGTTAAATGCTAGACACTCCCCAGTTGGATATGCCTCAAAGCGTGCGAAAGAAAAAGAGGTTAAAAATAAAAGTAAATAGATGTTTTTCAATGTTAATCCTTAAAAATTATCTGCTATTATACTCTATGATATTTAACAACCTAGATACACTTCCCCTAAACTATGCAGGTAGAGCTAAAAAGCCTTGCTCTCACAAACGTAAACGCTCCAATATGATGCTAAACCCGCTAAATATCAAACATCTTAACCGCATAGACGAGAGTGAAGCAGATATGATAACCCTTAACCTTGAAGATGCCATAGCTCCAAACCGTAAAAAAGAAGCCTTGCACAACATAGCCCTCTTTCTCTCACATATGCAGCACTCAAATAGCTTTATCATCGTACGCACTAATCCTATAAACGAAGGTGGAGCTGAAGAGATAAGCTTTCTCAATAACTTTTCTTTTGATGCAGTGCGGGTGGCCAAGATAAAGACACAGACAGAAGTAGCCCAAGCCTTGGCATTACTCTCCAAAGATAAAGAGCTACATATATCTCTTGAAACCAAAGAAGCATTTCACTCCCTAAGTACACTGGGCATAGATAAGCGTCTAAGCACTGCCAATCTAGGCATATTGGACTTACTAACTTCTCTTAATCTTCCACAGTCTATAGTCACACAAAACAACCCTAGCATCGACTACATACTTTCTAAGTTTCTGATAGATGCAAAAACAGCTGGCATTCACCCCATATCTTTTATGTTTCAAGAGTACAATGACACAAAGACTTTTAGAAGATGGTGCGAACATGAAAAAATGTTAGGTTTTGAATCTAAAGCATGTATGGGTCCAAAACAAGTAAGCATAGCCAATGAAGTCTTCAATATTGATAAATATGAAATTGAACGTGCTAAGCACATAAAAGCCTCTTTTGAAGAAAGTGCCAGTAAAGAAATCAACGGATTCATGGATGAAAAATACGGTTTTATAGATGAGCCTATCTACCGTGATAGCCTATTGATACTAGATAATATATAAGGATTTAATTTGAAATTTTTGAAAACGATTTTACTCACCCTGCTCATACCATTTTACCTCATGTCAAATGATGACAGACCTCCCATAGACTATGATTTTTTAGCCAAAAAGGAAGTACAAAGATTTGTCAGCATGATGGTGAAAAAATATAACTTTAATCGAAACTACATAAAAGCAGTACTGGACTCTGCAAAACTAGACAGAGATACACTAGCTAGATATACAGGCAAATACAAAGTAGGCTCAACAAATGGTTCATGGGAACGATATAAAGCTCATGTACTGGATAAATCTAGCCTAGCCAAGGCTAAAAAATTTAAAAAAGAGTATTACAAAACACTCAAGCGTGCAGAAAAAACCTACAAAGTAGACATGGACTATATCGTGGGTTTTATGGGCGTTGAAAGTAAATTTGGAGAGTACACAGGTGATTACTCTGTACTAGATGCCTTGGCTACCCTAGCCTTCCATCCCAACCGTATGAAAAAGTTTTTTAAAGCTGAATTTAAACACCTCTTTTTACTAGCCCGTGAAAAAGGCTACAAAATCGCCACACTTCAAGGCTCATTTGCGGGTGCTATGGGTTGTGTGCAACAAGTGCCTTCTATGGGACGCAAACACAAGTCTGACTTCAATGGTGATGGTATCACAGACCCATGGGATGTGGAGGACTGCATTGGTTCTATAGCTAAATTTATGCACAAGCATCGCTGGAAAAAGGGCTTACCTGTGGTGAGTGCCACAAATTTCAAAGGAAAACGTTTTAGATCGGCCAAAACAAGCCGTAAAAAACTCAAATCTCTCAAGAGTATAAAAAAATTAGGTATTTACCCTACGCAAAAGTTTTATGGTAAAAAAGCATATCTCGTAAAAACGCGTAACACCACACATGATGATGTATGGTTAGGAAGTAAAAATTTCAGAATACTAGTACGATACAATAATGCAACTACTTATGCCATGGCCATCCACCTTGTTGCAGAGCATGTAAAGTGAGTCAATCGCAGCAGTTATAAATAGCAAAACTACTGCATCAGTCTATACTCTTTGTTTTGTCTGTAAACTTGTAAAACACTTTTGTAAAGCTATTTTAGTTATACTTTACAAATTATATTACAGGAGCAGATCATGAATCAGACTAAAAAACGCTTGGCTATTATAAAGCTTGCTATCTCCATGACTGACACAGAGACGATACAACTTCAAGTACTTAGGCTAGGCATGCTTAAAACAGATCCCAAAATAAGAGAGATTTTAACACTATTGTCTGAACATAGTTATGCTCAAGCACAGGGTCTTATCGCCACCTATATAGAAACGCCAACTGACACTGTATTGCAAAGAACATCTCAAGAACCCATGCTTGTCAAAGAATCTACAGCTGTCGCAGAAACACCAGCTGTCGTAGAAACACCAAATCCTACTCACAGCGAAGCCAAAGTATCAACGACTCCAGAAGTCGCCACGCAATCCACGCAATCCACACCTAGACCAGTCAAGAGGCCCATGCCTACCAAAAAACCAATTCATGCACTACAAGAGAGAATTCAGGCAGCCAAAGATAAGGCTATCATTGATGAATTTGAACTTTTTATAGACACGCCAGAGACAAAACTAGCAGAATCTACACCTAAAGAAGTAAACTATGATGACCTCCTAGATATATCTCCCGCACCCAAGAAAATGTCAACACATACTGTTAGCTATGACTCCTTGCTTAACGTAGAAGCCGAAGACATACTAAGAGGTAATATATCAATAGATGTTTCTGCAAGCCAAACAGATAACTTTTTTAAAGTCGAAGACCCAAAACAATACAATAGTATAGAGAAAGATACTTTTTTTGACGATGACATAGAACTTCCATTAGAAAGCAAGCAAAAATCACTTGCAATATCTGACATGACTGAACAAGAAAAAATAGCCCAAGAAAATTTTATGCAAGAGGCACTCGGAGAGAAACCCAATAGAAAACCTCGCAAGGAAGCGCCTTTTATAGCAAACTCAAATGATATAAAAATTGGCAGAAAAGATGTAAAACCTATACCTGTACCTACAGAAAATACCTTTTCAGTTCCTACTAACTATAATGCTATTACATACATAGATCAAAAGTTTAGATATATGAAAAATCAGTATCCACCTATAGATAGAGATTCAAAATCTTTTGATTCTGTAGATACATTACTAGACAAGGTTTCTAGCCAAAGCTATAATGAAAAAGAAATAGAAGAGATAATACAAAAAACCGAAAAACTAAGTGAATCTAGTAAAGCTGAAGCAGCACAGCTTTTACTTATCTGTGCCGCTACTGAATCTAAATATGCACAGTTTAGACTTGCACGTGCACTCTATAGTGGAGACTTACTCAAGAAAAATCTAGCTGAAGCATTTGCACTCATCAATCGTTTGGCTGTAAACGATAACTACCCAGAAGCCATTTGTGATTTAGCACAATTCTATGAAAATGGCATATCTGTCAAAAAAGACAATAAAAAAGCAGAAGAACTTTACAAAGAAGCCATGGAACTTGGCATACATAGGGCTACTAACCATTATGTACGCATACATAAGCAAAACAAAGGGTTTTTATCGACCTTTAAAAACAAATAATTTTCTTGCCACACCAAGCTCTTGATGCTTTCAATGGTAGCCCTTATCATTAACACAAATAACTAACACGGTAATCCTTTTTTTGCTATTTCAATTGTAATTAACCACAACTTAACTAAAATATTACAAATTTTTAAATTAAAAGGTGTAAAAAATGATTTCTTGGATGCAAAAGAATAATAAATTTTTAGTATGGACCATATGGATAGCTACAATTTCATTCATTGGTACAGGTGCTACTATGAGTCTTAGTGGTGGTGGAGCTAGTGCAGGAACTGTTGCTACAGTAGGAGATATTGAGATATCTCAAACAAAACTCAATGTGGTATATAGTAGAATATACGGACAAGTCAATCAGCAACTCAAAGGCAAACTTGACGATGAAAAGGCCAAAAAAATGGGTCTCATAAAGCAAGCTTTTTCTCAAATAGCCACGCAAGCAAAAGTATTGAATTTTGCTAAAGACCTTGGTATTGTTGTTTCAGATGAAGAGCTTGTGCTAGAGCGTAGGAAAATCGAAGGTTTTCAAAAAGATGGCGTATTTAGCAGAGAGGTCTATGATAATTACTTAAAATCCCAAAGGCTCAAAGCCAAAGATTTTGAAGCCACACTCAGAGAAGAAATCACTATCAATAAAACGATGGCTTTACTGAATGCAGAAGCACTTCCTCTTGAGATAGAAGCTATTGGTACCGCCATGAATATAGCAGACAAAATACTTTACAAAGTATTGACAACATCTGATATAGCTTATGTATCTGACAAAGCAAAAATACAAACATTTTGGGAGAATCAAAAAGAAAACTATATGAGCAAAAAAAAGTATGAACTTTCTCTTTTATGGACTTCAAGTGCTGATACCAACATTACAGATGAAGAGTTAAAAAACCACTACGAGACAAATAGTTTCAACTATACAGATGGCTCAGGAAAGCAACTTTTATTTGATGCAGCTAAAGCGTCAGTAGAAAAAGATTTAAAACTTAAAAAAACAAAAAAATCTGCACAAAAAGCATACATTGCTTTTAAAAAAGGAATTGCTAGTGATGCTGAAAAAATAACCCTTCAAGCAGGTGACTTAAGGTTGACACAAGCTCTATGGAGTGAAATAAAAACAAAATCTATAGGTGACATACTCAAACCTAAGGTAGTAGGCGAACAATACGTCACAGTCAAAATAGAAAGTGCAAAAGAGCCTCAAGTTATGTCCTATGAACAAGCAAAAGAACAAGTGACAAGTGTTTACGATATACAAGCAAAAAAAGAAGGGCTATTGACACTTTCTGAGACAACACTTTCAACACTTTCTGAATCAAATGCGAACATGTCAGACTTTGTCACCATAAATGATCATGACAACCTAAAATCATTAAATTCACAAGAAAGTTTACAATTCTTCGAAAAACTATTTACATCTAATAAAGAAAAGGGTATCATTACTTTATTGGATAAAGTTATAGTTTATAACATTATAGAACAAAAGCTATTACCTGCAGACAATAACCAGACAGATCTTGTCAAAAAAGTTGTTAACCGAGTAAAAAATAAAACCTTTGAGTCTAACTTCTTAAAAATGTTAGATAAGCAATACCCTACTGAAGTCTATATAGGAGGACTTATAAATTGAACAAAACAATCTTAGCTATAGACATCGGTTCAACAAAAATATGTGCAATAATAGCTGAGATTGAAGACTCAAAAGTCAAAATCCAAGGACATGGGATTTCTAAATCCCAAGGTATCAAAAAAGGTGCTATAACCAATATAGAACTTGCTTCAAAATCTATCAAAAAAGCCATAGGAGATGCCAAACGTATCTCTGGATCAAACATCACAACAGCTACTGTTTCTATCTCCAATGCTTATGCAAAAAGTCTTAACTCTACAGGTATTGTCAACATACCACATAAAGACATCTCCATAAAAGAGATAGACCGTGTCATGCAAACAGCCCTTTACAATGCCAATGTACCAAACGAATATGAGATTATACATGTACTCCCATACAACTTTAGAGTTGACGATCAAGACTTTATAGAAGATCCGTTTGGCATGAATGCTTCACGTATGGAAGTAGATGTAAATATCATTATGACACAAAAGTCGAACTTATCAAACCTTAAAAAGGCAGTCCGATCTGCTGGTGTAGAGATAGACGGTATTGTACTTTCTGGATATGCCTCCTCTATCGCAACGATGAATGATGATGAAAGAGAATTAGGCATAGCAGTCATTGACCTAGGAGGACAAACGTCCAATCTAGTCATACATACTGGTAATTCTATCAGGTACAACGATTTTCTAGGTGTAGGGTCAAACCATATCACCAATGATCTTTCCATGGCATTGCATACACCTTTGCATATAGCAGAAAATGTAAAAATTAATCATGGTAATCTAGTAGAAACAAGCAGTCAAATCATAAAACTTCCTATCATAGGTGATGAAGAAAATCATAGTGGCGTCTCTCTAGAGATAGTCCACTCAGTGATTTTCTCTCGTGTAGAAGAAGCACTCATGATACTTTCAAAATCACTTGAAAAGTCTTCGATTAAAGAACAAATAGGTGCAGGGCTTATTCTTACAGGTGGCATGACGAAACTTAAGGGTATTAGAGAGTTGGCTCAGTCTATCTTTATTGGTATGCCTGTACGCATCGCCAAACCAAGTGATGACATAGAAGGTCTATTTGATGATCTAAAAGACCCTGCGTTCTCTACGGTCATTGGTCTATTACTTTATCAATCAGGCAAATATACACAATACGAGATAGATTTCCAAAAGGTTTTACTGCATTCTAAAGAAATAAATGAATCTAATCTTAACAATATCAAGATTAAAAATACCATTACCGAGATAGAAAGTATTAAACTAAGCAATACAAATAAAGAAAAAAAAGCAACAGTGCTGACAGATTCAGACTCATTTTCTTTTAGTGACTTACCAGACATAGCAGAAGAAAATAGTAATCCTTTAAAAAAGTTGACAAGCTGGGCGAAACAACTTTTTTAAACATAAAATATATATACAACAAAACAAAGGGGAAGAGATGGAAGATTTTGATATAGAGATAACCGAAGCAAAATGTCATACAAATGGAGCAAAGATAAAAGCAATCGGCGTTGGTGGCGGTGGAGGAAACATGATCAATCACATGATATCGGAAGGTATTCATATTATTGACCTTATCGTAGCAAATACGGATGCACAAGCCCTAGAGAGCTCCTTAGCACCCTACAAAATGCAACTAGGCATGAATGCAACACGAGGTCTTGGAGCTGGCATGGTTCCAGATAAAGGTAGAGAAGCTGCACTAGAAAGTTTTGAAGACATCAAAGAGATGCTTAAAGGTTCTGATATTGTATTTATCTCTGCTGGTCTTGGTGGTGGTACGGGTACAGGTGCTGCACCTATCATCGCTCAAGCAGCCAAAGAGATAGGTGCACTTACTGTATCTATCGTGACTAGTCCTTTCAAGTTTGAAGGTCGCAAAAGAACTAAACTTGCTAAGGAAGGGCTAGAGGAACTTAAACGTGAGAGTGACTCTATTATAGTTATACCTAACGAAAAACTTCTTTCTATTGTAGAAAAAAACCTAGGGATCAAAGAAAGTTTTAAAATGGTGGATGATATTCTTACTCAGGCCGTTGGAGGTATCTCAAAAGTGATTCTTTCACATGGTGATAACGACATTAACCTAGACTTTGCAGATGTAAGAACAGTGATGAAGCATAGAGGTCTTGCTCTGATGGGTACAGGCTACAGTTCTGGAGAATCTGCTGCATATGATGCCGCAAAAACAGCCATAGAGTCCCCTCTTCTTAACAATATCTCTATAGATGGTGCCATGGGTGTACTTGTACAGTTCGATATTCACCCAGATTATCCACTTAATGGCATTTCTGAAGCGATGGAAATCATCTATGAAAGTGCAGATGAAGATGCAGACGTAATCTTTGGTACAACAACCAGCGATTCTATGGACGTAGATGAAGTTAAAATCACTATCGTCGCCACTGGATTTGAAGATAAAAATGTTGTGTCTGAGCCAACAGTCATCAAGCAGACCTCACTTATATCTACTACACAGAACATCAATACATTTTCATCACTAGGCAATAGAAAGATTGTTGGTGGCGACTATGCTGAGAACGAAGACATCTTGGAGATACCGACATTCCTACGAAATCAAATGGACTAAAACCTTTTACCTTTTTTTAAACAATGAGGCTCTCCTTCCTCTTTGTTTGCCCTACTCGCCAGTTCACCCTTAATCTCAAGAATTTTTTGCTATGATTACCCAAATTTCTACTATTACACAAATTTCTATTTAGGATTTCACGACATGAAACACATTAAAAAACTCTCCACTATTGCTACAGCTACTGGACTAGCTACCCTACTCGCCACTGGTGTCACAGGATGCACAGGTAACACCCAGCAGCATGAAGAACAAATGCAATCCAAAGGTGCCTTTGTAATCATCGAAGAGACAGCTCCTGGACGCTACCAGATAAAAGACGAATTCCCCGCAGATGAAACACGCATCGTACTTAAAAAGCTAGATGGTACAGAACAAGTCCTCACGCAAACACAACTTGATTTACTCATAAAAGAAGAAGCAGCCAAGATTGACAATGGTACGTCCAATCTCACCAAAGCACAAAATCCACAAACCCAACAGCAAGGAATGGGGCTAGGTGAGACCATTATGGCCAGTATGGCTGGGGCAATGCTTGGTGCATACATAGGAAACAAACTTTTTGGAAACCAAAACTACCAAAATAACCGCAAGGCAGGGTACAAATCGCCATCCACCTACAACAAAAGCAAAAGTTCCTTCAATAAACCTAGAAAATCATCTGCTAAAAAAGGTGGTTTCTTTGGAAACAAAAAGTCTACTGGTAAAAAAGGCGGTTTTTTCGGTGGTTAAGCTACAAAAAACCACAGCACTAGACACGGACTACCTAGAATCTCTAGGTTTCGTCTGGCATACTGACGCAGATGATAGCTCTTATATCTCAGATGAACTTGTAGTCCTTTCAAGCAAAGAAGCCAAAGCCTACTATGAAGCCACAAACGAACTTTATGACATGTACATAGAAGCTGCTGAGCATGTAGTGGAAAATGACCTATTTCATGAGATAGGTATACCATTTAACCTAGTAGACCTCATCAAAGAATCATGGGAAAATGATGTGCATTGGCATCTGTATGGACGCTTTGACTTAGCAGGTGGGCTAAACGCTAAGCCCATTAAGCTACTGGAGTTTAACGCCGACACTCCTACGGCACTTTTTGAGACTGCCATCATCCAATGGGCAATACTCAAAAAAAATAATATGGAAGAATCTAGCCAATTTAATGGTCTTTATGAGTCACTTATTGACAACTTCAAGAGACTTGTCATACTAGAAGAGGACGTGAGTGATTTTGAAGAACGTTATGATGGCTGGAAGTTTTTGTTTACCTCTGTGCGTGGCAATTCTGAAGAAGAAAACACAGTACGCCTTTTGCAACACATAGCAACAGAAGCAGGATACGAGACAGAGTTTGCCTACATGGATGATATAGAGTTCGATGAAGAAGAAGGCATAAGCTACCAAGATGAAAGCTATGAACTTTGGTTTAAGCTCATACCATGGGAGGACATAGCCTTAGAAGAGTCTGATTTAGCTATGATACTAAAAAATATCATATCCAATCAAAAAGCCATTATTTTTAACCCTGCTTACACCCTACTCTTTCAAAGTAAGGGTCTACTAAAAATCCTTTGGGACCTATACCCAAATCATCCACTACTCCTAGAGAGTTCATTTGGGCCACTAGAAGGACAAAAACAGGTCAAAAAGCCCGTGTTTGGTCGTGAGGGTGGCAATGTAAGTATACTAGATGAAAATGCTTCAGAACTCCACGCAGTAGAAGGTGATTACAAAAACCATAAAATGATTTACCAAGCCTACACAGAATTAAACACAGATGAGCAAGGACAAAGTTACCAAGCGGGTGTCTTTTATGCCTATGAAGCATGTGGTCTAGGGTTTAGAAAGGGCGGGAAGATATTGGATAATATGTCTAAGTTTGTGGGGCATGTTGT